>NZ_JBEYEY010000017.1:0-231823 GCF_040703635.1 Streptomyces sp. NPDC007189
TACTCACCCTCTCGGGCTTTCCTCCGGGCGCTTCCCTTCGGTGTTTCCGACTCTATCAGATCTTTCCGATCCGATTTCCTCGGCGCTTTCCAGGTCCCCGCGTTTGTTTCGCGGTTTCCTTTCCGGCGGATCCGACTTTATCAGAAGTTTTTGACCGGTCAGACCGGCCGCTCATTTCTGAGTAATCGGGAGGTGCTTCTCCGAGGTGTCGCTCTCGACACTCTCTGGAAGCTCGTAGAGTCTAGCTGCGACCTGTGAACCTGTCCAGTTCCAGGCAACTGTTTGAATCTACCTCCCCACGCCATCCGTGTCAACGGCTCTTGCGGGGCGAAGAGGAGACTAGCAGCTCACAGGGCTGGAACGCACATCACGCGGCGGTGGGGACCGACGCGCTGCGGTCCGACGCGTCGAGATCGCCGGTCTCACCTGCGCGGACCGCTCGGCCGCCGAGGACGTAGACGTACGCCAGGAAGACCACCTCGGCCAGGACGCCGATTCCGATGCGGGCCCAGGTGGGCAGGCCCGACGGCGTGACGAAGCCTTCGATGGCGCCGGAGACGAGCAGGACCAGGGTGAGGCCGATCGCCATGCCCACCGCCGCGCGCCCCTCCTCCGCCAGCGCGGTGCGCCGGGTACGGGGGCCGGGGTCTATGAGGGTCCAGCCCAGGCGCAGTCCCGTACCGGCGGCGACGAAGACGGCGGTCAGCTCCAGCAGGCCGTGCGGAAGGACCAGCCCCAGGAAGGTGTCGAGCCGGCCGGCGGAGGACATCAGGCCGATACCGACGCCCAGATTCAGCATGTTCTCGAAGAGGATCCAGAGGACGGGCAGGCCGAGAAAGACGCCCAGGACCAGGCACATCGCGGCCGCCTGGGCATTGTTCGTCCACACCTGGGCGGCGAAGGCCGCCGCGGGGTGGCTGGAGTAGTACGTCTCGTACTCGCCACCGGGTCGGGTCAGCTGACGCAGCTGGCTGGGCGCCGCGATCGACGCCTGTACGTCCGGGTGGGTGCCGATCCACCAGCCCAGGAGGATCGCGATGGCTGTGGAGACCAGTGCCGTGGGTACCCACCAGTGGCGGGCGCGGTAGACGGCGGCGGGGAAGCCCTGGCCAAGGAATCGTGTGACGTCACGCCAAGATGCGCGGCGGGTGCCGGTGACGGCGCTACGCGCGCGTGCCACGAGTTGGCTGAGCCGGCCTGTCAGCTGCGGGTCCGGCGCGCTGGACTGGATGAGGGACAGGTGAGTGGCGGTGCGCTGGTACAGGGCGACGAGTTCGTCGGCTTCGGCGCCGTTGAGGCGGCGCCGGCGGCGGAGCAGGGCGTCGAGGCGGTCCCATTCGGCTCGGTGTACGGAGACGAAGACGTCCAGGTCCATCGGGTCTGCCTGCTCCTCGGCTGGTCGTCGACTGCTCGTGGCGGATGGTCTCGATCGCGGTCAGCTCGTAGTACTGCAGCGCGATGCGCTCACAGCTTGGCAGACTTGCGCTTCCGGGGGCAGATCAAGGGAGGACGGCGGGCGTGAGTGAGCTGGTGACGGGCGAGGCGGTGGCGCTCGAACTGCGGCCGGCGAAGCTGCCGAGCAGGGCGCTGGCCGTACTGCTCGATCTGGCGGTGGCCGTGATCGCGTACGTCGTCGTCAGCATCGCCGTGGTGGTGTCGACCGCGTCGCTGGACGAGGCCGCGCAGGTGGCGCTGTCGATCGCGACGTTTCTGCTGGTGCTGGTCGGCGGGCCGGTCGCGGTGGAAACCCTCAGCCATGGGCGTTCGCTGGGGAAGCTGGCCCTCGGGTTGCGGGTGGTGCGCGATGACGGCGGCCCCATCCGGTTCCGGCACGCGCTGGTGCGGGGTGCGATCGGTGTGGTCGAGATCCTGCTGACGTTCGGCGTGATCGCCTGCATCGCCTCGCTGCTGTCGGCGAGAGGCCGGCGGCTCGGGGACGTGTTCGCGGGCACCCTGGTGGTGCGTGAGCGGATACCGGTGGGCCGGGCCGGCATCGTCGCGCCGCCGCCCGCCTGGCTGGCGGGGCGGTTCGCGGAGCTGGACCTGTCGTCGGTGCCGGACGGGCTGTGGCTCGCGGTCCGGCAGTACCTGACCCGGATGGGGCAGCTCGACCCGCAGGTCTCGACGGCGATGGCGCAGCGGCTGGCGGCCGACCTTGCCGCGCGCACGGGCGCCCCGGTGCCGTCGGATCTGCCGGCGGCAGCCTTCCTTGCCGCGGTGGTACACGAACGGCAGTCACGTGAGGCACGGCAGGCGTACGGCGTCGGTGGCTACGCTCCGCCGGCGGCCGCGCCCGGCACACCGGCCATGTATCGGCCCCCGGTCGCGGCGCAGCCGCCCTCCGCTCATGAAGCCCCTTCTTCTCAGCCACCGGCTCCCGCGGCGGGCGATCCGGCGCACTCCGCTCAGCCAGGCCGGCCGCAGGACTGGACCCGGCATCCGCAGCATCCGCTTGCGCCGTCGCCGGTGCCTCCCCGGCCTGCGCAGGGCGAGCCGCCTGCTGACCGGCCGGCCACCGGTTTCGTACCGCCGGCGTAGAGGCGGGGAGCGGTTCCGCCAGGCCCTCGTCGGCGGCCATGCCGGCCCCGAGCCGGCCGATCCAGCCGGTCGCCGGTCCTGATCCAGCGGTCCCCGTCTTCTCTCCGTCCCCGGCGATCAGTCGAACGTCGACGGCGGTGACTCCAGGTCCTCCAGCTCGATCCCGGGGGCGGCCAGGACGACGTCGCCGGCGATGTGGACGGTGTGCCGTTCGCCGGTGTCCAGGGCTGTGACCTGGTATTCGTCCACGATCAGGGGGCCGTTGTCAGTGGCGTGTGCTTCGCTGTTCACCAAGGCCCAGGACTGGTCCACGGTGCGGGGGGCGAGGACCGGGTCGGTGAAGGCGACCAGCCGTACGCGGGTCGCGTCGGACGAGGGGGTGAGGCGCAGGAGACGGGCGGTGGCGACGAGGAACGCGGGGGACGTGCCGGTGAAGGCGTGGGCGCGCACATTGCCTTCGGTGGCGTGGGTTCCGGTGGGGTCGGTGCGGACCCAGGTGACGCCGTCGAGGGCGGCGCCGCGCACCTGCCACTCCCCCGCGTGGAGTTCGAGGCGGATGGGGCGGCCGAGGTCGTCCAGGGCGAGATCGACGGAGCCGCGCTGAGTGCCGGCGGGGTCGGTCAGCCGGGAGACATAGCGCCAGCCGGACGGGCCGGGGGCGCACTGGAAGTGTTCTTCACCGAGGGGGGTGTGACCGTGCGGATCGTGGAGCGAATAGCGGCCGCGGGGCATCGGGGTCCTGGGGCTTGACGGGCTGAGGGTCCGGCCGGACGTGGGCTGGTCTCGTGCGGTCCGGACTTCCGGGGGTCCCGTGCGGTTCCGGCGGGACCGGTCAACGGGGCAGGCCCCCGGCACGGGGGTGCGGGGGCCTGCCTCGGGGGTCTGCTGCCGGGGAGCGCGGCGGTGCACCGGTGCGCTCCCCGGTGAGCGGGACTACGGACTCGCCGGAGTCGCCGGCTCAGTAGCGGTAGTGGTCCGGCTTGTACGGGCCGTCGGCGTCGACGCCGATGTACGCCGCCTGCTCCGGGCGCAGCCGGGTGAGCTTGACGCCCAGGGCGTCCAGGTGGAGGCGGGCGACCTTCTCGTCCAGGTGCTTGGGCAGCACGTACACGCCGATCGGGTACGCGTCGGGCTTGGTGAACAGCTCGATCTGGGCCAGCGTCTGGTCCGCGAAGGAGTTGGACATCACGAACGACGGGTGACCGGTGGCGTTGCCCAGGTTCAGCAGACGCCCCTCGGACAGCACGATGATCTTCTTGCCGTCCGGGAAGGTCCAGGTGTGCACCTGCGGCTTGACCTCGTCCTTGACGATGCCCGGCACCCTGGCCAGACCCGCCATGTCGATCTCGTTGTCGAAGTGACCGATGTTGCCGACGATCGCCTGGTGCTTCATCCGCGCCATGTCCGACGCCAGGATGATGTCCTTGTTGCCGGTCGTGGTGATGAAGATGTCCGCGGTCTCCACCACCTCCTCCAGCGTGGTCACCTGGTAGCCGTCCATCGCCGCCTGCAGCGCGCAGATCGGGTCGATCTCCGTGATGATCACCCGCGCGCCCTGGCCGCGCAGCGACTCCGCACAGCCCTTGCCCACATCGCCGTACCCGCACACGACGGCCGTCTTCCCGCCGATCAGAACGTCGGTGGCGCGGTTGATGCCGTCGACCAGCGAGTGCCGGCAGCCGTACTTGTTGTCGAACTTCGACTTCGTGACGGAGTCGTTGACGTTGATCGCCGGGAAGAGCAGGGTGCCCTCGCGCTGCATCTCGTACAGGCGGTGGACACCCGTGGTGGTCTCCTCCGTCACACCGCGGATCTCCGAGGCCAGCTGGGTCCACTTCTGGGGGTTCTCGCCCAGGGTGCGGTGCAGCAGCTGGAGGATGACGCGGTGCTCGTCGGACTCGGCGGTGTCCAGGGCGGGGACCTCACCGGCCTTCTCGTACTCGACGCCCTTGTGGACGAGGAGGGTGGCGTCGCCGCCGTCGTCCAGGATCATGTTCGGGCCGCCGGTGGGGCTGTCCGGCCAGGTCAGCGCCTGCTCGGTGCACCACCAGTACTCCTCGAGGGTCTCGCCCTTCCAGGCGAAGACCGGGATGCCCTGCGGGTTGTCGGGCGTGCCGTTCGGGCCGACGGCGATGGCGGCGGCCGCGTGGTCCTGGGTGGAGAAGATGTTGCACGAGGCCCAGCGGACCCGGGCGCCGAGGGCGACCAGGGTCTCGATGAGGACGGCGGTCTGCACGGTCATGTGCAGGGAGCCGGTGATGCGGGCGCCGGCGAGGGGCTGGGCCTCGGCGTACTCCTTGCGGATCGCCATCAGGCCGGGCATCTCGTGCTCGGCGAGGCTGATCTCCTTGCGGCCGAACTCGGCCAGCGAGAGATCGGCGACCTTGAAGTCCTGTCGGTTGTCGACAGTCGTCATTGCGAGCTGCTCCTCGGTATTCGGGTCGAGGTGGGTACGGCTGGTCTGCGCGGCGGCGGACACACGAGTGCCCGAGAAGAGGACACTGGCATGCCCACGTACGCGCAGCGCAGTCCGTCGGAGGCCCTCTCTCCCTCGGTCGGTCCGTACGGGACCGCCCGACCGCCATCAGCAGCGACGTCTGGCTCCGTCCCAAGCTACACCGGACGGCCCGGTCGGCCCCAGTCCGCCTCCGGCCGGTTCCGGCCGGAGGCGGGCTCCGGCCGCCCGGGAGACGGTCTCCCTTGCGCCGGGGGGCGGGTGTGCGCAGCCGGAAGGCACCGCGTGCAGTGGGTGGGCGGGTGGGGGCTATTCTTCGCGCTCTTGACAAAAGCATGGGGAGGGCGCGGTATGGCGGGCGGACGGCGGGGACGTGGGCTGGGGATCTCGGCGCTCGTGGTGGGGCTGCTGGGAGTGGTGCTGGGGATCGGCGCCTTCGCCTACGGGCGGGCCGCGTACGGCGTCTCGAGCGTGGGCGGCGAGAGCATGCGGCCGTCGTACGGGCAGGGTGACCGGGTCGTGTGGGAGCGCGTCGACGGGAGCGAGGTGCGGCGCGGTGACGTGGTGGTGTTCACGCCGCCGGAGTCCTACGGGGTCGACGCGCCCCTCATGAAGCGGGTCGTCGGCGTGGGCGGGGACCGGGTGAGGTGCTGCACGCTCGTGGGCGGGCGGGAGCGGCTGACCGTGAACGGCAGGCCGGTCGACGAGCCGTACGTGTACGGCGGTGACGCCGACGGCACGCACACGCCGTACGACGTGACGGTCCCGCAGGGGCGGTTGTTCCTCCTCGGCGACTACCGCGCGAACTCCCAGGACTCGCGTTACCACCTCGACGAGCAGGGCGGGACGGTGTCCGCGGACGCGGTACGCGGCCGGGTGACGGACGACCGCACGGGTCCGGCGCTGCTGGGGACGGGCCTGATCCTCGGTGTCGTGCTGGTCCTCGTCGGCGCCGGTCTGGGCATCGGCTTTCTCGCCGTACGGCGGCGGAAGGCGCCGCCGGTGCCGCCGATGCCCTGGCCGGCGCGGCCGATGGGGAGCTGAGGGAGCCGAAAGGCCCTCAGTGCCCGGCCGTGTGGGGGTTCGGGCCGCCCGGGGTGGCCTCCGGGTCCGGGCCCTTGGCGGCCTCGGCCTCGCTGTAGATGTCGGGTTCGAGATAGATGACACGGGCTATCGGCACGGCGGCGCGGATGCGGGCCTCGGCGGCGTCGATGGCGCTCGCGACCTCGGCGGCCGTGTCGTCGTGCCGGACGGCGATCTTGGCGGCGATCAGCAGCTCCTCGGGGCCGAGGTGGAGCGTGCGCATGTGGATGACGCGGGTGACCGTGTCGCCGTCGACCATCGCGGACTCGATCTGCTTGACCACGTCGGCGCCGGCGGCCTCGCCGAGCAGCAGCGACTTGGTCTCCGCGGCCAGCACCAGGGCGATGCAGACGAGCAGGACACCGATGCAGACCGTGCCGATGCCGTCCCAGACGCCGTCGCCGGTGAGCACGGCGAGACCGACGCCGAGCAGGGCGAGGACGAGGCCGATCAGCGCGCCGAAGTCCTCCAGCAGGACGACCGGCAGCTCGGGCGCCTTGGCGCGGCGGATGAACTGCGCCCAGGACAGGCTGCCGCGCAGCTCGCTGGACTCCTTGATGGCCGTGCGGAAGGAGAAGCCCTCGGCGATGACCGCGAAGAGCAGGACGCCGACCGGCCAGTACCAGTGCTCCAGTTCGTGCGGGTGGCTGATCTTCTCGTAGCCCTCGTAGACGGCGAACATGCCGCCGATGGAGAACAGGACGATGGAGACCAGGAAGGCGTAGATGAAGCGCTCGCGGCCGTAGCCGAAGGGGTGCTGCGGGGTGGCCTCGCGCTGGGCGCGCTTGCCGCCGATGAGCAGCAGGAACTGGTTCCCGGAGTCGGCGAGCGAGTGGACGCCCTCGGCGAGCATCGAGGAGGAGCCGCTGAACGCGAACGCCACGAACTTCGACGCCGCGATCGCGAGGTTGGCCCCCAGTGCCGCCACGATCGCCCTGGTACCGCCTGACGCGCTCATGTGTTCGCGTTGTCCCTTCGCCTCTGGAGCCCCTCGGACCCCGCGGAGCCTGTCGAGCCCGCGGAGTCCTCCCTCGTACGGCCACGCCGTCCGGGCGCGTGCCCGGCTTTGCCCGGCCTTTGCCGGGGGGCCATTCTTGCAGCCCGGCCGGGCATCGCCGCGTCAGGTATCCACAACCCCGGTCATACGATCACAGTGGCGCGGAAGAGCGTGCCCGCGCCCGAGACCTTCACCGTCTCGTCGGCCGGGACGAAGACCGACTGGCCGGGGCCCAGCTCGTGCTCGCCGGCCCGGACCGCGCCGGCGGTGCAGAGCAGGATCTGCGGGGTGCCGAGGGTGAGGTCGCGGGAGGCACCGCCCTCGGGCAGGACGTACCGGGAGAGGCGGAACTCGTCGATCGGCGTGTCGTAGACCTCCTCGCCCGCCGGGGAGGCCTCCGGGCGCAGCACGCCCGGGTCGGTCGCCCGGAAACGGACGATCCGCAGGAGTTCGGGGACGTCGACATGCTTGGGCGTCAGACCGCAGCGCAGGACGTTGTCGGAGTTGGCCATGATCTCGACGCCGAGGCCGTTCAGGTAGGCGTGCGGGACGCCGGCGCCGAGGAACAGGGCCTCGCCGGGCTGCAGCCGGACGTGGTTCAGCAGCATGGCCGCGATGACGCCGGGGTCGCCCGGGTAGTGCCGGGCGATGTCGGCGTAGGGGGCGTGGTCGCCGCCGAGGCGGGCGCAGGCCGCGCCGGTCTCGGCGACCGTCTGCGCCATCGCCTCCGGGTCGGCGGTGAGGATCGCGGTGAGCACCTCGCGCAGGGCCGCGTCCTCCGGCTGGGCGCGCAGCAGGTCGACGTACGGCTTGAGGGAGGCGACGCCGAGCGCCTCGAGCAGGTCGGCGGCCCGGGCCGGGGCGCGGAAGCCGCACAGGCCGTCGAACTCGGTGAGCGCGCAGATCAGTTCGGGCTTGTGGTTGGCGTCCTTGTAGTTGCGGTGCGGGGCGTCGACCGGGATGCCGCGGCGCTCCTCGTCGGCGTACCCCTCCTTCGCCTGCTCCAGGTCGGGGTGCACCTGCAGGGACAGGGGCGCGCCCGCGGCGAGGATCTTGAGGAGGAAGGGCAGCCGCGGGCCGAACCTCGCCACGGCCTCCTTGCCCAGCTCCGCCTCCGGGTTCGCGTCGATGACCTCGACGAGGCTTCCGCGCGCGGTGCGCGAGGGTGCGCCCGGGTGGGCGCCCATCCACATCTCGGCCTGCGGCTCACCGGTCGGCTCGACACCGAGCAGCTGCGGAATGGCGGTGGGGGAACCCCAGGCGTAGGGGCGGATGGTGTTGTGGAGGCGGTCCATGTGTCTTCTCTGTCTCGGTGACGACGGCTGCCCAGCCGGCGCGCGCGGTGCCGCGGGCGGTGCTGGGTGGGCGCGGGCGGTCCGGCCCGTTGCCAGATCAGGCCCTCGAAGCGAGCGCCAGGTAAACGGCGGCGAAATCCGTGACGGCGATCAGTTCCGCGAGGGTCTCCAGTTCCCCGCCTTCCTCCGGTTCGAGTTCGCTGATCGGCGTGTCGTGGCTGAGGGCCACGTCACGGGCGGCGGGGGCGGCGGTGAGGCCGCCGAGCGGGCGGTCGCGCAGGAGCACTACGCGCGCGTGCAGCGCGGGCGGCTCCTCGACGCGGTCGCGGAAGAAGTCGTCGGGGTCGGCGCTTGCGGCCAGCGGACCGGCCAGCAGGGCGCTGTGCGCGGAGAGCGCCTCGGGGAGTTCGGCGACGAGCGCGGGGCGGCCGGAGAGTTCGGCGAGGGCGGCGGCGAAACGGCGTCCGGCGGGGCCCGCCGAGGTTCCTTCCGTCCACACGACGGGCAGCGCGTCGGCGAGTTCGGCGGCGAGGGTCTTGGCCGGGTTGCTGTAGGTGGCGATGGCGGGGCCGCAGCGCTCGGCGATGTGGTCCAGGCGGTCGGCGACCTTCTGCAGGGCGTCCGGCGGAGCGCTGATCAGCCCGATCCGGTCGAGCAGCGCCAGCAGCGGGGTGAGCAGCGCCCAGAACACGCCCGGGGAGGACGCGGCGAGCGGTTCCTCCTGGTCGTACGGCGCCGTCGCCATCGGTACGAACATGCCGTGGGCGCCGGCGACCGACTCCGCGAGAGGGGTGCCGGCCGGGGCGACGGCGACGACCGAGCAGCCTCGGCGGTAGGCCTGTTCGGTGAGGAGGGTGAGGCTGGGCTCGGTGCCGTCCGGAGTGGCGATCAGGAGCAGGTCGACGGAGCCGGCCCAGCCCGGCAGCTCCCAGCGCAGGGCGCCGGCGGCCGGGGCGACACCGGCGGGGGCCAGGCGGACCACGGGGCTGCCGGCGCCGGCCAGGGTGCCGAGGAGGTCGGCGGTGTGGGTGGCGGCGGCTCCGGGGCCGGCGATGAGGACGGCGCGGGGGCGGCCGTCGGGCTTGAGGTCGCCGACGCCGGCCTCTGTGGCGTGCCGGACGGCGGTGCGGACGCGGGCGCCGGCCTCGGCGGCACCGCGCAGCAGGCCTCGGCGGTCGGCCTCGGCGAGGCCCTCCGGGGTGTCGAGCAGCGATTCGTCCAGCATGGGGGCTCCGATCGCCGGGATCCTGTGCGGGTTTCTACGACGTTCGTCTACGACGCGAAGGGCGTCGTCACGCGGGACGGCGGGCCTCGTCCACGAGGAGGACCGGGATGCCGTCGCGGACGGGGTAGGCGAGGCCGCAGTCCTGGCCGGTGCAGATCAGCTCGGTGTCCTGCTCCTTGAGGGCGGCGTGGCAGGCCGGGCAGGCGAGGATCTCCAGGAGGCCGGCTTCGAGCGGCATGGGGTTTCCCTTCGGGGGGTCGTTTCTCTGGCCGGTGGTCAGCGTACCGCTGGCGGGTGGGGTGGGCCGGGGTGTCACCCAAGGGTGCGTTCCGTGGGCGGCCCAGGAGGTGCGTCCCCTAGGGGCCCAGAGGCTGCGTCCCTTGGCCGCCCGGATGGTGCGTGCCCTGGGCGGCCCAGGGGGTGCGTGCCCTGGGCAGCCCGGCGGTGCGTGCCCTGAGCGACCCAGGCGGTGCGTGGCCTGAGCGACCCAGGCGCTGCGTGCCCGGGGCGACCCAGGCAGTGCGTGCCCTGGGCGACCCAGGCAGTGCGTGCCCTGGGCGACCCAGGCGCTGCGTGCCCGGGGCGACCCAGGCAGTGCGTGCCCTGGGCGACCCAGGCGGTGCGTGGCCTAGGGCCCCAGGGGCTGCAGTCCCTGGGCGACCCGGGGGTACGTGCCCCGGGCGCCCCGGGGGGTGCGTGCTCTGGGCGCGGCCCGGGGGGTGCGTGCTCTGGGTGGCGGGTTCGTCCGCCAGGCTCGGCTGTGGAAAGGCGAGGGGCGGCGGCGCCGGCCTGGGCCGCCGGGAAGTGCCGCCCCGGTCCGTCGTGCCCCGCGTTCGCTCACGCCCTGATGATCGCCAGCGCCTCGTCGCGGATCCTGGCCATCGTCGCCTCGTCCTTCGCCTCGGCGTTGAGGCGCAGGAGCGGCTCGGTGTTGGAGGGGCGGACGTTGAACCACCAGTCGGCGGCGGCGACCGTGAGGCCGTCGAGGTCGTCGAGGGTGACGTCGGCGCGGCCCTCGTACGCGGAGCGGATCGCGGCGAGGCGGTCGGCCTGGTCGGCGACGGTGGAGTTGATCTCACCGGAGCCGGCGTAGCGGTCGTACTGGGCGACGAGGGAGGACAGGGGGCCGTCCTGGCCGCCGAGGGCCGCGAGGACGTGCAGGGCGGCCAGCATGCCCGTGTCGGCGTTCCAGAAGTCCTTGAAGTAGTAGTGCGCGGAGTGCTCGCCGCCGAAGATCGCCCCGGTGCGGGCCATCTCGGCCTTGATGAAGGAGTGGCCGACGCGGGTGCGGACCGGGGCGCCGCCGTTCTCCTTCACGACCTCCGGGACCGTACGGGACGTGATCAGGTTGTGGATGACCGTGCCCTTGCCGCCGTGGCGGGCGAGTTCGCGGGCGGCGACCAGCGCGGTGATCGCGGACGGGGAGACCGGGTCGCCGTTCTCGTCCACGACGAAGCAGCGGTCGGCGTCGCCGTCGAAGGCGATGCCGAGGTCGGCGCCCTCCGCAGGGACCCGCTTCTGCAGGTCCACGAGGTTGGCCGGGTCGAGCGGGTTGGCCTCGTGGTTGGGGAAGGTGCCGTCCAGTTCGAAGTACATCGGCACGAGGGTCAGGGGCAGGCCGGCGAAGACCGAGGGGACCGTGTGGCCGCCCATGCCGTTGCCGGCGTCGACCACGACCTTCAGGGGGCGGATGGAGGTCAGGTCGACGAGGGAGCGGAGGTGCGCCGCGTAATCCTCCAACGTCTCGCGGGAGGACAGGGTTCCCGGCCGGTCGACCGGCTCGGGGGCGCCCGACTCCAGCCAGCGCTCGGCCAGTTCGCGGATCTGCGTCAGGCCGGTGTCCTGGCCGACCGGGGCCGCGCCCGCGCGGCACAGCTTGATGCCGTTGTACTGGGCCGGGTTGTGGGAGGCGGTGAACATGGCGCCGGGCAGATTCAGCGCGCCCGAGGCGTAGTACAGCTGGTCGGTGGAGCACAGGCCGATCTCGATGACGTCGGCGCCGCGGTCGGCGGCGCCGCGCGCGAAGGCGCGGGACAGGCCGGGGGACGAGGGCCGCATGTCGTGGCCGACGACGACGGCCGCCGCGCCCGTCACCTCCGCGAAGGCGGCGCCGAAGAGCCCGGCCAGCGACTCGTCCCACTGGTCCGGAACCACTCCGCGTACGTC
Source organism: Streptomyces sp. NPDC007189 (assembly GCF_040703635.1). Taxonomy (NCBI): domain Bacteria; kingdom Bacillati; phylum Actinomycetota; class Actinomycetes; order Kitasatosporales; family Streptomycetaceae; genus Streptomyces; species Streptomyces sp. NPDC007189. Next base: position 11,760 of record NZ_JBEYEY010000017.1, read on the forward strand.
GTACGCCTTCACGATCTGCGACAGATCAGCAACCACGGCCAACCCTCCTGAAAGTCCTATGGGTGCCCACAAACTACCCGTCCGGGGTAAGGGCATGTTGTGCGGACACCTGGTGGACACCTGGTCGTGACCGCTGGTCGCTACCGTCTGGGTTCGGGCCGGCTCCGAACGGCTTCTAGGCCGGCCTCAGTTGTCCGGGGAGCGCAGGACGCGCAGATGGCCGCGGCGGGCGACTTCCATGGGGTCCGCCGCACGGGCTCCGCCGCCGGCCCCGGCCGCGCGCTCCTGGGGGCGGGCCGCCTCGCGCACGGCGTTGGCGAGCGCCTCCAGGTCGTCGCCGCTGGGCCGCGCGGGAGCGGAGCCGTCGAGGAGGCGGACAACCTCCCAGCCGCGGGGGGCGGTGAGGCGTTCGGAGTGCTCGGCGCACAGGTCGTAGCAGTGCGGCTCGGCGTAGGTGGCGAGCGGGCCGAGGACCGCGGTCGAGTCGGCGTAGACGTACGTCAGCGTCGCGACGGCGGGTCGGCCGCAGGCGGTGCGCGAACAGCGACGTACAGGGCTCACGACGTTGGACGGTACCGCACTCTTGAGCGGGCCGCGACGACTCTCCACCAGGTCACTCCACCGTGTCGTGCTGTGAAACGCCCCACACACCCCTTCGGGGAGTCCCTGCTGACCTGCGTGGACGGGGTCTCGGCGGGTTTTGCGCGTGACTCGATACGGTCATGAGTCGACACAAACACCGTCAATTGCCTTGAGTTCGGCGGTCTTGGAGGGTTACGGAAACGAGCCAGACGTTGGCTGGAATGGTCATCCTGCGACACGACGCGGAGAGGGCCGGTCGAAACAAGGTGCGGCCGATCGGCGGTGGGCTGATCGGCGGGGATCTTGATCGGCTGGGGTGGGGTGGGGTGGGGTGGTTGCGGTCGGATGGGGACGGCTGGTGGGGGTGGGCCTGGGGGGCTCGTCGGGTGGGACGTCGGGTGGGAGGGTGGTTGCCGTGTGGGGGCGGGCGGGGGGCGCGAGCGGGGATTACGCTTCCCCAGTGATGGACAACCGTGTACCGCCCCGTGCCGCCGGCCCCGGGCCCCGCCGCCGTGATCGTCACGGACGGGGCATGCGGGGGCCGATCGCGCCGCCGCAGGTGCCGCTGGCGGCCAGCCGTGCCGATGTGTTCGCCGACCTGGTGCAGGACTCCGTGGACCGTCTCGAGCGGCGCTGGCCGCAGCTGGCCGACATCGATTTCCTCGTGCTGGAGGTGCCCCGGCTGGACGGGCGGGGCGAGCAGGCGTGGAATGACGAGGCCGTGCCGTTGGGCGGGGTCGTTCCCGCGCGGGACGGGCGGCGGGCGCGGGTGGTCGTGTACCGGCGGCCGGTGGAGATCCGGACCAAGGGGCGGGACGAGCGGGCCGCGCTGGTGCACGAGGTGGTCGTGGAGCAGGTGGCGGAGTTGCTGGGGCTGACTCCGGAGACTGTGGATCCTCGGTACGGGGAGGACTAGGGCTGCGGCGGTGCGTGGGTGCCCTGTGCTGGCGCCGGCCGATTGGCGTTTCGGGTTGCCCGGTGCGTGCGGAGTGCCCTGTGCTGGCGCCAGCCAGGCTTTTCAGTTGCCCGGTGCCTGTGAGTGCGCGGTACTGACGCCGGGCAAGGGGTGTTTCGCTTGCCCGCGCTTGCGGGGTGCCGCTGCCTGCATCTGCGCGGGCGCGACCGTCGGGGCCGGGTGGGCGGCGCCCCGGCAACACCCCTGCCCCGCAGTCACACGCCGGCCTTACTTCTGCAGTACCGACAAGTCCTCCGACGTCCTCGGTACCGCTACCAGGCCCCGGTCGTTCGGGAGGGGCTGGATGGTGAAGCCGGGGACTCCGGATTCGGGGGCGGAGAGGGTGCGGGAGGCGTAGACGAGGCCGCCGGAGACGGTTTCGACGGTGAGGGCGTAGGTGCCCTTGAGCCCCGAGGGGACCGGGGCGGCTACGTCCTGCGTGGTGCCGGACTTGATGGTGTACGTCTTCGTCGTCGCCGTGCCGCCGTCGCTGCCCGCCGAGGCCGTGACCTTGACCGTGGCCGTGGCGGTGGGCGCGGTCAGGGAGAGGGTCGTGCCCTTGGCGCTGTTGTCGGCCGAGGTCGCGCGCGTGCCGACGGGCGCGGTGGCCGGGATGAACGCCGTCTCCTGCTTGTCGCCCTTGCCCCGGACCACCCGCAGGGCCGCGACGACCGGCACCGACTGGTCCGTGGGGGTCAGGACGAGGGAGCCCGCCTCGCCTCTGGTCACGTCGCCGAGGTCGGCCGTGGTCGTCATGCCGGACTTCACGTGCAGGGTGTCGTTGCCCGCCGGGGCGATGAGGCCGTCCGGTGAGGCCAGGCGGACCTTCAGGTCGGCGTCGTCGCCACCCGGGGTGAAGGCGATCAGGCGCACGTCGGTGGCGTCCTTGGGGATGCCGGGCAGGACCAGGCTGCCGGCCGGGTCGGCGGACGCCGCCAGCCAGTCGCCGCCCGCCTTGTCGTCCAGGGCCTGCACCGACGCCCCGACCCGGCCGCTGCGCACGCTGACGTGCACGGTCAGGTCGGCCTGCCGTTCGTCGGTGAGCGTGGAGAGCAGGACCGGCTTGCTCGCGTGCGGCGGGACGGTCTGGTTCTCCCCCAGCGGGGACTTGATCGCGCCGTCCTTGCCGTACAGCTCGATGTCGACGACCGCGGCGGAGTCGTCGGGATTGGTCAGGTGGAGGTAGTCGGTGCGGTCGGCGGCCGTGCTGGCGCCGGGGAACCAGAAGTCGGTGTCCGCGGTGGTGCAGGTGACGCCCTGGAGGCCGCGGCCGGTGCCGGCGGCGACCTCGGTGGTCTCCTGCACGGTCCAGCCGGGCGCGAACTTCCCGTCGGCGGTGCCGATGAGCGCGGGCGCGTCGGCGCCTGAGGTGTCGCCGGTGACCGGGGTGCCGGGCGCCTTGGGGGTGAGCACCGGCTGGTCCGCCGTCTTCTTGCCGTCCTTGGAGCCCTTGCCGCCCTTGGCGCCCTTGCTGGTCCCGGAGTTGTCCGAGCCGTCCGCCAACTGACCGTCGGCCGCCTGGAGTCGGGCCTTGCCCGTGCTCGCCGTGCCCTGGGTGACGGGTGTGAACGACGTGTACGACGTGTCGGCTATGTCCGAGATGCTCGGTGCCGGGCACAGCAGGCTCGTGCGTTCCACCGGGAGTTCGGCGGCCGCCTTGGGGGCGGAGGCGCCGGACGCGGTCGGGCCGGCGAGCGCGGCGAACGCGGTGACGGCGGCCAGTGCGCCGGTGGCGGCGGTCAGGGACAGGGTGGTGCGGTTCACTGCTGGCTCCCGTCGGGGCGCTCGCTGCCGGTGCCGTGGGGGTGCTGGGCCGGGTCGTAGCCCTGCTGGGCGGGGTCGTAACCCTGCTGGGCGGGGTCGTAACCCTGCTGGGTGTCGTACGCCGGGTGGTAGCCCTGCTGGTAGGCCGCCGGGTCGTACGGCACCGGGCCGCCTGTGCCGTCGTAGGCGTACGGGTCGTACTGGCCGGGCTGCTGATAGGGGTCGGCCGGGTACGTCTGCTGGTCGTGGCCGGAGGGCTGGTACGGAGCGCCGTCCTGGTACTGGTCGGCTCCGTAGGCCGGGTAGCCGGCGTTCGCATAGGAGTCCTGCTCCCACTCGCCGTACGCCTGCTGGTGCGGTACGGCGGCCGGGGGCTGCTCCGGCAGGGGCGGCGCCGTGGGCTGCTCGCCGGCGGCCTGCTCACCGGCCTGCTCCTCGGCCTGGGCGCGCAGGCGGCGAGCGCGGCGGCCCTCCCCGGCGGTGGCCTGCGCGGGCAGCGGCTCGATCTCGGGGAGATCGTCGTCGACGTCGCGGCGGCGGCCGGGCAGGGCGAGGACGACCAGGACGACGGCGAGCGCGCCCTGGAGCCACAGCCAGGCGGTGTGGGTGATCGGGTCGTCGTAGGTGACGTCCAGCTTTCCGCCGTCGGCGGGCAGCTGGAAGCCCTGGGCCCAGCCGTCGACCGTGGTGCGGGTGAGCGGCTTGCCGTTCAGGGTGGCCGTCCAGCCGTCGGAGGCGGTGTCGGCGAGGCGCAGGACGCGGCCCGCGGAGCCGGCCGGGACGGTGGTGTGGATCTCCACCGGTCCGGCACTGACCGGTCGGCCGGCGCCCGAGCCGCCGACGGGGACGATGGCCGCGCGGGAGACCTCCTGGTCGACGCGGTACAGCGCGCTGCCGTTCTGCTGGCTGAGCCGGGTCAGGCCGGGGGTGGTGTCGAGGACGCGGGTGATGTCCCGGGGCGCGCCCTGGCGGACGAGGACGTACCGCACGGCGAAGCCGCCGAGTTCGTCGGCCTGGTCGGCGCCGGAGCCGGCGACGAGGTTGGCGACGACCTTGTCCAGCCGGGTGTCCGCGCCGTCGGCGGCGCCGGCCTCGGCGTCGCCCATGCGGGCGCCGGAGCCGCGGACCAGGGTGTAGCGCACGCGCGCGGGGGAGTCGCTGTCCAGGATCAGGGTGCGGGCCCGGTCGCCGGTGGCGGAGTCCTCGGCGACGAACGCGGGCACCTGGGTCGGGTCGCGGCGCTCCAGCGGGCCGTCGGCGCCGCCGATCATCCAGCCGGCGGCGACGAGCAGCGGGCCCGCGGCCGAGGCGAAGGCGATCAGGGCGGCCACGGGCTGGCGCCAGCCGAAGCTCTGCTCGGCCACACGCGCGCGTGCGCCGTCGGCGCCGAGGGCGGCGGCGGCCAGCAGGGCGATGCCGTAGACGAGGGTGGCCGGTCCGGCCCAGGCGGACCTGTTGGACAGGACGGCGAGGACGAGGCCCAGCAGGGCGACGGCCCAGGCGGTGCGGACGGCCAGCTGGCGTTCGGAACGCAGGAGCGCGGCCAGGGCGGCGAGGACGATGCCGATGAGCATCAGGCCGTGCACGGTGCCGGGGCCGCCGGGGCTGGCGCCGAGCAGGTCGAGCGCGGAGGCGGCCGACGGGCCGTAGGCCAGGCCCGCCTCCTTGAAGAAGCCGCCCGGGAACAGGGTCAGCGACCAGGGGGCGAGGACCAGCAGCGGGGTGCCGAGCTGGGCGAGGAAGCGCAGGGCGTGCGCGGTCAGGTCGCCGCGGCGCAGCACGAGCACGCCGATGCCGAGGAGCAGCGCGATCGGCCAGACGATCGGCGTGAAGGCGGTGGTGATGGTCAGCAGCAGCGCGTAGGCCCAGGTGGCGCGCCAACTGCCGCGTGCGCCGGAGCGGTTCGCGAGGCCGCTCGCGGCGATGCCGGCGCGCGCGATGAGCGGCAGCAGTACGGCGAGGACGGCGGTGCCGATGCGGCCGCCGGCCAGGGCGCCGGTGGTGGCGGGCAGGAACGCGTAGGCCACGGCCGCCCAGGCGCGCAGCAGCCGGGAGGTGACGAGCGGCCGGGAGGCGAAGTAGGCGGTGAATCCGGCGAGCGGCACGGAGGCCACCAGCAGGACGGTGACGGCGAGTCCGGTGGAGCCGAACAGGAGCGTGGCGAAGGCGGCGAGGATCGCGAGGTAGGGCGGGGCGGAGGAGGTGCCGCCCGCGCCGACCGGGTGCCAGCTGTCGGCGAAGTGGGACCACAGGTCGCCGGCGCCGGCCGGGGCGGGCAGCAGGGCGCCGCCGCCGAGGGCGCCGCCGCCGAGCAGGGCGCGGCAGGCGACCAGGGAGATCAGCAGCAGGGCGAGGAAGAGCACGGGGCCGGGCCTGCGGGCGATCCGCTTGAGCCGGGCGAACTGCTCGATCTGCAGGAAGTCGGCGTCGTCGCCGCCGGGCCCGGACTCCACGGCGCCGCCGTGCCGGCCGGCCGGGGAGGTGTCGTCGGTGCCGCTGGTGAAGTTGGCGGCGAGTTGTTCGACGGTGGCCCGGATGGTGGCGCCGGGCGGCGGGAAGAGCCGGCGCAGCTCGGCCTTGTCGATCTGCGGGCGGCCGCGGCGGCGCCGGGCGGCGATGATCCGCTCGGGGCGCAGCAGGGTGCCGAGCAGGCCGCGGATCTCGTCGACGGCCTGGCCGGGCACCTTGCCGACGAGGTAGGCGACGGTCCGCAGGAGCGTGCCGAGCACCAGCCGCACGAACACCCAGGGCAGGGCGGCGCCGCGGGTGTTGACGAGCAGGGTGTAGACGGCGCCGGCCTTGTCGACTTTGTGCGGGGAGGCGGCGGTGCGGCCGACGCAGTCGACGGCGCGGCGCTCGCGGGAGGCCGCCTCGGCGTGCCGGACGACGGCGTCGGGGGCGATCAGGACGCGGTGGCCGGCGGCGTGGGCGCGCCAGCACAGGTCGACGTCGTCGCGCATCAGGGGCAGCCGGCGGTCGAAGCCGCCGAGCTGTTCGAAGACGTCACGGCGGATGAGCATGCCGGCGGTGGAGACGGAGAGCACGGTGCGCACGTGGTCGTGCTGGCCCTGGTCCTGTTCACGGCGGTCCAGGCCGGTCCAGCGGCGGCCGGAGTGGGCGATGGAGACGCCGACCTCCAGCAGCTGCCTGCGGTCGTACCAGCCGCGCAGCTTGGGGCCGACGACGGCCACGTCGTCGCGGCCCAGCTCCAGTTCGTTGTCGACGACTCGCAGCAGTTCGGCGAGGGCGTCGGGTTCGGGGGCGCAGTCGTCGTGCAGCAGCCAGAGCCAGTGGATGGGCTCGCCGTGCGGCAGTTCGGGCAGGTCGTACGCGTCGTCGCGCCACGTGCGCGTGACGGGGTCCCAGCCGCTGGGGCGCTTGAGGTAGGGCAGCTCTTCGGGGGTGAGCACCGGGGCGGTGCGGCTCGCCTCCTCGACCGCCTGGCCGAAGCCGGTGCGGCGGGCGAGGTGCAGGACGTTCGCGTCGCCGAGGGACTCGGTGAGCAGCCGGGCGGAGTCGTCCGCGCTGCCGGTGTCGGCGGCCACCGCGTACTGCACGGGGCGCTCCTGGCCGAGCAGCCCGGCGAGGGCGTCGGGCAGCCAGCGGGCGCCGTCGTGGGAGACGAGGACCGCGGTCACCACATGGCGCGGGAACTCAGGTGTGGCGGCGCCGGCTTGGGCTGCCGTTTGGCTGTGCACGGACATCGAGGTACGGGCCCCGGTTCGATGGACTGCGGTGGACGCCCGCGCCCTCTCGGGGGCCGAAAGGACAGCGGGGCGTCTCGGACGAGCGACCACACTATCGGCTGGCCATGACGACGGCCCGCCGCCTGTGGATAACCCACCGGTGACGGGCCGTTCGTGACGTTTTGGTGTGAATGAGCGTGCGTGTGCGCGCTCAGACGGCGGCCTTCTTGAGCCGGCGGCGCTCCCGCTCGGACAGGCCGCCCCAGATGCCGAAGCGCTCGTCGTTGGCGAGGGCGTACTCGAGGCACTCGGAGCGGACCTCGCAGGCGAGGCAGACCTTCTTCGCCTCTCTGGTGGAGCCGCCCTTCTCGGGGAAGAAGGACTCGGGGTCGGTCTGGGCGCACAGCGCGCGCTCCTGCCAGCCGAGTTCCTCGTCCGCGTCGTCGACCAGCAGTTGCTGCACCAGCTCGGTCATGTGCGCCCCTCGTCTGTCTTTCGCGTCCCCGTGTGTAGCCGTCGCTACCGATTTCGGCTGAACGACACGAGTGAAATTACAAGTGTGCTGCTCCGGGCGAGTCAAGCCGAGATCTGCTATTGGGCCCGTTATTCACTCTGCGGAACCAAGGCCGTGCGGAAAGTGTTCAAATCGCCATATACCTTGACACGCAGGCGAGGCCCGGGAGGGCGGCCGAACCTCGTACAGACCTCTGTACGAAGAAAGACGTCCCCGCGTTCGATCGCGTTGCACGAGGCTTGAACGCTCGGTTGTGCGCCATGTGTCCCGGGTTCCCGATGAACAAACCTTTCGCCTGCCGGATGAACCGGATGAGGTGAAACCTGTCCCACATGGCGGCCCCGAAGTTGACAGCTCAGGTGTGAACCGGTGTCCTAGTGGGCATGCTCGCGCACTCGGCACTCACCTCGACCCGCACCGCCGGGTCCATCGGTGCTGCCCAGTGCCGCTGTAGCTGTTGTCGCTGTTCCAGCTGTTGAGCCGTACCCGCTCCAGCTGTACGCCGAGTCGTCCCGGACCCGGCGCCCGTTCCCTCCGACCCTCTTGTACCGAGGAACCAGGCACCCCCCATGAACAGCGACAACGACCTCCAGATCGCCGGCGACATCCTCGAGGTCCCGCACCTGCTCCAGCCGCCGCGCGAGCACCCGGCGACCGTGGCCGAGTTCGTCGGGCTCGCCCGCTCCATCGCCGCCGACCGCTCCCAGTGGGCCCACCTCGTCCGCTACGACGCGACCACCCGCTGGTACCACCGGCTGCGCAGCGGACCCGGATACGAGGTGTGGCTGCTGTCCTGGGTGCCGGGGCAGGGCAGCGGGCTGCACGACCACGGCCGCTCCTCCGGAGTCCTCACCGTCCTGGAGGGCACCCTCACCGAGCGCACCGAACGCGCCACGCGCGCGTTGGCGTCAGGCGCGCAGCGGGTGTTCGCGCCGGGGTACGTCCACGAGGTCGTCAACGACGCCCTGGAACCCGCGGTCAGCCTGCACGTGTACCACCCGGGCCTGACCGCGATGCCGATGCACACGGCCCCGCACTGCGAGGCTCGTCCGGTGACTGCCTGACGCGTTGTCGTAGCCGCCTGCAAGACTTGGGGTCATGCGCATTGTGGTTCTGGCAGGCGGCATCGGTGGTGCCCGGTTCCTGCGCGGCCTGAAGCAGGCCGCGCCGGACGCGGACGTCACGGTGATCGGCAACACCGGCGACGACATCCACCTCTTCGGGCTGAAGGTCTGCCCGGACCTGGACACGGTGATGTACACGCTGGGCGGCGGCATCAACGAGGAACAGGGCTGGGGGCGGGACGACGAGACCTTCCACCTGAAGGAGGAGCTGGCGGCCTACGGGGTCGGGCCGGACTGGTTCGGCCTCGGCGACCGGGACTTCGCCACGCACATCGTGCGCACGCAGATGCTCGGCGCGGGCTATCCCCTCAGCGCCGTCACCGAGGCGCTGTGCGACCGCTGGAAGCCGGGCGTGAAGCTGATCCCGATGACCGACGACCGCGTGGAGACGCACGTGGCCGTCGAGGTCGACGGCGAGCGCAGGGCGGTCCATTTCCAGGAGTACTGGGTACGGCTGCGGGCCTGTGTCCCCGCCGAGGCCGTGGTCCCGGTGGGCGCCGAGCAGGCCAAGCCGGCGCCCGGCGTGCTGGAGGCCATCGCCGAGGCGGACGTCATCCTCTTCCCTCCGTCCAACCCGGTCGTGTCCATCGGCACCATCCTCGCCGTGCCCGGCGTCCGGGAGGCCATCGCGGACGCGGGCGTGCCCGTGATCGGCCTGTCCCCCATCGTCGGGGACGCGCCGGTGCGCGGCATGGCCGACAAGGTGCTCGCCGCGATCGGCGTGGAGTCCACGGCCGCCGCGGTCGCCGAGCACTACGGCTCCGGACTGCTGGACGGCTGGCTGGTCGACACCGTGGACGCGGCCGCGGTCGAGCAGGTCGAGGCGGACGGCATCCGCTGCCGGGCCGTACCGCTGATGATGACCGACGTCGACGCGGCCGCCCGGATGGCACGGGAGGCCCTGGCACTGGCCGAGGAGGTGCGGGGAGCGTGAGTACGGTGGCTTCCGGCGCGGACGCCGAAGTGGCGGGGGCCGGCGGGACGGGCGCCGTTGCCGGCTCGGAGGCGGCCGGCTCGGGAGCGGCGACGGTCGGCCGGGAGGCGCCGGATATCGCGGGGCCCGGCGCGGGGACGGCCGTCGTGGGGGCGTCCGGGCCGGGGTCAGGTGAGGGCGGCGGGTTCCGGGTCTGGGCGCTGGAGGGGATTCCCGAGGTGCGGGCCGGGGACGATCTCGCCAAGCTGATCGCCGCCGCCGAGCCGGGGCTGGCCGACGGGGACGTGCTGCTCGTCACCTCCAAGATCGTCTCCAAGGCGGAGGGGCGGATCGTACGGGCGGCCGACCGGGAGGCGGCCATCGACGCCGAGACCGTCCGGGTCGTCGCCCGGCGCGGCGCGCTGCGCATCGTGGAGAACCGGCAGGGCCTGGTCATGGCCGCCGCCGGGGTCGACGCCTCCAACACCCCCGCCGGGACGGTGCTGTTGCTGCCGGAGGATCCGGACGCGTCCGCGCGCGAGATCCGCGACGGCCTGCGCGCGGCCCTCGGCGTCGACGTGGGCGTGCTCGTCACCGACACCTTCGGACGGCCCTGGCGCGCGGGGCTCACGGACGTGGCGATCGGCGCGGCCGGGGTACGCGTGCTGGACGACCTGCGCGGCGGCACGGATGCGCACGGCAATCCGCTGAGCGCGACCGTCGTCGCCACGGCGGACGAACTGGCCGCCGCGGGCGACCTGGTGAAGGGCAAGGCGGCCGGACGGCCCGTCGCCGTGGTGCGCGGCCTGCCCCACGCAGTGGCCCCCGAGGACGGCGAGGGCGCGCGGGCGCTGCTGCGGACCGCGCGGGACGACATGTTCCGCCTCGGCACCTCCGAGGCGGTCCGGGAGGCGGTGACCCAGCGGCGTACGGTGCGGGCGTTCACCGACGAGCCCGTCGACCCCGGCGCGATACGGCGCGCGGTGGCCGCGGCGGTCACCGCGCCCGCCCCGCACCACACCACGCCCTGGCGGTTCGTGCTGCTGGAGTCGGAGGAGTCCCGGACACGGCTGCTGGACGCGATGCGGGAGGCCTGGATCGCCGACCTGCGCCGGGACGGCAAGAGCGAGGAGTCCATCGCGAAGCGGGTGCGGCGCGGTGACGTGCTGCGGGGCGCGCCGTATCTGATCGTGCCGTGCCTCGTCATGGACGGCTCGCACCACTACGGGGACGCGCGGCGGGACGGCGCCGAGCGGGAGATGTTCGTCGTCGCGATGGGCGCCGGGGTGCAGAACCTGCTGGTCGCGCTGGCCGGGGAGCGGCTGGGCTCGGCGTGGGTGTCGTCCACGATGTTCTGCCGGGACGTGGTGCGCGAGGTGCTGGCGCTGCCCGCGGAGTGGGATCCCATGGGCGCGGTGGCGGTCGGGCATCCGGCCGAGGAGCCGAGACCGCGGCCGGAGCGGGACGCGGCGGCGTTCGTCGAGGTGCGGTGAGTTGAGTTCGAGCCACCCGCTCTCCCGTGAGCGCCTAGTCTCGTAGGGACGGCGCCGGCGGCACCGGCTCCCCCAAGACCCCCAGGATCCCTTCGTGGCAGGACGTTTCGCTCAGCGCCCCACGCGTACGACCGTGCGCGGCGGACAGACCGGCGTGCCCGCGGGCGCCGCCGCCGGGATACCGCGGCAGGCCTCGGCGCCGGCGCGGGTGCGGCGGTGGGCGCCGGTCGGGCCGCTCGATCTCGGGCTGGTGCTCGGGCCGCTGCGGCGCGGGCCCGCCGACCCCACGTTCCGGGCGACCGCCGACGGATCCGTGTGGCGGGCCTGCCGCACGCCCGCCGGGCCGGGCACGCTGCGGGTGCGGGCGTACGGCGGTGAGGTGCTCGGCGAGGCCTGGGGGCCGGGGGCGGAGTGGCTGCTGGACCGGTTGCCCGAGTGGCTCGGCGCGGCCGACGAGCCGGAGGCGTTCGTGCCCCGGCACCGGGTGGTGGCGCTGGCGCGGCACCGGCGGCCGGGGCTGCGGCTCACCCGGACCGGGCTGGTGCTGGAGTCCTTGATCCCGTCGGTGCTGGAGCAGAAGGTCACGACCGACGAGGCGTATCGGGCGTGGCGGTTGCTGGTACGGCGGTTCGGGGAGCCCGCGCCGGGGCCCGCGGGGGCGTCCGAGCGGCCGATGTTCGTCATGCCGGCGCCGCGGACCTGGGCGTTGATCCCGTCCTGGGAGTGGCATCGGGCCGGGGTCGACGACAAGCGGGCCTCGACGATTCTGCGGGCCGTGCGGGTCGCTGCGCGGCTGGAGCAGGCGGTGGGGATGCCGGCGGCCGAGGCGCGGGCGCGGCTGGAGGTCGTGCCGGGGGTGGGGCCGTGGACGTCGGCGGAGGTCGTGCAGCGCAGTCATGGGGCGGCGGATGCGGTGACGGTCGGGGACCTGCATCTGCCGGGGATCGTGGGGTGGGCGCTCGCGGGGGACCGGGATGCCGACGACGAGGTGATGCTGCGGTTGCTGGAGCCGTATGCCGGGCAGCGGCATCGGGCGGTCCGGTTGATCCTGTTGAGCGGGCTGGCTCCGGGCCGGCGGGCGCCGAAGATGCCTCGGGTGGACATCGGGTTGCTGTGAGAGTGCGGGTGCCTACGGCGTTTCGGCTGTTGTTGTTTCCCGGTGCTGCAGTTGCCCCACACGGTGTCTCGCCGGCCCACGCTCACAGGGAGCCCGGTGCTGCCCTGCCCCACACGGTGTTTCGCTCACCGCGCTCGCGGGGTGCCTCCCCCACTCTCGGCTTCGCTCGAGCGGGGGGACCCCCACCGCCCACCCGTGCCGCCTGGGGGTCCCCCCAGGCCCTTAAGGCACTGGGGGAGGCACGACTGCCCGCAGCTACGGGGTACGCCCTGCGCCGTCTCGCCGCTGATGGGTGGGGCGCCGTCCCAGCGGCACGACTGCCCGCAGCTACGGCGCCCCGAAGGGGCGCGGGGAACTGCGCGAACGGCCACGACGCACCGGCGGTGAAGGGCCGGCGGACGCGTCCCCCTGTACGTGGGGGCCCGGGGCGCAGCCCCCGTCTAGGCGGCGTCCCGGGGCCCTGTGGCTACTGGGGCGGCGGCCCCCAGGGGGCCTCTGGCTACTGATCCGATGAAAAGCGGACCGCGCCTGATGGGATGTGGGCGTCGCACCAGACTCGGACGCCCTCGCGGAGTTCGTTGTCGGCGCCGATGACCGCGCCGTCGCCGATGACCGTGCCGGTGAGGACGGTGCGTTCGCCGACGCGGGCCCTCGTGCCGATGAGGGAGTCGGTGATGACGGCGCCGGGCTCGATGACCGCGCCCGGCAGGATCGTGGAGCCGAAGACCCGCGCGCCCTCGGCCACGAACGCGCCCTCGCCGACCACCGTGCCGCCGGTCAGCTTGGCGTCCGGCGCCACCGTGGCCGTGGGAAGGATCAGCCGGTCGCCGCAGCGGCCGGGGACGGCCGGGGACGGGGCGCGGCCCAGCACCAGGTCCGCCGAGCCCCGGACGAAGGCCGCGGGGGTGCCCAGGTCCAGCCAGTACGTGGAGTCGACCATGCCCTGGAGGTGGGCGCCCGCCGCGAGCAGGCCGGGGAACGTCTCGCGTTCCACCGAGACCGGCCGGCCCAGCGGGATCGTGTCGATCACCGAGCGGCGGAAGACGTACGCCCCCGCGTTGATCTGGTCGGTGACGATCTCCTCCGGTGTCTGCGGCTTCTCCAGGAAGGCGAGGACGCGGCCGGTCTCGTCCGTGGGGACGAGACCGTAGGCACGAGGGTCCGTGACCTTGGTGAGGTGCAGCGACACGTCCGCGCCCGCGCTCTCGTGCGTGTCCACCAGCGCCCTGATGTCCAGGCCCGTGAGGATGTCGCCGTTGAAGATCAGCACCGGGTCGTCGGGCCCGGAGTGCAGACGCGAGGCGACGTTGCGGATGGCACCGCCCGTGCCGAGGGGTTCCTCCTCCGTCACGTACTCGATGTGCAGCCCCAGGGAGGAGCCGTCGCCGAAGTACGGCTCGAACACCTCGGCCAGATAGCTGGTGGCGAGGACGATGTGGTCCACGCCGGCGGCTTTGGCGCGCGCCAGCTGGTGCGTGAGGAACGGCACCCCGGCGGCCGGGACCATGGGCTTGGGCGTGTGCACCGTGAGCGGACGCAGCCGGGTGCCTTTGCCGCCGACCAGGAGGATCGCTTCTGTCACCTGTCGTCTCTGCTTCCTGCCGGGACCGGCCGAACTACTCGTTTCACTCGTTTCGGCCGGTCAGTGTATGCAGACCGTAGCGGCGGCATCCGTGACAACCACGCGGTTTCCCACGAGATCGGTGAGAGAACGGTGTGAGTGCGGCGAGCCCCCGACGACGGCACCGGACGAGCATCCCGGCCCACTCAGCGCCCCTGGTAGCGCGCCGCGCCGGAACGGGCCGCACCGAGCTCGGCGTAAAGCGACGCGCCGGGGCAGTCGGTGGCGAACCCGTCCCGATGGCCGGAGATCACGTTCAGTCGTACCTTCTTACCTTTCGGGTAGAGGTTGCCACCGCCCGACGTGAGATATGTCGTGCCGCGCGGGTCGGCGCCGTAGAGCCCGGACTTCCACGCGACGAGCCGGGCGAGCGCCGTCACCACGGCGCCGGGCGGCTTGGTCGCGCCGTAGCTGCCGATCACGGCGATGCCCATGCTGCTGTTGAAGCCGGCGGTGTGCGCGCCGAGGACCGCCTTCGCCACACCGCCGGCCCGGCCCTCGTAGAGGGTTCCGCACTTGTCGACGAGGAAGTTGTAGCCGATGTCCCGCCAGCCCATGCTCTCGACGTGGTAGCGCTGGATACTGCGGATGACGGAGGGGGCCTCGGCGCAGGTGTAGTCGTCACCCGAAGAGGTGTGGTGCACGAAGACCGCCTTGAGCTTCTTCGTGTAGACGAACCCGGGTTCGCGCAGTGACTCGTCGGCGCCCCAGCCGAGGCGCGTGACGATCGCCGGGCGCGGCCCGATGTACGGCTTCCCCCGCGACGGCCCCTGCAGGCGGGCGAGTTCGCGCTCGGTCGCCGCCTTGTCCAGCTCCGGGATCCGTGTGGCGCCGAAGGCGGCGATGTCGGTGTTGGCGACCGACGACGCGCGCGCCGCCTCCGAGTGCGGCCCGGTGCCGGGCGCGTCGGCCGGGCCGCCCTCGGGCGGCGGCGCCTCGCCGGGGTCGACCAGCTCCAGGTGCAGTCCGGCGGGCAACGGAGGCCGCGGGGGATCCGGTACGGCCGTACGACCGCCCCGCGCACCCGTGTCACCCCGGCCGGTGCCACCCGCACCCGCCGCGCGCACGCGGATGTCCACGCCGTCCGAGTCGCCCACCCACAGCGGCGCGGTCGCGCCCCGCGCCCGGCGTGTGTCCCGTTCCGCCGTGCCCGGGTCGGGGCCGTGGTCGGCGTTGTGGGTGCCGACGTCCTGCCAGCCGGACCACCGCCCCGTCCGCGCCGACCGGGTCCGCACCTGGACCCGGCCGTGCAGTTCGGCGTCCGGATCGTCCCAGACGACCCCGACCAGCGAGAAGCGCTCACCGCCCGCCGGAACAGGCCCTGCTCCGGGGCGGTGCCGCGGGCGCGTTCGCGGGAGAGGGGGACGAGGGGCAGCGAGCGGGTGCCGCCCCAGGCGCCGGGCTGCGCGGTCCGGGCGGGTGCGGCGCTCGCGGGCAGGGTCAGCAGCGCGGCCGCGAGGGCCGCGGCGCAGGCGACGCCGATCGAGGACACGGCGATCGACGGGGCGCCGGTGGTCGAAGTCGGGAATCCACGCATGGCGATGATCTTGGACATAGTCGTACAAAAATGTGCAACAGGGCGGTAGCGCGGCGAACTGACGGGGTGTCGGGAGCCGCTGTGCCGTACCGGTGGTCCCGCCGCGCCCCGCGCTCGTCCGCGCGTACCCTGTCCCGGGTGAACGCCACCGATCGCACCCCTGCCGACCTGCTGGCTTCCGCGCTCGCCGCGGACCCCGGCCGCCCGCTGGTGACCTTCTACGACGACGCCACGGGCGAACGCGTCGAACTGTCCGTGGCCACCTTCGCCAACTGGGTGGCCAAGACCGCGAACCTCCTCCAGGGCGACCTGTCCGCCGGGCCCGGTGACCGGGTGGCGCTGCTGCTGCCCGCGCACTGGCAGACGGCCGTGTGGCTGCTGGCCTGTTCGTCGGTGGGCGCGGTGGCGGACCTCGGCGGGGACCCGGCGGCCGCGGACGTCGTCGTCAGCGGGCCGGACGCGCTGGAGGCGGCGCGGACCTGCCGGGGGGAGCGGGTGGCGCTGGCGCTGCGGCCGCTGGGCGGGCGGTTCCCGGAGAGCCCGGAGGGCTTCCTGGACTACGCCGTGGAGGTGCCGGGTCAGGGGGACCGGTTCGTGCCCTTCGCCCCGGTGGACCCCGAGGAGCCCGCGCTGATCGTCGCCGGGGCCGAGTTCAGCGGGGCCGAGGTCGTGGAGCGGGCGCTCGCGGACGCGCCGTCGCTCGATCTGACGGGGCCCGGATCGAGGTTGCTGTCGGGGCTGCCGTACGACACCTGGGAGGGGGTCGGCGCCGGACTGCTGTCGCCGCTGGCCGTCGGGGGGTCCGTGGTGCTCTGCCGGCATCTGGACCGGCTCGGTGAGGAGGCCCTCGCCCAGCGGATCGAGAGCGAGCGGGTCACGTCGGTGCGCCGCTGACGGGGCCCGTACCCCGGTACCCCGAGGACGCGCGGTTCCCCCGGTCGGAGTAGCTGAAGGCGCTGTCGGCCCACACCCCCGCCATGGTCGTAAGAGCAGGACGCGACGCTCGTACGCCTCAAGGGGGTGCCCCGGCCGTGGCCGACAGCGCAGGCAAGGCCCTCGGTCCCGGTGTGGGGGCCTCGGCCACCGGCGACGGGCTGGTGCGGCGGCGCCGCCGGCGGTGGGCGCGGGGGGCGGCGCTCGGGCTGGCCACGCTGGTCGTGGCGGGCGCCGCGGGCGGCTGGGCGGTGTACGCCAGGCTCAGCGACAACATCACCGCCGATGACGCGGCCGCCCGCGAACTGGAGCGGTACGAACGGGAGCGGCCCACCGAGCTGGTGCGGGGCGCGCAGAACATCCTGCTGATCGGGTCGGACACCCGGGCCGGGACCGGCAACAGCGCGTACGGGCGGGATCTGGGCAGCGAGCGGTCGGACACGACGATCGTGCTGCATCTGGCCGCCAACCGGCGCAGCGCCACCGCCGTGTCGCTGCCCAGGGACCTGATGGTGGACATCCCCGGCTGCCTGCAGAAGGACGGCAGCCGCAGCCGGCCGGTGTTCGCCATGTTCAACCACGCCTTCCAGGTGGGCGGTTCGGCGTGCACGATCCGGACCGTCGAGAAGCTGACGGGCATTCGGATGGACCATCACGTGGTCGTGGACTTCAGCGGGTTCAAGGAGATGGTCGACGCCGTCGACGGGGTGCAGGTGTGCCTGAAGGAGCCCATGGACGACAAGGCGGCCCTGCTGAAACTGCCCGCGGGCAAGGTCACGCTCGACGGGGAGCAGGCGCTCGGCTACGTGCGGGCCCGCAAGTCGGTCGGCGACGGCAGCGACACCGAACGGATGGAACGCCAGCAGCGGTTCCTCGCCGCGCTGGTGAACAAGATGCAGAGCAACGACGTGCTGCTGAACCCGGCGAAGCTGTATCCGGTGCTGGACGCGGCGACCTCCTCGCTGACCACCGATCCGGCGCTGGCGAGTCTGCGCGGCATGTACCAACTGGTGCGCGGGCTGCGCGACATCCCCGTCGAACGGGTGCAGTTCCTGACCGTGCCGAGGGAGTCGTACGTCTACGACGCCAACCGTGACCAACTCGTGGAGCCGCAGGCGCAGAAGCTGTTCGGCCGGCTGCGCGCGGACCAGCCCGTGGCGGTGGTCCCGCGGGCGCCGAAGCAGGCCGCGGAGACGGACGGGAAGGGCGGCAGCCCGGCAGCCGGACGTTCCCCCTCCCCCACACCGACGTTCCGCGGGAACACGGCCGCCGAACGCACGTGCGCGTGATCCGCACGGTGAAACACCGGACGTGCGTCCAGGAAAATGAGCCGGATTGCCCAGGTGTAGGCATGCGGAATTTGTCACCGGCGTCGCTGGACGCTGAACTGGGCGGATAGTGTGAGCGATCCGGTGCATCCGGCCGCGAGGTCCGTCCTGGGGTCGTGCACTGTTTCACCGAGACCCGAGCGCCTTTGAGGGGGAAGGCGCCGCGTTCCCGACGGAGGATTCGGACAACCGTGGACGCGCAAGGCCGTGGGCGGGCGGACGACATCGACCCCGCAGACCAGTGGGTGCTCAATCCGGACACCGGCGAATACGAACTGCGACTGAGCCCTTCCGCAACGCAGTCACCGGTCCCCGGCCCCCGCAGACCGGCCGCCCGGGCGGACGCCGGCGCACCGCCCCGCCGTACCGGCACGGCGCCCGACGGGACGCGACCGGGGCGCGGCGGCGACGTACCCCCGCCGCGGCCGTCCCGGCGCCGGGGCGGCGAGCCGGAGACCCCGCAGGGCAGGCGGGCGGCCCGGCGTCCGGTGAAGAAGAAGTCGAAGGTGAAGAGGGCGCTGGCGTGGACGGCCGGCGGCACGGCGTTCGTACTGGTCGCCGTCGGCACCGCCGGCTATCTGTACCTCAAGCACCTCGAGGGCAACGTCACCACGACGGACGTCGAGGGCGCCGCCAAGAACGGCTTCAGCAAGGACGGCGCGTTCAACATCCTGATCATCGGCACCGACAAGCGCACCGGCAAGGGCAACACGGGCTACGGCGACAAGGGCAGCGTCGGGCACGCCGACACCAACATCCTGCTGCACGTCGCCAAGGACCGCTCGAACGCGACCGCGCTCAGCATCCCGCGCGACCTGATCGTGAACGTGCCGGACTGCCCGACCAAGCAGGCCGACGACTCGACGAGGATCATCCCCGGTTCGCAGAACGTGCGCTTCAACACCAGCCTGGGTCAGGACGGCCGGGACCCGGGCTGCACCATGCGCACGGTGAAGGAGGTCACCGGCATCCAGCCGGACCACTTCATGATGGTGGACTTCAACGCCGTGAAGACGCTGACGACGGCGGTCGACGGCGTGGACGTGTGCCTCGCCCACGCCGTCGACGACAAGGACTCGCACCTGCACCTGTCCGCCGGCAAGCACAAGATCGAGGGCGAGCAGGCCCTGGCCTTCGTGCGGACCCGGCACAGCTGGGGCAACCAGGGCGACCTGGACCGGATCAAGGTGCAGCAGCAGTTCATGGCCTCGCTGATGCGGAAGATGTCCTCCAGCGACACGCTCACCAACCCGAAGAAGCTGCTGGGCCTCGCCGAGGCCGCCACGAAGGCGCTGACCGTCGACAAGGGCATCGGCTCGGTGTCCACGCTCAAGGACATCGCGCTGGAGCTGAAGAAGGTGCCGACGAAGAACATCACCTTCGTCACCGTGCCGGTGAAGGACAACCCGGCGGACGGCGCCGTCCACAAGACGGTGATCGTCGACCCGGCGCTGGCCCCGCAGGTCTTCGACGCGATCAACAACGACGTCTCCTTCACCGAGGTGAAGAAGAAGCAGAAGGCGGAGAAGGACGCGCAGGCCGCGCGGCTGAAGGGCAGCAGGTCCGCGCCCTCCGACGTGCGGGTGCGGATCCTCAACGGCGGCGCCGTCGCCGGCAGCGCGCAGGAGACCCTGGACTGGCTGCAGAACCAGGAGGGCGTGCTGAAGTCGGAGAACGCGGGCAACGCGCCGGCGCAGCTGAGCAGGACCACGCTGGAGTACGCGCCCGACCAGGCGGCCCAGGCCCGGGAGCTGGCCCATCTCATGGGTCTGCCCGGCTCGGCGCTCAAGCCCGGCAAGAGCGTGACCAACTCCCAGGGGCTGCCCGCGATGACGCTGACCCTGGGCAAGGACTTCAAGGGCGCAGGGGTCTCCCTCACCGCTCCGACGAAGGCGCCGGCGGTCGACAAGTCCACGGCGGACAAGGTGAAGTGCGCCAGCTGAGCCCGATCGCCGTCAGGTGAGGGAACACCATGTGACAGCTGCTCATGTGTCGGCGGGAAGGGCGGACACTGCGGTGCGCGAGTACGGACGGTGAAAGGGCCGCTCCCCAGTCTGGGGAGCGGCCCTTCGACCGCGTGGGGGTGTCAGGCGCGCACCGCCGGCCGCCGCGACGCGATCACCCTCTTCGCCAGCGACCGCGGGCTGGTCAGAAAGCCCCAGCCCCAGGACATGTGCATGGTGGCCAGGGCCACCGGGATCTGCAGCCGGGCCTTCGGCGGCAGGCCCCGGCCCGCCGGGAGCGAGCCCGCGACGATCGCCGCCAGATAGCCGCCGGGGACGAGGAAGGCCCACGGGGTGAGCGCCGCGCCGGCCACGATCCCGGCCGCTATCGCGCACACCGCCGTCGGCGGGGCGAGGTAGCGCAGGTTGATGGAGCCCGAGTGGTAGCGGGCCACGACGTGCCGCCAGCGGCCGTAGTCCTTGTACTGCTTGGCCAGCGCCCGCACGCTCGGCCGCGGCCGGTACGACACCTTCAGCTCCGGCGAGAACCAGATCAGCCCGCCCGCTTCCCGGATCCGGAAGTTCAGCTCCCAGTCCTGGGCGCGGATGAACTCCTCGTTGTAGCCGCCCTGCTGCTCCAGGGCCTCGCGGCGGAAGACGCCGAGGTAGACCGTCTCGGCGGGCCCGGCCTCGCCGCCGGTGTGGAAGGCCGCGTTGCCGACGCCGATCTTCGAGGTCATCGCGGCGGCGACCGCGCGCTCCCAGTCGTTCTCGCCCTCGGCGTGCATGATGCCGCCGACGTTCTGCGCGCCGGTCTCCTCCAGCAGCCGCACGGCGGTCGCGATGTAGTTCGGCGAGAGCATGCCGTGGCCGTCGACGCGGACCACGATCGGGTGCCGGGAGGCCTTGATCGCCGCGTTCAGCGCCGCGGGCGTGCGGCCGGTCGGGTTGGGGACGGTGTGCACGCGCGCGTCTTCCGCCACGAGCTGAGCCGCGATCTCGTCCGTGCGGTCCGTGGACGGACCGAGGGCGATCACGACCTCCATCTCGCCGGCGTACTCCTGCGCGAGGATCGCTTGGACGGCCCCGCGCAGATGCCGCTCCTCGTTGAGGACGGGCATGATCACGGAAACAGCGGGATGCCGCACGTCGGGCTTGGCGTTCATAGGGGGATCACGTTACCGCGAACGGGGGACACCGGTGCGCGCCGCCGGGGCCAAGGGCCGGGCTGGAGATCGTATCGGCCTACCGTGCTCACGGATCCCACGTACGGCGTCGTCCGGAGGTGTCCCCCTTGGCCAGCCCGCCCCGGTCCCCCGCGCGTCCGCGCCGACCGCAGCCGCCCCACCGTGTGCCGCGCCCGCCCGAGCGGCCGGTGCGGTCCGTACGGCCGCCCCGGCGGCCCCGCTGGGCCATGCGCGCGGTGAGCACGCTGTCGGTCGTGGTGCTCGCCTCGGCCGGGATCGGGCACGCGGTGATCAGCAGCCTGGACGCGGGGATCGCCCGGGTCGACGCCTTCAAGGACATGAAGAACCGGCCGCAAGCGGGCCACGGCATGAACATCCTGCTGGTCGGCACCGACGGCCGGGACAAGATCAGCGAGCAGGAGCGGCGGCGGTACCGGCTGGGCGGGGCGCCCTGCCACTGCACCGACACGATGATGATCGTGCACGTCTCGGAGAACCGGGACCGGGCCACCGTGGTGAGCCTGCCGCGCGACTCCTACGCCGAGGCGCCCGCGAGCACCGACCCGGCCACCCGCAGACAGCACCCGGCGCACCCCATCAGGCTGAACGCGGCCTACTCCGAGGGCGGCCCCCAGCTGACCGTCCGCACGGTCGAGAGCATGACCCATCTGAAGATCGACCACTATCTGGAGGTCGACTTCACCAGCTTCATGAAGACCGTGGACGTCCTCGGCGGGGTGAGCGTCTGTACGACGGCCCCGCTGAAGGACGCCTACAGCGGGCTCGACCTCTCCCCCGGCACGCACACCCTCAACGGCGGGCAGGCCCTGCAGTACGTGCGGGCCCGGCACGTCGACGCCACCAGCGACCTGGGCCGGATGCGGCGGCAGCAGCGGTTCCTGGCCGCGCTGATCGAGCGGGCCACCTCCTCCGGGGTGCTGCTGAACCCGATGCGGTTCCGGGACGTGATCCGGGCGGTGCTCGGCTCGGTCCGCGCCGACGAGGGCTTCGGCACCGACGAGCTGCTCGACCTCGGCCGCGCCATGCGGGACTTCTCGCCGTCCTCCTCCGAGTTCACCACCGTGCCCATCGGGCAGATGAACTACGCCGTCAAGGGCATCGGCTCGACCCTCAAGTGGGACCAGGGCAAGGCGGCCCAGCTGTTCGCGGCCCTGCGCGACGACAAGCCGCTCACCGCGCCGCCGCCCGCGCACCCCGTGCAGCGTCCGGCGCCGGTCGAGGTGGACCCGCGGCAGATCCAGGTCCAGGTGGCGAACGGCACCGGCACGATGGGGCTCGCCAAGCGCGTCGACGCCGCCCTCGCGGCGGCCGGCTTCGCCGCCACCCACCGGCCGGTGACCGCCCCCGCCCATGTGCCGCACACGGTGATCTCCTACGACCCCCGCTGGGACCGCTCCGCCCGCGCCCTGGCCACCGCCCTCCCGGGCGCCCAGCTGCGCGCCGTACCGGGCCAGGGGCCGCTGCTGAAGGTGACCGCGGGCGCCGACTTCAAGGACGTGCGCAAGGTGCGCTTCGAGGACCCCGCCCAGCCGCAGCAGGCGGCCGTGCGGGGCAACGAGGTGACCTGCGCCGGCGCCTAGCCCACGAGGGGCGCCCGGCTAGTCGTCGAAGCCCTCCGCCGCCCGCTTCTCGCGCAGCTCGCGGATGGCGCGGCGGCGGGCCAGGCGGTGGGTGCGGCGGATCTGGGCCTCCTGGTAGCGGCGGCGGTCGCGGTCTGTCTCCGGGATCACCGGCGGCACCCGGCGCGGCTTGCCGTCGGCGTCGACGGCGGCGAAGACCAGATAGGCCGAGCCGACCTGGGTGGGCGGGGTCGACTCGTTCCAGCGCTCGGCGAGGACCCGCACGCCGACCTCCATGGAGGTCCGCCCGGTCCAGTTCACCTGCGCCTTCACATGGACCAGGTCACCGACGCGCACCGGCTCAAGGAAGACCATCTCGTCCATGGACGCGGTGACCGCCGGACCGCCGGAGTGCCGGCCGGCCACGGCGCCGGCCGCGTCGTCGACCAGCTTCATGATCACGCCGCCGTGCACCGTGCCCAGCAGGTTGGTGTCGCTGTGGGTCATGATGTGGCTGAGAGTGGTGCGCGAGGCGGACGTCGGCTTGCCCGGGATGTCCGGTTCCATGTCCCGTTCCGCGTCCGTGGCCTGGTCTGTCATGCCCTCCACCTTATGCCGAAGCGACAATCGCGGAATTTGTGTCGGCTTCGCAACAGCGCCGCTGTGATTTTCCGACAGCCCTTGTACGCCTCACACCGGCGCCCTGCACACTGGGGCGCATGAATGACTGGCCCGAGCAATGGTCCGACGACAACCGCGGCCCGCGCTACGGACGCGGCAGTGCCGGCGCACAGCCGGAGGGCGCCCGCGCGATGCGTCAGGTGCGGCGCGGCCCGGCGGTACCGCCCGGCCAGCGCTCCTACGGCGACCCCGGCCCGGCGGCGCCGCCGTACGGGGCCGCCGGTGTCCCGCAGCAGCCGTCGTACGTCGACGGCCAGGGATACGGCGACGGCACCGGTTACGACAGCGGCTACAACACCGGGCAGGTGTACGGCGGCGGGCGGCGCGGCGGCGGCTTCGTGCCGAACGACAACGACCCGGACCCGCAGGCGGACCGGTACCGGCCGCGCCCGAACTGGCGGCGCCGGATCAAGTGGACCGCGATCACGCTGGCGACCGTGGTGGTCGTCACCTCCGTCGCGACCTACTTCTGGGCCGACTCCAAGCTGCGCCGCGAGGTCGACCTGTCCAAGGTCATCGACCGGCCGGCGTCCGGCTCGGGCACGAACTACCTGATCGTCGGCTCGGACAGCCGTGAGGGCATGTCCAAGGCGGACGAGAAGAAGCTGCACACCGGCGGCGCCGAGGGCAAGCGCACGGACTCGATGATGATCCTGCACGTCGGTGACAACGGCGACACGCTGATATCGCTGCCGCGTGACTCGGACGTCGTCGTCCCGTCGTACAAGGGCTCGACCTCCGGGAAGGTCTACCCGGCGCAGGGACGGCACGCGAAGCTCAACGCGACCTACGCCGAGGACGGCCCGACGCTGCTGGTCCGCACGATCGAGGCCAACACCGGGCTGCACATCGACCACTACGTGGAGATCGGCTTCCAGGGCTTCGCCAGCATCGTGGACGCCGTCGGCGGTGTCACCATCGACATCGACAAGGGCTTCAAGGACTCCTACTCGGGCGCCGACTTCAAGGCCGGCAAGCAGAAGCTGAACGGCGCGCAGGCCCTCGCCTTCGTCCGCACCCGGCACGCGTTCGCCGCCTCCGACCTGCAGCGCACCAAGAACCAGCAGAAGTTCCTGTCGGCCCTCGCGCACCAGGTGGCCACCCCGTCCACGGTCCTCAACCCGTTCAAGCTCTACCCCACCATGGGCGCGGGCCTGGACTCCCTGATCGTCGACAAGGACATGTCGCTGTGGGACCTGGCCTCGATGTTCTGGGCGATGAAGGGCGTGCAGGGCGGTGACGGCACGTCGATGAACATGCCGATCTCCGGCTCCGTCGGCGGCAACCTGGTCTGGGACAAGGCGAAGGTCAAGACCCTGGTGAACGAGCTGAACAACGACCAGAAGGTCACCGTCTCCGGCACCTAGGCGGCCGGACGTCCCGTCCACGGCCCACCCTCCGGAGTCCGCTTTCCCCCGGCAGAGTAAAGCGCGGATCAAGGTGCGACGACCATTCCGCGCATACCGGCATCAGTCGACCGGTTGTACGAACGTGGGGTTTGTCATCGCCGTGAACAGGCGCTGAACTGTGCGGATAGTGTGTGCGGTCCGGTGCGGAACTGCCGAGGCGTCGTGCACCGTTCGACCCACTGTACCGAGGGCCTTGGGGGCGACTCGTCGCGCGGCCCCGACGGAGGACGAAGCGACATGAACACGCAAGGCCGTGGGCGGGGGAACGGCATCGGCCCCTCGGACCCATCACTGAGGCACCTTTGCACGGAGCGGACGCGGGCGTGCCGCTCACCCCTTCGGCGAACGCGCCGAACCGGCGCGCCGGAGCCGGCGGCCGACGAAGTCGTACGGGCCTTGTGACGTCCGGGCTTCCTTCCGCGTCTAACTGAACGCGGAAGCACGGCAGCCCACGGCGCGGGGCGCGGGGCCGGCCCCGCGCCCCGGCCGGTGCCCGGTCACCGCGGCACGGCCGGCAGACAACGACAAAGGCGCGTACGCCTCCCCACCGGCGGCGGGCGCGCAACAAAGCCGCGGTGTAAGGGTGCCGAGGGCGGGAAGGCAGGAGATGGCACACAGCAGCGTGGACCAGGAGGGGGCGGTGCCGCGCGCTCGGCGCGCCGGCGGACCCAGCGCGGAGGACGAGCCCCGGGACGGGCGGGGCGGCCGACGGCGGAGCAGCGGCGGTCACAGACGCCGCACGGAGCCGGAGTCGCCGAAGCCCAAGCGCCGGATACTGCGCTGGTCGGCGTTGACCCTGGCGGTCGTCATACTCGGCTCCGCCGGGGCGGGTTACCTGTACTACCAGCACCTCAATGCCAACATCCAGAAGGACAAGCTGAACCTGGGCGACTCCGACGTGCCCGGGGCGACTCCGAACGCCGCCGGCCAGACACCGCTGAACGTGCTGCTGATCGGCTCGGACAGCCGGAACAGCGCCAAGGACCTCGCGCTCGGCGGAGCCAAGCAGGAGGTGGGCCGCGCCGGGCTCGCGGACGTGCAGATGCTGGTGCACGTGTCGGCCGACCGCACCAACATGTCCGTCGTCAGCCTGCCCCGCGACACGATGATCCCCATCCCCAAGTGCACCGACCCGCACAACGGCCAGGTCTACCCGGCCCTCTCCCTGGCCATGGCGAACGAGTCGCTGGCCCGCGGCGGCCCCGGTTGCACGGTCGCCACCTGGCAGAAGCTCACCAGGATTCACATCGACCACTTCATGATGGTCGACTTCTCCGGCGTGGTGGACATGGCGGACGCCATCGGCGGCGTCCCCGTCTGCGTCAAGCAGAACGTCTGGTCGCACACCTCCGACGGGCACGGCTCGGGCCTGAAACTGAAGGCGGGGACGACGTACGTCAAGGGACAGCAGGCCCTGCAGTGGCTGCGGACCCGCTACGGCTTCGAGGACGGCACCGACCTCGGCCGTACCCACGCCCAGCACATGTACATGAGCGCGATGGTGCGCCAGTTGCGCAAGAACGCGACCCTGACCAACCCCGGCGCGATGCGCAGCCTGGCGGAGACCGCGACGAAGGCCCTCAAGGTCGACGAGGGCCTGGGGACGATCGCGAAGCTCTACGGCCTGTCCGAGGAGTTCAAGAAGGTCCCCACCAAGCGGATCACGATGACGACGCTGCCGACCGTGCAGTGGTCGCGGGACCGGAACCGGCTCGTGCCCGCGCCCGAGGACGCCGACCAGCTCGTCTCCATGGTCCGCGACGACATGCCGCTGGACGGACGTGGCTCGAAGCACAAGACCGAGGAGAAGGCGAAGACCCCCGCGGACCCGGACGACAAGATCGCGGTGCAGGTGCGCAACGGCACCGCGGGGGACGGACAGCCTCCGGCGCAGCAGCGGGCGAGCGCGGTCGTCCAGGTACTGCAGGGCAAGGGGTTCGCCCAGGCCGCGGCGGACACCACGGCGGCGTCGGAGACGAAGACCACCGTCCTGTTTCCCAGCGCGGACCTGGAAGGCGACGCCCAGGCGGTGGCCAAGGCGCTCGGGATCCCGCTGAAGCAGGTGCACAAGTCGACCGACGTCTCCGGCGTCACGCTGATCGTGGGCTCCGACTGGCGCACCGGCACCGCGTACAAGCCACCCACCGGGCCGACGAAGGCGCCCTCCTCGTCGGCCGCGCTCAACGGCGACAAGAAGGACGCGTGCATGGAGGTCCAGAAGGGCTTCACCTGGTGAGCGGAGCACGGTGACCGCGCCGTGCACACCACGAGGGGCCTTGGCCATGACCGTGCTGCCCGCCCCGCTCGCGGGCTCGGTCGTGGGCCTGCCGGCGTGACCCCCCGGGGCACTCGCGCTGCGGGTGCCCCGGGCGGTTCCCGTGCTCACATACCGGCCCCCGCCATCGCCCGGCACGTCTCCGCGCAGCGGCGACACGCCTCCGCGCAGCGCATCATCTGCTGGTCGTCGGGCATGGTCATACACGCCTCGGCGCACATCTGGCACACCTTGGCGCACATCTGGCACATCTCGACGGACATGGGCGAGCGCCGCATCATCATGTCGGCGCACATGCGGGTCATCTCGGAGCAGTCCATCAGCGCCCGCATGACCTGCATCTGCTGCTGGCCGCCCTTCTGCATGCAGGAGCTCATGGACTCCTCGCACATGCTGTGGCAGTTCATGCAGGCCTCGATGCAGTCCTGCATCTGCTGGGTCAGGGCCGGCATCATCTGGGACTGGGTCATGGCTCCTCCTGGGAACCCGGGGGCCCGGGGCGGACCCCGTGTGCTTCCGTCCTACGACGACCCGGCCCCGCGCGCATGTGACCGACCGGTCGTAAGGTGCCCGCGAAGAGCGGAAAGGCGCCCCGGAGGGCGCCTTCCCACAGCGTGAACCGCCGTGCCGTTACGGCAGGTTGCGGGCCATGACGATCCGCTGAACCTGGTTCGTGCCTTCATAAATCTGCGTGATCTTCGCATCGCGCATCATGCGCTCCACCGGGTAGTCGCGGGTGTAGCCGTAGCCGCCGAGGAGCTGGACGGCGTCCGTGGTGACCTCCATCGCCACGTCCGAGGCGAAGCACTTGGCGGCGGCGCCCAGGTAGGTGAGGTCGGCGTCGCCGCGCTCGGAGGCGGCGGCGGCCTGGTAGGTGAGGGCGCGGGCCGCCGAGATCTTCATCGACATGTCGGCGAGCATGAACTGGATGCCCTGGAAGTCGGCGATCGCCTTGCCGAACTGCTTGCGCTCCTGGACGTAGCCCTTGGCGTAGTCGAAGGCGCCCTGCGCGCAGCCCAGCGCCTGGGCGGCGATGGTGATGCGGGTGTGGTCCAGGGTCTTCATCGCGGTCGCGAAGCCGGTGCCCTCCTCGCCGATCATGCGGTCGGCGGGTATGCGCACGTTGTCGAAGTACACCTCGCGGGTCGGGGAGCCCTTGATGCCGAGCTTCTTCTCCGGGGCGCCGAAGGAGACGCCCTCGTCGGACTTCTCGACCACGAACGCGGAGATGCCCTTGGTGCGCTTGGCCGGGTCGGTCACGGCCATGACCGTGTAGTACTCGGAGACGCCCGCGTTGGTGATCCAGCGCTTCACGCCGTTGAGGACCCAGTGGTCGCCGTCGCGGACCGCCTTGGTCTTCATGCCGCCCGCGTCGGAGCCCGCCTCCGGCTCGGAGAGGCAGTACGAGAACATCCCGTCGCCCTTGGCGAGCGGGGTGAGGTACTTCTTCTTCAGCTCCTCGCCGCCGGAGAGGATCACCGGGAGCGAGCCGAGCTTGTTCACCGCGGGGATGAGGGAGGAGGAGACGCAGGCGCGGGCCACCTCCTCGATCACGATGACCGTGGCGAGCGCGTCGGCGCCGGCGCCGCCGTACTCCTCGGGGACGTGCACCGCGTGCAGGTCGTTGGCCACCAAGGCGTCGAGGGCCTCCTGCGGGAAGCGGGCCTCCTCGTCCACCGCCGCGGCGTACGGCGCGATCTTCGCCTCGACCAGGGAGCGGACGGCGTCCCGGAGCATGTCGTGCTCCTCGGACGGGCGGTACAGGTCGAAGTCAGCCGATCCGGCCACGAACTCACGCTCCAAAGACGCAGTGATACTGACGCTAATTACCGTTAAGTAATCAAAATTTTAGAGGTCGGCCCGCAGCACGCCTACGTGACCTACACGACAGCGGGGAAATTGCCCGGCGGGCGGCCCGACTATGCTCAGGGGCCGCAGCACCGACGTACCCGAGCTGGAGCGCATCCATGAGCCTGAAGATCACCGTGATCGGCACCGGCTACCTCGGCGCCACGCACGCCGCGGCCATGGCCGAGCTCGGCTTCGAGGTGCTGGGACTCGATGTCGTACCCGAGAAGATCGCCCTGCTGGAGCGCGGCGAGACCCCGATGTACGAGCCGGGGCTCGAGGAGCTGCTGCGCCGGCATGTGGCGGGCTTCGAGGGGTCGACCGGGCGGCTGCGGTTCACCACCGACTGGGCCGAGGTCGGCGCCTTCGGCGACGTGCACTTCGTGTGCGTGAACACCCCGCAGCGGCACGGGGACTACGCGGCCGACATGTCGTACGTCGACTCCGCGATCTCCTCGCTCGCCCCGCATCTGCACGGCCCGGCCCTGGTCGTCGGCAAGTCGACGGTGCCGGTGGGCACGGCGGACCGGCTGGCGGACTACCTCGCCGCGCACGCCCCGGCGGGCGGCGACGCCGAGCTGGCCTGGAACCCGGAGTTCCTGCGCGAGGGCTTCGCCGTGCACGACACCCTGCACCCGGACCGGATCGTGGCCGGCGTGCGCAGCGAGCGCGCCGAGAAGCTGCTGCGGGAGGTGTACGCGACCCCGCTCGGCGAGGGCACGCCGTTCGTCGTCACCGACTTCCCGACCGCCGAGCTGGTGAAGACGGCCGCGAACTCCTTCCTCGCCACGAAGATCTCCTTCATCAACGCGATGGCGGAGGTGTGCGAGGCCGCGGGCGGCGACGTGGCGAAGCTGGCGGAGGCCATCGGGCACGACGACCGGATCGGCAAGAAGTTCCTGCGTGCCGGGATCGGCTTCGGCGGCGGCTGTCTGCCGAAGGACATCCGGGCGTTCATGGCGCGCGCCGGTGAGCTGGGCGCGGACCAGGCGCTGACCTTCCTGCGCGAGATCGACTCCATCAACATGCGCCGGCGCGGCCAGATGGTGGAGATGACCCGGGAGGCGCTCGGCGGGGGCTCCTTCCTCGGCAAGCGGGTCGCGGTGCTCGGCGCCACGTTCAAGCCCGACTCGGACGACGTCCGCGACTCGCCCGCGCTGAACGTGGCCGGGCAGATCCACCTGCAGGGCGGCCAGGTCACGGTGTACGACCCGAAGGGCATGGACAACGCCCGCAAGGTCTTCCCGACACTCGGGTACGCCGGCTCGGCGCTGGAGGCGGTGCGCTCGGCCGACGTCGTCCTGCACCTGACCGAGTGGCGGGAGTTCCGCGAGCTGGACCCGGCGGCGCTCGGCGAGGTCGCGGCGGCCCGGTTGATCCTGGACGGCCGCAACGCGCTCGACGCGGAGCTGTGGCGCCGGGCGGGCTGGACGTACCGGGCGATGGGCCGCCCGACGGCGTGACGCACGTGCGGCGGCGCGGACGATGCCGTGACGGACGTACGAGGTACGGACCTACGGCGTAACGGACCTGCGACGTATGGGCCTACGGGCCTACGGCGACGCCGGTTCGGCCGAGGCTCAGTCGGCCGAACCGGCGTCTGTCCGCATTCTGCACCAAGACCCTGTGGGTCAGGGTCCCTTCGCCCGGTAGCGCCGCATCTTCGCGCGCGCCCCGCACACCTGCATCGAGCACCAGCGGCCCCGCCCGGCGGGGCTGCGGTCGTAGTAGGCCCAGTGGCAGTCGGCGGCCTCGCAGGCCTTCAGCCGCATCCAGGTGCCCTGAGCGACCCCCTCCGCCACGGCGGCGGCGACCCGGTCGAGCAACGGGGCGCCCGGGGCGGGGGCGAGCGCGGCCGAGCCGTCCTCGGGGTCGACGGTGACGTACAGGGGGGCGCGGGCCAGCAGCTCGCCGAGCGGGGTCACCGTGCGGTGCGGCCGGTGCCCGGCGTGCGCCAGCAGCGCGGCCCGCAGCGACTCGCGCAGTTCGCGCACCCCGGCCAGCTCGTCCTCGGCGATGCCGAAGCGGGCGCGTCCGTCGGCCGTGTCGAGCGCGTCGCCGCCGGTCTCCAGGTCCAGGGTGTTGACCAGGGACTCCACCAGCCCGAGCGCTCCGGGGGCGGCCGATCTCTCGCTCATGCTTGCGACGTTACCCCCCATAGGGGAGCATGCAGTAACCGTTACCGGTTACCCGTCTCCAGAGGTAACCCGAGGAGGTAGTCATGGCTCTCGCCAAGCTCGGTGTCGTGGTGCTGGACTGTCCCGATCCCCGTGCGCTGGCCGGCTTCTACGCCGCGGTGCTGGGCGGCACGGTGGAGGCGAACTCCGACGACAGCGGCGAGTGGGTGGACCTGAAGGTGCCCGGCGGACCGTCGCTGGCCTTCCAGGAGGCGCCGGGGTACGTGCCGCCGCGCTGGCCCGCCGCCGACCACTCGCAGCACTTCCACCTGGACCTGGTGGTGGAGGACCTGGACGCGGCCGAGAAGGGGGTGCTGGAGCTGGGCGCCCAGCCGCTGGACGCCGACGACCGCGAGCGCACGTTCCGTGTGTACGCCGACCCGGCAGGGCACCCGTTCTGCCTGTGCGCCGGCTGAGCGTCCTGAAGGAGGATCCCATGGCGTCCGTCGCCCGTTTCCGTTCCGTCGTCCTCGACTGCCCCGATCCGCACGCGCTGGCCGACTTCTACGCCGCGGTGGCCGGGGGCACCCCGCAGGCGGAGGACGACGACTGGGTCGTGCTGAAGGTGCCGGACGGCCCGCGGCTGGCCTTCCAGCGGGCCGAGGGGCACACCCCGCCGGAGTGGCCGCGCGCCGACCGCAACGGCCAGCAGTTCCACCTGGACTTCGACGCGGGCCCGACCTGGGCGGACGTCGACGCGGCCCACGAGCGGGTGCTCGCCCTCGGCGCCCGGCCGCTGGACCTCGAGGACCGCGAGAAGAAGGACTTCCAGGTGTACGCCGACCCGGCCGGGCATCCCTTCTGCCTGTGCCGGATCGAACACCCCTGAGCCGGGGGGCTAGGGGGCGGCGTCCAGTTCCGTGATCCTCGCGGTGGACGCCCCAGCAGCTCTCTCCCGGCGCTGCTGTGCGGCGCGGGCCGTGAAGTCCGCGCTGCGCAGCACCCGCTGGACGTTGCCCCAGGCCAGCAGGGCCAGCTCGGGCTCGGACCAGCCGCGCCGCAGGAGCTCGGCGATCAGGTATGGGTATCCGGAGGCGTCGGCGAGGTCGCGGGGGTGGGCGGCGCCGGAGTCGTAGGTGCCGGACAGGCCCACGCACTCCCGGCCGGCCACCTCGCGGACGTGGTCGAGGTGATCGGCGACGTCGTGGACCGTCGGCCCGGTCTGCTCGGCGGTCAGCGGCACCATGCACAGCCCCCTGGCCGCGCCCAGGGCGGCGAGCAGCTCGTCGGGCAGGTTGGCGGGGTGCGGGCGCAGGCCGTGGGCGGCGGAGCGGGTGCACAGCACCGGGGACTTCGACAGCGCGACGACGCGCTCGGCGGTGGCGGCAAAGGCCCCGGAGACGTCGGCGAGGACACCGAGCCGGTTCATCTCGCGGACCACCTCCTCGCCGAACCGGCTGAGCCCCTGCTCCCCCGCCCAGGCCGTGCCCGCCAGCGTGAGCACGCGCAGGCCGAGGGCGTGCAGGATGCGCAGGACGCCGAGGGAGTCGTCGAGCGCGGTGGCGTGGGCGGGGCCGAGCAGCACGGCGACCCGGCCGCGGTTGCGGGCGTCGATGATCTGCCCGGCGGTGCGCACCAGGCGCAGCCCCTCCGGGTTGGCCTCGATCACCGAGCGCGCCTGGTCCACCTGCTCCAGGGTCGCGGCCGTCGCCCGGTCGCCGCCGGGGCCCTCGGGCAGGTGCAGGGACCAGAACAGCGCGCCGACGTGTCCCTCGCGCAGCCGGGGGACGTCGGTGTCGACGGCCGCCTCGCCGAGTTCGAGGTCGTACCAGGTCAGATGGCGCAGCGCCCAGGGCAGCCCGCTGTAGCCGTCGGCGACCGGGTGGGCGGCGAGCACGGCGTGGGCCCGCTCCAGGCAGGCGCGCCCCTCGTGGTCCCGGTCCCCGGGGAACGGGTCGTCCGGCAGGTCCTCGTCCTCACCGGCCTCGGTCGTGGCGGGGATGTCGTCCTGGAGGTCGGCCATGGCGGGCTCCGTACGTCGTCGTCGCTCACATCGGCCGTGAGCTGCGTCGTGGTGGGGCGTATCGCCACGGTCGCACGGAGAAGACGGGAACTTCCCGGTGAGTGGGGCGTTCGGGGGTACGGCCGGTCAGGCGTCCCGGGCCGTGCGGATGACCTCGTCCAGGGTCTCCCGGGAGCGGCGCAGATCGGCGATCATGCGGTCGATCCGCTCGCGTTCGGCGGTCAGGTCCTGCACCAGGCGCGGGGTGGCGATCGCGGAGGGTCCGCCGTCCCGGTCGCGCATGCAGGGCAGCAGCTGCCGGATCTTCTCGCTGTGCAGCCCGGCCGCGTACAGCTCCTGGATCCGGATGACCCGGTCGACGGCCGTCTCCGGGTAGTCGCGGTGGCCGCCGGGGGTGCGGTCCGCGACGAGCAGTCCCTGGGTCTCGTAGTAGCGCAGCGACCGCTCGCTCACGCCGGTGCGCCGGGCCAGTTCGCCGATCCTCACTGCGGGACCTCCGGGCGTCCTCGGGGCTTGAACCTCACATCAGTGTCAAGTTCTACCGTGCCCGCATGACGCAGACAACGGACACCACGGACTTCCTGGCCCCCTCCCGGCTGGGCCGGCTCGCCCTCCCGCACCGCCTCGTGATGGCCCCGCTCACCCGCAACCGCGCGGCGGCCGACGGCACCCCCACGGACCTGATGGTCGAGCACTACGCCCAGCGCGCCTCCGCCGGTCTGATCATCGCGGAGGGCTCGACGCCCAACGCGGTCGGGCAGACGTACCCGAACATCACCGCGATCCACACCGACCGGCACGTGGCCGGCTGGCGGCGGGTCACCGACGCGGTACGGGCGGCCGGCGGGCGGATGTTCCTCCAGCTCCAGCACGGGGGCCGGGTCGGTCATCCGGCGACCACCGGCCTCACCCCCGTCGCGCCCTCCGCCGTCCCGCAGCCGGAGACGATCTTCACCCCGGAGGGCCACCAGCCGGCCGCCGTCCCGCGCGAGATGACCGCGGACGACATCCGCGCCACCGTCGCCGACTTCGCCGCCGCCGCGCGCCGGGCGGTCGACGCCGGCTTCGAGGGCGTGGAGGTGCACTCGGCCAACGGGATGCTGCTGCACCAGTTCCTCGCGGACAACACCAACCGCCGAGGCGACGGCTACGGCGGCTCCGTGCGGCGGCGGGTACGGTTCGCGGCGGAGGTGACCGAGGCGGTGGCCGACGCGATCGGCGCCGACCGGGTGGGCATCCGCATCTCCCCCGCCTCCACCGTCAACGGCGTCCGGGAGGAGGACACCGACGGCCTCTACGCCGCGCTCCTGGACCGCCTCAAGGGGCTGGACCTCGCCTATCTGCACCTGGTGCGCTCCGACCCGCGGGCCGGCTGGTACCGGAAGATCCGCGCCGACTGGCCCGGCGTCCTGATCGGCAACCCGGACCTGACCGACCTGACCACCGAGGCCGTCACCCGGGCCACGCGCGAGATGCTGGCGGCCGGCGCCGACCTGGTGGCGCTCGGCCGGCCGTTCCTCGCCAACCCGGACCTGGTCGCCCGGCTGCGCCTGGGCGCACCGCTCAACCCGGTCCGGGAGCGGTACTTCATGTACGTGGGCGGGGCCGACGGCTACAACGACTACCCCGCCCTGGACGGTCAGCCGTCCGTGCCGTCCAGCGACTCGATCGTGGCGACGGACGGCGCGCGCGTGGCCTGAAGGCCGCGGGCCACGGACTCGGCGGCCTCCAGCACCCGGACCGCGTTCTGCCAGGTGAGCTTGGCCAGGTCGGTCCTGGACCAGCCGCGGTCGAGGAGTTCGGCGAGGAGGTTGGGGTAGCCGGAGACGTCGCTGAGCCCGTCGGGGGTGAACGCGGTGCCGTCGTAGTCGCCGCCGATGCCCAGGTGGTCGACGCCGGCGACCTCGCGCATGTGGTCGAGGTGGTCGGCGACCGTGGACACCGTGGCGACCGGGCGCGGGTTGCGCTCCTCGAAGGCGCGGTGGAGCTTCATCGCCTCGGGGCTGGTGTCCAGGTGGTGCAGGCCGTGGGCGCGCAGGTTCTCGTCGGCCGCGGCGGTCCAGTCGACGGCCGCCTGGAGGACGAACTTCGGTACGAACGTCACCATCGCGACGCCGCCGTTGGCCGGCAGCCGCTGAAGGACGTCGTCGGGGATGTTGCGCGGGTGGTCGCAGACCGCGCGGGCGGAGGAGTGGGAGAAGACCACCGGCGCCTCGGACGTGTCGAGCGCGTCGCGCATCGTCGTCGGCGCCACGTGCGAGAGGTCGACCAGCATGCCGAGCCGGTTCATCTCGCGGACGACCTCGCGGCCGAACGCGGTCAGGCCGCCGGCCCTCGGCTCGTCGGTCGCGGAGTCCGCCCAGTCCACGTTGGAGTTGTGGGTGAGCGTCATGTAGCGCACGCCGAGTGCGTGCAGGCCGCGCAGGGTGCCCAGCGAGTTGGCGATGGAGTGGCCGCCCTCGGCGCCCATCAGGGAGGCGATACGGCCGTCCCTACGGGCCGTCTCCATGTCGGCGGCGGTCAGGGCCGGGGCCAGGTCGGCCGGGTAGCGGTCCAGCAATCGCCGGACGCAGTCGATCTGCTCCAGCGTCGCCGCGACCGGCTCCGGCTGCTCGGCCGGCACGTACACCGACCAGTACTGCGCGCCGACCCCGCCCTCGCGAAGCCGCGGGATGTCGGTGTGCAGGTGCGCGCCCTGGTGGCCGGCGATGTCCAGCTTGTCCAGGTCGTAGCCGGCCGCCTTGCGCAGCGCCCAGGGCAGGTCGTTGTGGCCGTCGACGACCGGGAACTCCCGCAGCAGCTCCCGGGCCGCCTCCACCGACGTCATCGCCGTCACTTCCCGAAGCCGAAGTGGCCCTGGCCCTCGACCTTGGAGCGCAGCCGCTTGCCCTTCTCGGTGGCCTGGTCGTTCAGCTCCTGCTGGAAGTCGCGCATGCGGTGCAGCAGGTCCTCGTCGTGCGCGGCGAGGATGCGGGCCGCGAGGAGCCCGGCGTTGCGGGCGCCGGCGACGGAGACGGTGGCCACGGGCACGCCGGCCGGCATCTGCACGATGGAGAGCAGCGAGTCCATGCCGTCGAGGTACTTCAGCGGGACCGGCACGCCGATGACCGGCAGCGGGGTGACGGAGGCGAGCATGCCGGGCAGGTGGGCGGCGCCCCCGGCCCCGGCGATGATCACCTTCAGGCCGCGGTCGGCGGCCTGCTCGCCGTACGTGACCATCTCGCGCGGCATGCGGTGCGCGGAGACGACGTCGACCTCGTAGGCGATCTCGAACTCGTCCAGGGCCTTGGCGGCGGCCTCCATGACGGGCCAGTCGGAGTCCGACCCCATGACGATGCCAACAACAGGGCTCATTCGGTGATCGTGCCTCTCAGGTAGCCGGCTGCGTGGCGGGCGCGCTCCAGCACGTCGTCCAGGTCGTCGCCGTAAGTGTTGACGTGTCCCACCTTGCGGCCGGGCTTCACGTCCTTGCCGTACATGTGGATCTTGAGCTTGGGGTCGCGGGCCATGCAGTGCAAGTAGGCGGAGTACATGTCCGGGAAGTCGCCGCCCAGGACGTTGACCATCACGGTCCACTTCGCGCGCGGGCGCGGGTCGCCGAGCGGCAGGTCGAGGACCGCGCGGATGTGGTTGGCGAACTGCGAGGTGATCGCGCCGTCCATGCTCCAGTGGCCGGAGTTGTGCGGGCGCATCGCCAGTTCGTTGACGAGGATGCGGCCGTCGCGGGTCTGGAACAGCTCCACCGCGAGGTGCCCGACGACGCCCAGCTCCTTGGCGATGGTCAGGGCCATCTGCTCGGCCTCGAGCGCCAGGGACTCCTCCAGGCCCGGGGCCGGGGCTATGACCGTGTCGCACACGCCGTTGACCTGCTGCGACTCCACCACCGGGTAGGCGACGGCCTGGCCGTGCGGGGAGCGTACGACGTTGGCGGCGAGCTCGCGGACGTAGTCGACCTTCTCCTCGGCGAGCACCGGGACGCCGGCCTTGAACGGCTCGGCGGCCTCCTCGGCGCTGTCCACGACCCACACGCCCTTGCCGTCGTAGCCGCCGCGCACGGTCTTCAGGACGACGGGGAAGCCGTCGCCCTCGGCCGCGAACCGCGCCACGTCCTGCGGATCGCTGACGATGCGGTGCCTGGGGCACGGGATGCCGATCGAGTCGAGCTTCGCGCGCATCACACCCTTGTCCTGGGCGTGCACCAGCGCGTCGGGGCCCGGACGCACGGGGATGCCGTCCGCCTCCAGGGCCCTGAGGTGCTCGGTGGGTACATGTTCGTGATCGAAGGTGATCACGTCGCAACCGCGCGCGAACTCGCGCAGCGTGTCCAGATCGCGATAGTCGCCGACGACGACATCGTTCACGACCTGCGCCGCAGAGTCCTGAGGGGTGTCACTGAGAAGCTTGAACCTGATGCCCAGCGGGATACCCGCCTCGTGCGTCATACGCGCGAGCTGGCCCCCGCCGACCATGCCGACTACCGGGAACGTCACACCCCTAGCGTATCGGCCACGCCGACAGGACCGGACAACGTCCCTCGCACGGTCTCTTACCAGTCGCTTTCCCCTCTCTTTCCGATCTGTTTCCTGGTATTGGCCTTGTGCGCAGGCGGCGGAGGGTTCGCGTGGATAGCATGGCTGGGCTGACGAAACCTACCGACGGGAGCTGCACAGCCATGGAACCTCGTTCCTCGGGGCTGCAACGGCTCGTACGCGAGGTGGCCAAGTTCGGCACCGTCGGCGTTGCGGGCATCTTCGTCAACCTCGGCGTGTTCAACCTGGTCCGCCACGTCTCCGACCTCCCGGTGGTGCGCGCCAGCATCATCGCGACGGTGGTCGCGATCGCCTTCAACTACGTCGGCTTCCGCTACTGGACGTACCGGGACCGCGACAAGGGCGGGCGCACCAAGGAACTGTCGCTCTTCCTCTTCTTCAGCGCGATCGGCCTGGTCATCGAGAACGGCGTGCTCTACCTGGCGACCTACGGCTTCGGCTGGGACAGCCCGCTGCAGAGCAACGTCTTCAAGTTCGTGGGCATCGGCGTCGCGACCCTGTTCCGCTTCTGGTCGTACCGCACCTGGGTGTTCCGGGTGCAGCCGAGCCACGAGGCGGAGTCGATCCTGGTGGCCGAATCGAAGCGGCCCCACTCCGAGCAGAAGTCCCAGCGGGTCCCGTAAGAGCGCGAGCGGGCCGGCGCCCCCTTACCGGACCGTGGGCTGCTCCTCCCCCGGCTTGCGGGCCGGCGGGGTGCGCGACAGGAACAGGCCGAACACCGGCGGCTGGGCCTGCAGCAGCTCCAGGCGCCCCCCGTCGGCCTCCGCGAGGTCGCGGGCGACGGCGAGGCCGATCCCCGTGGAGTTGCGGCCGCTGATGGTCCGCTCGAAGATCCGCGCGCCGAGGTCGGCCGGGACGCCGGGGCCCTCGTCGGTGACCTCGACCACGGCCTGGTTGCCGGTGACGCGGGTGCGCAGCGCGACCGTGCCGCCGCCGTGCATGAGGGAGTTCTCGATCAGCGCCGCCAGCACCTGGGCGACCGCCCCGGGCGTGCCGACGGCCTGCAGATGCCGCTTGCCGGAGCTGACGATGGCGCGGCCGGCGCTGCGGTAGGCCGGGCGCCACTCGGCGAGCTGCTGCTGGATGACCTCGTCCAGGTCGAAGGTGACGGCGGAGCCGGTGCGCGGGTCGCGGGAGTTCGTCAGCAGCCGCTCGACCACGTCGGTGAGCCGCTCGACCTGGGTGAGCGCGACGTTCGCCTCTTCCTTCACGGTGTCCGGGTCATCCGTGAGGGTGATTTCCTCCAGGCGCATCGAGAGGGCCGTCAGCGGGGTGCGCAGCTGGTGGGAGGCGTCGGCGGCCAGGCGCCGCTCGGCCGTCAGCATGCGGCCGATCCGCTCGGCGGAGGAGTCCAGGACATCGGCGACCCGGTCCAGCTCGGGGACGCCGTAGCGCTTGTGCCGGGGGCGGGGGTCGCCGGAGCCGAGCCGTTCGGCGGTCTCGGCGAGGTCGGTCAGCGGGGAGGCGAGCCGGTTGGCCTGCCGTACGGCGAGCAGGACGGCGGCGACCACCGCGAGCAGCGCCACCAGGCCGATGATCAGCAGGGTGCGGCCGACCTCGCGGGTCACCGCGGAGCGCGGCTCCTGCACGGTGACGGTCTCGCCCTCCTCGCCGCGCTGCGTGGCGTGGATCACGTCGCCGTGCGGCCGGGTGCCGATCTCGATCGGCGGCTTGCCGGGCATGCGGATGACCGCGAACTGCTCCCGGCTGACCGGATTGCGCAGCACGTCCGCGTTGACGTTCTCCGAGGCGAGGATCCTGCTGTCCACGATGCTGGCCAGCCGGATCGCCTCGGAGTCCACCCGCTCCTGGGCGCTGTTGCTGATCGTCCGCGACTCGACGATCACCAGGGAGATACCGAAGACGGCGATCACCACGAGGACGACAGCGAGGGTGGACTGGATGAGACGTCGGCGCATGTTCCGTTACCTGAGGTGGTCGCTGGTCCCGGAAGGTCCCGGGCGGGGCTCAGCTCTTCTCGAAGCGGAAGCCGACCCCGCGCACCGTGGCGATGTAACGGGGGTTCGCCGCGTCGTCGCCGAGCTTCTTGCGCAGCCAGGAGATGTGCATGTCCAGGGTCTTGGTGGACGACCACCACGTGGTGTCCCAGACCTCGCGCATCAGCTGGTCGCGCGTGACGACCCGGCCGGCGTCCCGCACCAGCACCCGCAGCAGGTCGAACTCCTTGGCGGTGAGCTGGAGTTCCTCGTCGCCCATCCATGCCCGGTGCGACTCGACGTCGATCCGCACCCCGTGCGTCGCGGGCGGCTGCTGGGGTTCGGCGGCGCCGCGCCGGAGCAGCGCCCGCACCCGGGCGAGCAGTTCGGCGAGCCGGAAGGGCTTGGTGACGTAGTCGTCGGCGCCCGCGTCCAGGCCGACGACGGTGTCCACCTCGTCGGCCCGCGCGGTCAGGATGAGGATCGGCACGGTGTGGCCGTCGGCCCGCAGGCGGCGGGCGACCTCCAGGCCGTCCATGCCCGGCAGGCCCAGGTCCAGCACGACCAGATCGACGCCGCCCTGCATTCCGGCGTCGAGCGCGGTGGGTCCGTCCTCGCGCACCTCGACCTCGTAACCTTCCCGGCGCAGGGCGCGGGCCAGCGGCTCCGAGATGGACGCGTCGTCCTCGGCGAGCAGTACACGGGTCATGAGGTGATGGTAGACCGCCTGCGTACGGTGCTGGGGTGTGATCGGTTCCGGGTTCTCTTACCTTCGCGCGCCGGTGGTGCGCCGCTGGTACGAACCATCGCTCTGGGGATGCGATCGTAGGAAGGACCTTCGATTGCCGTCCTGTGGTTCCTGCGACACCTGTGATCCGTGTCTCAAGTCCTTCCATATCCGGCAGTGTCCTGCCTTACAGTGACCTGAACGCCTGTAGTACACCAGGGGACCTTCGGCGGGCACGTGAGCTGAAGGTCTCTTTTGTGTGCGGGCTGATCATGATCAGCCTTGAAAGGAACGACCTCTGGCCGGGCTCCGCAGCGCATCGCCGCGCGACGGGGCGTGGATCCCGGTGGTCGCCGTCCACCGCTTCCGAGACCCGGACGCGGACTCCCCTCGGGCGTTGGGGGCGGACGGCCGACCCCGCCGGTGCCGGCCGCACCCCCACCGGGCGCGCAACGCTCGACCAGCGCGTCCCGACCAGCAAGGAACGACCATGGCGTCCAGCCTGACGAAGGACTCGGTCCGCCCGGGCACCCCCGGAGCCGAGAAGACCTTCTTCGGCCACCCCCGCGGCCTGGCCACACTCTTCATGACCGAGATGTGGGAGCGTTTCTCCTACTACGGCATGAGGGCTCTGCTCCCGCTGTACCTGGTGGCCCCGGGCGGCCTCCACCTGAGCGCGGGCACGGCGACCGCGATCTACTCGGTGTACGTGTCGCTCGTGTACCTGCTCGCCCTGCCGGGCGGCTGGGTCGCCGACCGCTTCCTCGGCCCCCGCAAGACGGTCGCCGTCTCCGGCCTGATCATCATGCTCGGCCACCTGTGCCTGGCCCTGCCCGCGGCCGCGAGCTTCTTCGTCGGCCTGATCCTGGTCGCGATCGGTTCGGGTCTGCTGAAGGCCAACATCTCCACGATGGTCGGCCACCTCTACAAGGGTCCGGACGACCCGCGCCGCGACGGTGGCTTCACCCTCTTCTACATCGGCATCAACCTGGGCGCCTTCGCCGCGCCGCTGATCATCGGCACCGTCGGTGAGAACGTCAACTGGCACTTCGGCTTCGCGCTGGCCGCGCTCGGCATGGCGCTGGGCCTGGCCCAGTACCTGCTCGGCGGCCGCCACC
The DNA here is from genome assembly GCF_040703635.1 of Streptomyces sp. NPDC007189. NCBI lineage: Bacteria > Bacillati > Actinomycetota > Actinomycetes > Kitasatosporales > Streptomycetaceae > Streptomyces > Streptomyces sp. NPDC007189. Next base: position 52,722 of record NZ_JBEYEY010000017.1, read on the forward strand.
TGAGCCCGGAGAGCAGCGAGGTCCCGACCCCGCTCAGCCGCCAGGAGAAGGCCGCCACCCTGCGCAAGGGCCTGATCTGGCTGGTCATCGCGGTCGTCTTCTACGGCCTGGTGGGCGGCACCGGTCACTTCACCCTGAACTGGGCGCTGATCCCGCTGACGCTCATCGGCCTGATCGTGCCGATCCTGGTGATCGCGCGGATGCTGCGCGACAAGGACCTGGACTCGACGGAGAAGTCGAAGGTGCGGGCGTACGTCTGGTTCTTCGCCGCCGCCGCCGTGTTCTGGATGATCTACGACCAGGGCGGTTCGACCCTGTCGCTGTTCGCGGACAGTTCGGCCAAGAACTCGATCGCGGGCTGGACGTTCCCGGTCTCCTGGTACCAGTCGGTCAACCCGGTCATGATCATGGCGCTGGCGCCGGTCTTCGCCTGGCTGTGGCTGTGGCTGAACCGCAGCGGCAAGGAGCCGAGCACGATCGTGAAGTTCGCCTCCGGCCTGGTGCTGATCGGTGCGTCCTTCTTCCTCTTCCTCGCCCCGCTGTCGATCGCCGAGGGCGGTCACAAGGCGGCGGCGCTGTGGCTGGTCGCGATCTACTTCGTGCAGACCGTCGGCGAGCTGACGCTGTCGCCGGTGGGTCTGTCCGTGACGACGAAGATGGCGCCGAAGAAGTACGCCTCGCAGATGATGGGCGTCTGGTTCCTCGCGGTCACCGCGGGCGACTCCATCACCGCGCTGATGTCGAACCCGGCCGTCGGCGGGGTCAACCTCGACAAGATGGGCTACGTGGCCCTGGAGGCCGTGCTCGCCGTCCTCGCCGGTGCGGCCGTGTGGATCTACCGCAAGAAGGTCAACAAGCTGATGGGCGACGTGCGCTAGTCGCCCGGCCCCGGCCGTCGGAGGGCCACCGCATCCCCGGGATGCGGTGGCCCTCCGTGCATGGGCGCAGGCGGGCGCCAGCCTGGGGTACGGGAGGGGCCCCGGCCCTCACGGCCTGCGCAGCACCTCCGGCAGGCCCCGGCGCCGCAGCACCTCGGGCAGGCCCCGGCGCCGCAGCACCTCGGGCACGGCCACCGTGCCGTCGGGCCGCTGGTGCTGTTCCAGCAGCGCCGGCACCAGACGGCTGGTGGCCAGGCCCGAGGCGTTCAGGGTGTGCACGTACGCCGGCCGGCCGCCGTCCGCCGGGCGGTACCGGATGCCTCCGCGCCGGGCCTGGTAGTCGCGGGCGTTCGACACCGAGCTGACCTCCGCGTAGGCGCCGAGGCTGGGCAGCCAGACCTCGACGTCGTACGTCCTGGCCTGCGCCGCGCCGGTGTCCCCGGCGGCGAGCCGGGTGACCCGGTAGTGCAGGCCCAGCTCGGCCACCAAGTGCTCGGCGGCGGCGAGCAGTTCGAGCTGGGCGGCGTCCGAGTCGGCGGGCCGGGTGAGCTGGAACAGTTCGACCTTGTTGAACTGGTGGCCGCGCAGGGTGCCCCGCTCTGCGGTGCGGTAGCCGCCCGCCTCCTTGCGGTAACAGGGCGTGTACGCCACGTACTTGACGGGCAACTCGGCCTCGTCGAGGGTCTCGCCGTGGTGCAGGGCGGCGAGCGCGGTCTCGGCGGTGGGCAGCAGGAACCGCTCGGGGCGGCCGTCCGGCGCGCGGTCCGTGACGAAGACGTCGTCCGCGAACTTCGGGAACTGGCCCGCGGTGTAGCCGGCCTGCCAGGTGAGCAGGTGGGGCGGCAGCACGAAGGTGTGGCCCGCCGCGCGGTGGGTGTCCAGGAAGTGGTTGAGCAGCGCCCACTCCAGCGCGGCGCCCTCCCCCCGGTACACCCAGTTCCCGCTGCCGGCGAGGGCCGCACCGCGCCGGTGGTCGACCAGTCCCAGCTCCTCGGTGAGCCGGACGTGGTCGCGGGGCGCGTACCCGAACTCCGGGCGGGCGCCCTCGGTGCGCACGGCCTCGTTGCACTCCTTGCCGCCCGCGGGCACGTCCGGCTCGGGCAGATTCGGCAGGCCGTCGAGGAACGCGCGGTGCTCGGCGTCCAGCCTGCCGTGCGCGGCGGTGGCTTCGGCGACCCGGTCGGCCAGGTCCGCGGCCGCCGCGAGGAGTTCGTCCGCCGGTTCGCCCGCCCGGCGGCGGACCGCGACGTCCGCCGAGACCCGGCGCCGTTCGCCGCGCAGCCGCTCCAGGGCCGTACGGGCCCCGCGCAGCCGCCGGTCGAGGGCGAGGAAGGTGTCGAGGTCCACGTGCAGGCCGCGTTTGGCCAGGCCCTCGCGGACGCGTTCGGGATGCTGCCGGATGAGGGTGACGTCAAGCATGGTGCTGCCCAACTGGTCGGCGGGGCGGCACGGTCCGCCCCGGGTCGGTTCCCTCGGGGCGTGGGCGAGAGGGTGCTCGCGGTGCCACCACGCCTTCGCCGTCGTACGACGGCCTCGTCGGGCCCGATGACGGGGGCCGGCCGGCGGGGCATTTCCTCCCCGCACTCGGGAGGGGATTCACTCCGGGGTGCGAGGCCGCCTTCACAGCGACCGGCGGCTCTCTCGGCTCGCTGAGCCCCGGGCTACTCGTCTCCGTCAGCGCGTTGCGCCCAGGTTAGGGACCGCCGTGTCCGTGCGAAACCGAATTTCCGCGCGGCACGCACTGCGCCCGGCCTGCCTCGTGCGGGAACCCGGCGGCCCAACGGCCTAAGCCGGAGCACCCAGTTCCGCCCACACCGTCTTTCCCGGCCGGTCGGCGGTGCGGACGACGCCCCAGTCCAGGCAGAGCCGCTGGACGATGAACATGCCGTGGCCGCCGGGGCGGCCGGCGCGGTGCGGGGTGCGGGGGGCCGGCTGGCCGGTGCCGCGGTCGGAGACCTCCACCCGGATCACCTTGTTGTCGCAGGCCAGCAGGAGTTCGTCGGGGCCCTCGGCGTGCAGGCAGGCGTTGGTGACGAGTTCGGAGACGACGAGCAGCACGTCCTCGGCGGCGGCCCGCTGGTCGGCGCCGGAGGCGGGCAGCCAGCCCCACGCGTACAGCGCCTGGCGGCTGAAGTCGCGGGCCAGCGGGACGACACCGCTCTCGCCCCGCAGGCTGATTCTGCGGAGCTGAGGGCCCCGGGTCTCGCGCGTATCGCCGGCGGACCCGGACGGCACGGACGGCGCGGCCGCCCCCGTGGGCCCGCCTGCCGTCGGCGCACCCCCCTCGGACCCCCCGGAAGCGCCGCTGGGCTCCGGGCCGCGGTCGCCCGGCGAGTAAGGCCGGGTGGTGCTCATCAGCGCTTCACCTCACCGATTCACCAGTTCACCATGGAAAGTCCGGCGCCGGTCCGCGCCGAGCGGCCCGTACGTCGTCCGTCTGTCCGTCTTGTTCCGTCTTCCGTCTGTCCGTCGTCCGCGTGTCCGTGCCGCACCCGCCGTCCGTCCGTGTGTCCCTCGTGCCGCCCGCCGGCGGGCCGTGCTCCCGCGCGCCGTCCGTCCGGCCGCGCTGTCCGGGCCTGTCCGGCCTGCTCGTCCGGTCCGGCCGGTCCGGCCGCGGTTCCGCTCGCCGTCCGGCGCGCCGGTTGTGCCGGTCCGGCCGGTCCTGTCCGCCGGGGCCGGTCCTGGCGTCCGGTCCGGCCCGTCCGTCGATCGTCCGTGCGGGGTGTCCCGCTGGACCGTCCGTCGCACGCGCGCCCCGTCCCGTGGTGTGGCCGGTCCCGGGGTCCTCCGGGCCGGCGGTCGTCAGGGGGTGTCCCGCCTTCTCCTGCCCTCTCCTGCCCGGACGATCCGGCACGACACCCCTGTTTTCGGCGTTACGGGTGCGGTCGCTCACGGCATGCCGCGCGCGAGGGCGGGGCCGGGGGACTCAGTCGCTGCCTTCGGCCAACGCCGCCTCCACGGAGTCGTGCACGGTGAAGACCGCCTCCGCCCCGGTGATCTCGAACACGCGGGCGACCACCGGCTGCATCCCGGCCAGATGGACCCCGCCGCCGGCGGCCTCCGCCTTCAGCCGGGCTCCGAGCAGGACGTTCAGCCCCGTGGAGTCACAGAACTCCAGGCGGGAGCAGTCCACGACAAGGCGCGAGAAGCCCTTGTCCAAGAGGTCGTCGAGGGGCTCACGCAAAAGATCGGCGGTGTGGTGATCGAGCTCACCCGCCGGTGTCACAACGGCGCTGGAGCCCTCTTCCCGCACCTCCACCAGAAGCCGGCCCGACTGTGCGCTGCCGACCGTCCCGTGGTCCATGCCGTCTCTCTCCCGAGGTCGTGGACGCTGACTGCTCTCGAACACTACGCCCTCCAAGCGAACTCCGGCACCCGAAGAACCTCACAGAAACGGACATAACTAGACAGAACGCACTTGCGATCGGTTCGGTCGACCGGGTAGGGCTAGTAGGACACGTATCCCTACACGCCGGCTTCGGAGGCGCCGCACACCGCAGGCAAGCACTGGCTTCGGCAGCCATATGCCGACAACGATGGAGGACACCATGTCACCCCGGCTCGACGCATCGCATACCCCGATCGCGACGTCGACACCCCCACCGGAACAACTGGATCATCCCATCGACGCCCTCGACCCCGTCGAGGGACTCCCGGAGATCCCCCCGTACGACGAGATCGGCCCGGTCGACGCGCGGGCCCTGTCCAAGACCCTCTTCGAGCGCCTCGAGTCGCTGGAGGAAGGGACGCACGAGTACTCGTACGTCCGCAACACCCTCGTCGAGCTCAACCTCGCACTCGTCAAGTTCGCCGCCTCCCGCTTCCGTTCCCGCAGCGAGCCGATGGAGGACATCATCCAGGTCGGCACCATCGGCCTGATCAAGGCGATCGACCGTTTCGAACTCGCCCGCGGAGTGGAGTTCCCCACGTTCGCGATGCCGACCATCATCGGTGAGATCAAGCGGTTCTTCCGTGACACCTCGTGGTCCGTGCGGGTTCCGCGCCGGCTGCAGGAGCTGCGCCTGGACCTGGCCAAGGCCGGGGACGAGCTGGCCCAGCGGCTGGACCGGGCCCCGACCGTCCCGGAGCTGGCCGAGAAGCTCGGCATCTCCAACGACGAGGTCATCGAGGGCATGGCCGCCTCGAACGCCTACACCGCCTCCTCGCTGGACGCCCAGCCCGAGGAGGACGAGACCGAGGGCGCCCTCGCGGACCGCATCGGGTACGAGGACCACGGCCTCGAGGGCATCGAGTACGTGGAGTCGCTCAAGCCGCTCATCGCCGAACTCCCGCCGCGGGACCGGAAGATCCTCTCCCTGCGGTTCGTGGCGAACATGACCCAGTCGGAGATCGGCGAGGAACTCGGCATCTCCCAGATGCACGTGTCCCGTCTGCTGTCGCGCACGCTGGTACGGCTGCGCAAGGGTCTGACGATCGAGGAGTGACCTCCGCGTCCCCGTCGCGGTGACATCCTGCGCAGCGGCCCGGCCCACCATGCCGGGCCGCTGCGCTGCCGCCGTGGGCGCCCCACCTCTCCGAGTGGCGCGGGTATCCGCGAATGCGCCTGTCATTCCCGGCTCTTGCGCACGGTTCCGGCCAACTCGGCCCGTGGTCCCAACCGTTATCTGGTTACCCGCGGAAACCTCTTTTCCCGGCCACTCCCCTCGACCACTATGGCCCCCCGAACCGGCCGGTGGGCCGGGCCGGGACCGCAACGGCGCGGTCACCCGGCGGTGCGAGGAGGCTGAACGATGGCTCAGGGGGACGGAGCCGGCCCGGACGGCGCCGACGCGGGTACGGAGCACGCGGGCGCGGAGCTTCAGGACGCACCGGACGCCCGGCTGACCGAACTGCTGCGCTCCCCCACGGCCACGGCGTACCCCGCCCTGCAGGAGCTGCGCCGCCGGCACCTTCCGGCGGTCCTCGCCTACGCCCGGCTGTGCGCGGCGAGCGAGTCCGCCGCCCGCCGGCTGGCGGCCGAGACCGTCACCACGGTCGCCCGCGAGACGGCCCGGGGCGTCGACCCGGCCGTCCCGCTGCGCCACCGGCTCCTGCTGCTGGCCGGCCGGGCGGCGGCGACCTGGGCACGCGACGATCGCTCCGCCGGACTCGACCCCGCACTGCTGCTCGTCCTGAACACCTCCGGCCTGCCCGAGGGCCCCACCCCGCCGCTCCTGCCGGCCTTCCGCTCGCTGCCCTCCCGCGCCCAGGGCCTGCTCTGGTACGGCCTGGTGGAGCGGGAGCCGGAGGACCGGACCGCCGCCTTCCTCGGCCTGAGCCGCACCGACGTGTCCTTCGGCGTCCCGCAGGCCCTCAAGGCCCTGGCGCAGGCCTGCCTCCGCGAGCGTCTCGCCGCCTCCGACGACGCCCGCTGCGCCGACTTCCGCCGGCTGATCGAGGAGGCGGTACGGCCGGACGGCCCGCGCCGCAGCGCCGACCTGGACGCGCACATGGCCCGCTGTCCGCACTGCACGGCCGCGTTCGAGGAGCTGCGGGCCCTGCGGGACGCGCCCCGGCAGACCCTCGCGGAGGGGCTGCTGCCATGGCGCGGAACGGCGTACGTCCACGCCGAGGAACCCCGGCCCGCCGCCCCCGAACCCCCGGCGGTACGGCAGGTCTGGCCGCCCCGGCGCCGCGTCCTGCTGGCCTCGGCGGCCCTCGGCGTGGCCCTGGCCCCGCTCCTGGTGTTCGTGCTCGTCCCGGCGCAGTCCCACGACCAGCGGCCGGCAGCGGCGACGCCTTCACCCCCCTCGGTGACGGTGACCGCGACGGTCTCCGTCACCCCCTCCCCGTCCCCCACGAAATCCCCGTCCCCCACGCCCACTTCCCCGTCCCCGTCCCCTTCCCCGGCCACGCGGTCGCCGCGGCCCACCCCGAAACCCACTCCGCCGCCGTCACCCTCCTTCACCCCGCCCGGCTCCTCCTTCGCCGAGGTGGTGAACGTCGCCACGGGCCGCTGCCTGGACATCCGCTACGGCGATCTGGAACAGGGCACCGACGTGATCACCGCGCGCTGCGACGGCTCCTCGACCCAGCGCTGGCGCGTGGACAGCGGCCTGGGCGTGCTCCGGTCGGCGGCCGACGAGGACTTCTGCCTGGACAGCCGCGGCGCGACCGACCGGGGCGTGGGCATCTGGACCTGCGGCTCGGTCTACGGCGACAACGGCGACAACCTCCGCTTCACCGTCGACCCCGACGGCACGATCCGCCCGGCCGTCGCCACCGGGACGGCGGTGACCCCGGACGGCAGGTACGGGGTGTCCCTGCAACCCCTGGACGGCGGCGACGACCAGCGGTGGCGGGCGGGGGCGCGGTGAACCGGGCGGACTGAGGCGCTGTCCGGCGGCCGTCCGGGTCCGGCTGGGCCCGCTGTTCCGGCCTTGAGCACCTGGACCCGGCCACCGGCGAGCTGATCCCGCTGCAGCACGGGCCGTACCGTCAGGAGACCGTCGTCAACCCGCTCAACGGCGGCGTCGAGCGGGTCTTCGGCCCGCTGACGGAGTCGTTCGCGGGCGACCCGCTGCTGCACTCGGTGCTGACCGCACCCGGCCGGATCTTCAGCGACGCGTCCCTGGCTGCTGATCGGCCGCCCCAACGTCACCGGCGGTGAGAGCGGGGTGTACGCCAGCTCGGGCGCCCATCTGCTGACGGCTACGCTGTCCGAGCCCGGCGACCTGCTGCTGGGCGACGACCGCCGCACTGTGCACTCGGTGACCCCGGTGCACCCGGTGGACCCCCGGCTGCCCGCCCACCGTGACGTCCTGGTGATCGCGTACACGGCGCCCCAGCGCTGACCCCGGCACCCTCCCCGTCCCTCCGCGGCAACGCCGTCCGCAGATCCCTACGCACAGGAGCGCCCATGACCACCACCGCGGCCCGTGGCCGGCTGACCGATCTTCCCGTGCTGCTGGTCGCGGTGGTGTGGGGATCCAGCTATCTGGCCGCCAAGGGAGTGACCACGCAGCACACCGTGCTCGCCGTGCTGGTGCTGCGCTTCGCGATCGCGCTGCCGGTGCTCCTCGTCGCGGCCCGGCGGCGGCTGCGGACGCTCAGCGCCACACAGATACGCGGCGCGGGGCTGCTCGGACTGATCCTCGCCGGGATCTTCCTGCTGGAGACGTACGGCGTGGTCCACACCTCCGCCACCAACGCGGGGCTGATCATCAGCCTCACCATGGTCTTCACCCCGCTGGCCGAGAGCCGGGTGCGCGGCACCAGGCTGCCGGGCTCGTTCCTGGCGGCTGCCGGGCTGTCGGTGCTCGGCGTGGCCCTGCTCACGCAGGGCGCCGGGTTCACCGCTCCGACCGGTGGCGACCTGCTGATGCTGGGGGCGGCCGTCGCGCGTACCGTGCACGTCCTCGCCATGTCCCGGATGGAGTCGGTGCGCGGAGCGGACGCGCTGTCGCTGACCGTCCTTCAACTGGGCAGCGCGGTGGTGGTGTTCGCCGTGCTGGTGACGCTGCCGGGCACGGGGTCCGCGCCCTGGTCGGCCGCGGCCGGCTTCGGCGCCGGTGACTGGCTGGGGCTGCTGTATCTGTCGGCGTTCTGCACGGTGTTCGCGTTCTTCGTGCAGATGTGGGCGGTGCGCCGTACCTCCCCCTCCCGGGTGAGCCTGCTGCTCGGCACGGAGCCGGTGTGGGCGGCCGCGGCCGGCATCGCCCTCGGCGGCGACCGGCCGGGCTGGCTGGGCCTGCTGGGCGCGATCCTGGTCCTGGCCGGCACGGCCTGGGGACGGTCGGTGGCGGACCGGGGACACACGGCCGCGAACACCGCGGAAGCGGCGGCCGTGGCGACGGGGACGGGAGCGGCGACCGCCGCGACAAAGACGGGGACCGGGGCGGGAGCGGCGACCGGGATCACCGGGGCCGAGGACCGGGCGACCGGGGCCACCGCCGCGGACGCCGCCGGCACCCCCGCGGACCCCACCAGCGCCGAGGCCGGGACGGCAGGCACGGTCGCGGGCGCGGGCGTGGGCGTCGGGGACGCGGGGGCGGCCACGACGGCGCTGCCGCCCGCGCGGGCGCTCTGACCCGGGTGTGCGGCCGGTCCGGACACCGGCGCGGTCACCTGCCGGGGAGCTCAGACCACCCGCACGCCCCTGCGCCAGACCCCGCTCACCAGAGGGACGCCCGGACGGTAGGCCAGGTGGACGTGGCTGGGGGCGTCCAGGAGGGTCAGGTCGGCGCAGGCGCCGGGAGACAGGCGGCCGATGTCGGTGCGGCGCAGGGCCGCGGCGCCGCCCGCGGTGGCCGACCAGACCGCCTCGTCCGGAGTCATCCGCATGTCGCGGACGGCCAGGGCGATGCAGAACGGGACGGACGAGGTGAAGGACGAGCCGGGGTTGCAGTCGGTGGACAGGGCGACCGTGGCGCCCGCGTCCAGCAGGCGGCGCGCGTCCGGCCACTCGGCGCGGGTGGAGAACTCCGCGCCGGGCAGCAGCGTGGCCACCGTACGGCTGTGGGCGAGGGCGTCGACGTCCGCGTCCGTGAGGTGGGTGCAGTGGTCCGCGCTGGCCGCGTCCAGTTCGACGGCGAGCTGGACGCCGGGGCCGTAGGAGAGCTGGTTGGCGTGGACGCGGGGGTGCAGTCCCTTCGCCTGGCCCGCCGTGAGGATCGCGCGGGCCTGGTCGCCGTCGAAGGCGCCCTTCTCGCAGAACACGTCGATCCAGCGGGCGTGCGGCGCGCAGGCGTCCAGCATCTCGCCGGTGACCAGGGCGACATAGGCGGCCGGGTCGCCCTCGAAGTCGGGGGAGACGATGTGCGCGCCGAGGTACGTCACCTCGTCGGTGTGCCGCGCGGCGATGCGCAGGGCGCGGGACTCGTCCTCGACGGTCAGGCCGTAGCCCGACTTCGTCTCGAAGGTGGTGGTGCCCTGGCGCAGGGCCTCCGCCAGGTAGCGGGTCAGGTTCGCCTCCAGCTCCGCGTCGCTCGCGGCGCGGGTGGCGGCGACCGTGGTGCGGATGCCGCCCGCCGTGTAGGAGCGGCCGGACATGCGGGCGTTGAACTCCTGCGTGCGGTCGCCGGCGAAGACAAGGTGCGAGTGGGAGTCCACGAAGCCCGGCAGCACCGCCCGGCCGCCCGCGTCGACGCGATTGTCAGTGGCGGGTGCTTTCCTGGATTCACCGGTCCACACGACACGGTCGCCGTCGATGACGACGGCCGCGTCCTGGACCAGTCCCAGGGGGGATCCGTCACCGAGGGAGGGGTCGTTGGTGACCAGCGTGGCGATGTTGGTGATGACGGTGCTGCTGCTCATGGTGTCCTCGTGGGTGGTCGTCAGGAGCGGAGGGCTGCGACGGCCCGCGCGAGAGCCCCGGGCACATCGGGCACGAGGGTGTGCGCCCCGTCGCGTACGACGTGCCGCCCGCCCGCGACCGTGTGCCGTACGTCCGCTGCCGTCGCGGCGAATACGGCGGTCTCGGCGCCCAGTCGCGGCACCGGGCCCGCTGTTCTGACCGAGTCGAGCGCGATCGTCGTGAGGTCGGCGAGCGCGCCGGTCTCGATGGCGCCCGCGTCCTGCCAGCCGAGTGCGGCGTGGCCGTCGGCGGTGGCCGCCCGCAGCAGGGCGGCGGCCGTCCAGTGGCCCCGGGTGCGGGTGCGCAGCCGCTCGTTCAGCTCCATCGCGCGCGCCTCTTCGAGCAGGTCGATGACGGCGTGGCTGTCGGAGCCGAGGGACAGCGGGGAGCCGGCCCGCTGCAGGGCCACGGCGGGGCCGATGCCGTCGGCCAGGTCCCGTTCGGTCGTCGGGCACATGCAGGTGCCGGTGCGCGAGCCGCCGAGCAGGGCGATGTCCTCGTCGGTGAGGTGGGTGTTGTGCACGCCGGTGGTGCGCGGGCCGAGGACGCCGTGGTCGGCGAGCAGCCGGGTGGGGGTGCGGCCGTGCGCGGCGAGGCAGGCGTCGTTCTCGGCGGTCTGCTCCGACAGGTGCACGTGCAGCGGGGCCCGCCGCTCCTCGGCCCATCCGGCCACGGTCGCCAACTGCCCGGCGGGCACGGCCCGTACGGAGTGGATCGCCGCCCCGATCCGTGCGTGATCCCGTTCCTTGAGAACTGCACAGCGTTCGGCCCAGGCCTCCGCGCTGCCGTCGGAGAAGCGGAGCTGGTGGGTGTTCGGGGCCTGGCCGAAGCCGGCGGACAGGTAACAGGTGTCGAGGAGGGTGATCCGGATGCCGGCTTCGGCGGCGGCCGCGATCAGCGCCTCCCCCATCGCGTTGGGGTCGGCGTAGGGGGTGCCGCCGGGCGCGTGGTGCACGTAGTGGAACTCGCCGACGCAGGTGATGCCGGCGAGGGCCATCTCGGCGTACACCGCGCGCGCCAGGGCGTGGTAGCTGTCCGGGGTGAGCCGGTCGGCGACGGAGTACATCACCTCGCGCCAGGTCCAGAAGGTCCCGGAGCCGATCTGGACGGTGCCGCGCAGCGCCCGGTGGAAGGCGTGGCTGTGGGCGTTGGCGAGCCCCGGCAGGGTGAGCCCGCGCAGCACCTCGGCGCCGGGCGGCGGGGTGGGCACCTCGGTGCGCACGGCGCCGATCCGCCCGCCCTCCGTCTCCACGACGACCCCCGGCTCGACACGGTCGCCGAGCCAGGCGTGCTCCAACCAGTAGGTCCCCTTGGTCACCTGCAGGCCAGCCCTTCCAGTACGTCGGCGAGCGCGCGCACCCCGGCCACGCAGTCGTCCTCGGCGGCGGACTCGGCCGGGGAGTGCGAGACACCGGTGGGGTTGCGCACGAACAGCATGGCGGTCGGAATGCTGCCGGAGAGGATTCCGGCGTCGTGTCCTGCGCCCGTGCCGAGGACGGGCACCGTCAGGCCGGTGTCCTTGCCCAGGATGCGGCCGAGCTCGTCGCGCAGGGCGTGGTCGAACTCGACGACCGGGGTGAAGGACTCCCGTACGACGTCCAGGTCGACGCCGTGGGCGTCGGCGTACTCCCGGGCGGCCTTCTCGATGCCCCCGACCACCGTGTCCAGGGTGTCCTGGTCGGCGGCGCGGGAGTCGAGCCAGCCGCGCACCAGCGAGGGGATCGCGTTGACCCCGTTGGGCTCCACCGCGATCTTCCCGAAGGTGGCGACGGCACCGGCGAGTTCGGCCTCGCGGCGGGCGGCGAGCACGGTCTCGGCGTAGGACAGCATCGGGTCGCGGCGGTCCACCAGCCGGGTGGTGCCGGCGTGGTTGGCCTCGCCCCGGAAGTCGAACCGCCAGCGCCCGTGCGGCCAGATGGCGCTGGCGATGCCCACCGGGTCGCCGGACAGGTCCAGGACCCTCCCCTGCTCGACGTGCAGCTCGACGAACGCGCCGATCCGGGCCAGCCGTTCCGGGTCGGCCCCGATGCCCTCGGGGTCGTACCCGGCGGCCTCCATGGCCTGCGGCAGCGTGACCCCGTCCGCGTCGGTGAGCCGGTGCGCCTGCTCGACGGTCAGCTGCCCGGCGGTCAGCCGCGACCCGACGCAGGCGAGCCCGAACCGGGCCCCTTCCTCGTCCCCGAAGTTGACGATGGCCACCGGCCTGGTGAACCGCGCTCCCCTCCCGCGCAGTTCATCCAGGGCGGCGAAGGACGACACGACCCCGAGGGGCCCGTCGAAGGCCCCTCCGTCAGGCACGGAGTCGAGGTGCGACCCGGTGACGACGGCGTCCCCGGCCACCGGGTCCCCCAACCAGGCCCACTGATTCCCGTTCCGGTCGACCTCGTACGCCAGCCCCCGCGCCCCGGCCTGCTCCCTGAACCAGGCCCGGCAGTCGCCATCGGCCCCTGTCCAGGCAAAACGCCGGTAACCACGGGAGTCGGGATGCCGCCCGACGGGGAGCAACTCACGCCACATCTCATGAAAGGAGCTGCCACCTACAAGCTGTGACCCGGACGGCGACGAAACCTCAGCCTCCACCGAGGAGTTGCCGTGCCCGCCTTCAACCTGCGTCACGCGTCGTCACCCTCACGCATAGGCACCCGCACCCCACGCTCCTGCGCGACCGACTCCGCGATGTCGTACCCCGCGTCCACGTGCCGGATGACACCCATACCGGGGTCGTTGGTGAGAACGCGCCGAATCTTCTCGCCACCCAGCTTCGTGCCGTCGGCCACGGTGACCTGCCCCGCGTGAATGGACCGCCCCATGCCCACGCCGCCACCGTGGTGGATGGACACCCACGACGCACCGGAGGCCACGTTGACCATGGCGTTCAGCAGCGGCCAGTCGGCGATCGCGTCGGACCCGTCGAGCATGGCCTCGGTCTCGCGGTACGGCGAGGCCACGGACCCGCAGTCGAGGTGGTCGCGGCCGATGGCGAGCGGCGCGGCCAGCTCACCGGAGGCGACCATGTCGTTGAACCGCTCACCGGCCTTGTCGCGCTCGCCGTAGCCGAGCCAGCAGATGCGCGCGGGCAGCCCCTGGAAGTGGACGCGCTCACCGGCCATCTTGATCCAGCGGGCCAGCGACTCGTTCTCCGGGAACAGCTCCAGGATCGCCTTGTCGGTCTTGGCGATGTCGGCGGGGTCGCCGGACAGCGCGGCCCAGCGGAAGGGGCCCTTGCCCTCGCAGAACAGCGGGCGGATGTAGGCGGGGACGAAGCCGGGGAAGGCGAACGCGCGGCCGTACCCGGCGAGTTGGGCCTCGCCGCGGATGGAGTTGCCGTAGTCGAAGACCTCGGCGCCGGCGTCCATGAAGCCGACCATGGCCTCGACGTGCCGGGCCATGGACTCGCGTGCCCGCGTGGTGAAGCCGGCCGGGTCCTTGGCGGCGGCGTCGGCCATGTCCTCGAAGGCGACGCCCACCGGCAGGTAGGACAGCGGGTCGTGGGCGGAGGTCTGGTCGGTGACGATGTCGATGGGGGCGTTCATCGCGAGGAGCTGGGGGACCAGTTCGGCCGCGTTGCCGAGGACGCCGATGGACAGGGGGCGGCGGGCGTCGCGGGCCTCGACGGCGAGCTGGAGCGCGTGGTCGAGGGAGTCGGCCTTCACGTCGAGGTACCGGTGCTCGATGCGGCGCTCGATGGCGCGCGGGTCGCAGTCGATGCAGATCGCGACGCCGTCGTTCATGGTCACGGCGAGCGGCTGGGCGCCTCCCATGCCGCCGAGGCCGGCGGTGAGGGTGATGGTCCCCGCGAGAGTGCCGTTGAACTTCTTCGCGGCGACGGCGGCGAAGGTCTCGTAGGTGCCCTGGAGGATGCCCTGGGTGCCGATGTAGATCCAGGAGCCGGCGGTCATCTGGCCGTACATGGTCAGGCCGAGGGCCTCCAGGCGGCGGAACTCCTCCCAGGTGGCCCAGTCGCCGACGAGGTTGGAGTTGGCGATGAGGACGCGCGGGGCCCACTCGTGGGTCTGCATGACGCCGACCGGGCGGCCGGACTGGACCAGCATGGTCTCGTCCTGCTTGAGGGTCTTCAGGGTGCGGACCATCGCGTCGAAGGAGCGCCAGTCACGGGCGGCCTTGCCGGTGCCGCCGTAGACGACGAGCTTGTCGGGGTGCTCCGCGACCTCCGGGTCGAGGTTGTTCTGCAGCATGCGCAGCGCGGCTTCCTGCTGCCATCCCAGGGCGCTCAGTTCCGTGCCGCGCGGTGCTCGTACGGGGCGGGGTCCCGACATCGTCTGCCTCCTGCTGTTGCTCTTCCTATTCACATCTTCTCTTTCTGAATAGACCTAGTCAATACATCGGGGCGCCTCCGTCCGCGCGCCGCGGATGTTTGGCTGGATGTACGCGAGACGTAGACGACCGGGCACCAGGGGACACGAGGGGAGAGGCCGTGGAGCGGGACCTCGAAAGGGAGGCGCATGAGCGCGCCGCGCGGCGGGACGAGGCGGTGCGGGCGGCCGTGGAACAGGGGCTGCTCGGGCCGGACGCGGCGGTGGTCGGGCTGCTGGACGTGACCGGGATCCGGGAGTCGGCGGCGGCGCTGCGGGCGGCGTTCGACGCGGTCGTGCCGCCGGGGACGCCGGTGCTGCACGCCTTCGCGGTGAAGGCGACCCCGCTGGTGCCGGTGCTGCGGCTGCTGCACGAGGCGGGCATCGGCGCCGAGGTGGCGAGTCCGGGCGAGCTGGCGCTGACCCGCGCGGCAGGGGTGCCGGCCGGCCGGACCGTGCTGGACTCGCCCGCCAAGACCCCGGCCGAGCTGCGGGAGGCGCTGGCGCTGGGCATCGCGGTGAACGCCGACAACCCGCAGGAGCTGGACCGCCTGGACGCCCTGGTCCGCGCGTCGGCCACCGCCTCCCCGCTCGGGATCCGGGTCAACCCGCAGGTCGGCGGCGGCTCGATCGGGGCGACCTCGACGGCGACGCAGACCTCGAAGTTCGGGGTGGCGCTGCGCGACGAGGGGGCGCGCGAGTGGGTCGTACGGGCTTATCTGGACCGGCCGTGGCTGACCCGGCTGCACGCGCACACCGGCTCGCAGGGCATCCCGCTGACGCTGCTGGCGCGCGGGGTGGCGGAGGCGTACGCGCTCGCGGAGGAGATCAACGAGCGGGCGGGGCGGCGGCAGATCGACACGCTCGACATCGGCGGCGGGCTGCCGGTGAACTTCGCGGCCGAGGCGACGGCGCCCTCGTACGCGCAGTACGCCCGGCTGCTGGCCGATCAGGTGCCGGGGCTGTTCGACGGGCGGTACGGGCTGGTGACCGAGTTCGGGCGGTCGCTGCTGGCCAAGCAGGGCACGGTGGCGGCCCGGGTGGAGTACACCAAGAGCGCGGGCGGGCGGCGGATCGCGGTGACGCACGCGGGCGTGCAGGTGGCGACGCGGACGGTGTACGCGCCGGGGGCGTGGCCGCTCAGGATCGCCGCGTACGACGCCAAGGGGCGGCCGAAGCCGGGGCCGGAGGTGGTGCAGGACGTGGCCGGGCCGGCCTGCTTCTCCGGCGACCTGCTGGCCGAGGGCCGCGCGCTGCCCCTGCTGGAGCAGGGCGACTACGCGGCGGCGCTGGACACGGGCGCGTACTACTTCGCACACCACTACGCCTACAACTCCCTCGCCCGGCCGGGGATTTACGGCTTCGCGCCGGACGGTGCGGGAGGCGTCGCGTTCGCGGTCGTACGGGAGCCGCAGACCATCACCGAGGTGGTGGCGGAGTCGGGCGGGGCGCACGCGGACGCGCTCACCACCCTCAGGGCACCCGGAAGCCGTTGACGCACCCCTGGCATGCCTCGAACGAATGGATCAACTCCAGTGCTCCAGGGGCTAGTTGACCCACACTAGTACGCCGGACGCATGTTCCACCGGAAATTGCCAAAGGCCTCACATCCCGCGCGCACCGTGCGTAGTGTCACTGTCACTCAGCCGGAGTCCCAGGCGGGAGGGGAGCCACGGTGCCCGGAATCGACGAGTGCCTGCTGGAAGCGATGCGCCTGCCCGGCGCCCGGGGGGCGGCGCTGGTGGACTGGACCAGCGGACTGGCCCTCGGCACGGTCGGGGAGGCGCCCGGCGGCGATCACGAGACGACCGCCGCCGAGGCCGCCGAGCTGGCCCGAATGGCCGCCGAGCACGGCGCCTTCGCCGCCCACGGCGACGGGCACCCGCCCATCGAGGACGTGATCGTCAGCAACCGCGACAGCTATCACCTGCTGCGGTTCGTGGACACGTCGTTCGACAGCAGCGTCTTCCTGCATCTGTGGCTCGGCCGCGAGGAGGGCAATCTGGCGCTCGCCCGGATCCGGCTCGGTGAGATGGCGGACCGGCTGGTCCTGGGATGACCGTGGTGCAGACACCTCCGCCGCCGCTGCCGGTGCGGGACACCTCGGCGCCCCGGGCGCTGTCGCCGATGCTGACCCGGCTCGCCGAGGAGCGGGCCACCGGCGTCCTGGTCCGCGAGCACGGCACCCTGTACCTCGCCGAGGGCCGGGTGGTGCATGCCGACAGCCCGCTCGCCCCCGGTCTCGACATCCTCCTCACGGCCCACGGCACCCTCGCGGCCACCGCCTGGCAGCGGGCCGCCGCCGAGGCCTCCGGCCCGCTGCACGCCGCCGAACTCCTGCTGGAGTCCGGGCTGCTGGCCACCGGCGCGCTGGAGCTGTGCCACCTGGACGCGCTGTACGACGCCGGGTACTTCGCGCTGGCCCCGAGCAGCGCCCCGGGCCGGTTCCACTACGACCGCGCGCCCCGGCTCGGCCCGCTGCCCTCGGTGCCGGTCGTCGCCCTGGAACGCGAGACGCTGCGCCGCCGGCTGCTGCTGCACCGGCTGTGGCCCGACCCGGCCGCCGACACCGCCCCGCTGATCCGCGCCGACCCGGTGGCCGCCGCGCCGCTCACGCCCCGGCAGCGAGCGGTGCTGGACCGCGTGGACGGCGTCCGCACGGCCACCGCCATCGCCCGGAACCTGGGCCGGCAGGCCTTCCACACCCTGGTCGACGTGCGCCGGCTCGCGGCGGCCGGCCAGGTCGTCCCGCTGCCGACGGCACCCGCCCCGCCGCCCCCGTTCCCGGTCACCGACCCCGACATCGCGCTGCTGAAGAGGCTCAGGGATGCGCTGGAGGCGCTTTGAACGGCACCGCCCCGCCGAGAGGAGAGAGCTGATGGTGTCCGAGGAAGATCTCCAGGCGGTCCTGGACGAGCTGCACCGGCTGCGCAACCGGGTCCCGCAGCTCACCGGGGCGCTGGCGGCCGGCGTCGACGGACTCGTCGTCGCCCATGACACTCCCGGGGTCGACCCGGAGGGCCTCTCGGCGCTCACCGCCGCCGCGCTCGGCGTCGCCGTCCGGATCACCGACGCCACCGGCAACGGCGGCTTCCGGGAGCTGCTGGTGCGCGGCGAGCACGGCTACATCGCCACCTACGCGGCCGGTCGCACCGCCGTACTGACCCTGCTCGCCGAGGGCCGGGTCAACGTCGGCCGGCTGCACCTGGAGGGCCGCCGCTCCGGCGCCCGCATCGGGGAGCTGCTCGACGCCGCCGAGGCCGCCGCCCGCACCGCACGCCAGACCGCCCGCCCCGCACCCGCACGCACCCGCACCACCCGCGCGCCCCGCACCACGGCCGCCGAGGCGCGCACCGCAACCGACAGTTGAGAGGACCACCATGGCCAACACCGAAACCGCGCTGAAGGAAGCCCTCACCTCCATCGAGGGCGCCACCGGCGTCGCACTCGTCGACTACACCAGCGGAATGGCGCTGGGCACGATGGGCGGCAGCAAGAGCTTCGACCTGAACGTGGCCGCCGCGGGCAACACCGACGTGATCCGCGCCAAGATGCGCACGATGGAGATGCTCGGCCTCAAGGGCGAGATCGAGGACATCCTGATCACCCTGTCCGACCAGTACCACCTGATCCGCCTGCTCAAGAGCCGCGGCGGCAACGGCCTGTTCCTCTACCTGGTCCTGGACTCCTCGCGGGCCAACCTGGCGATGGCCCGGCACCAGCTGAAGCGGATCGAGGCGGAACTGGAGGTGTAGTCACACCAGTTGAGCGGTACGGCGGCGGGCCCCGCCCGGGGCCGCGTCGCCGGCCGCGATGCCCGTGCCGCGCAGGCCCTTGACGGCCTTGCCGGCCGGGTTCCCGCCGCGCTGGTCGAGCCAGTCGACGCGCACCCACAGCAGCGTCTCCCCGGCGCGCTCGCGCCGCCCGATCCAGGCGGCCTTCAGCCGCAGCCCGGTGCCGAGCCCGGCCAGCAGCAGACCGCCGGCCGCGGGCACCGCGAAGGCGGAGCCGAGCGCCGCGGCGAAGGCCAGCAACAGCCACCAGCGGTGGCCCCGGCGCCAGTTGCGCACGGTCACCGCCCGGTCCTGCAGCACGTCGTACTTGCCCGCGCGGGCCGCGCCGCGGGCGAGGGCGCCGTACCGGCCGCGCCGCGCCAGCGCCACCACCGCCGCGCCCACGAGGAACAGCGCGGCCCCGGCGAGCATCCCGATCCGGCGCCCGGTGATGCCGGGCGGCACCGCGCCGATCCCCGCCGCGAACACCCCGGACCACCACAGCGGTGCGGCTCCCGCCCGTACGACGACGGCCACCCGGGCCAGCCCCTGTCCTCCGCGCGCCACGTCAGCCTCCCGTGTCACGTCCACCAAGCGCCTGTGTGCGACAGGCACGGTAGCGGCCGAAGGTGAGACGAATCTGAGAGCGGGCGCCGGAGCGGCACTCTGCCGGGGCGTCACTCCACGAACAGGCCCCGCGCCGCCGCCTTGGCGTCGAACTCCTCCAGCCGGGCCTGCGCGTCGGGCAGGTCGTCGCAGACCGCCTCCAGCAGCACCCGCCCGAGCAGCATCGGCGCGCACGCGGTGTCGAAGGCGAGCCCGGTGCCGACGGCGGCGGGCAGCAGCAGATCGGAGTACTTGGCGACCGGCGCGAACGCGGAGTCGGCGACCGTGACGGTGGTCAGACCCAGGTCCTTGGCGTAGGCGAGGGTGTCGACGACCTCGCGCGGATGCCGGGGCAGGGCGAAGCACAGCAGCGCGGAGGCGCCCGCGCGGACGGCGCCGTCGATCCGGTCCTGGATCATCGTGCCGCCCTCGTTGAGCAGCCGGACGTCCGGGTGGACCTTGGCGGCGAAGTAGCAGAAGCCGTACGCCTGCGAGGCGGCGGCGCGCAGGCCGAGCACCGGCAGCGGACGGGAGGCGGCCAGGATCCGGCCGGCCTTCTGCACCGGACGCGGGTCGGCGAGCAGTTCGGCGAGGTGCCTGAGGTTCTCGATCTCGGCCTCGACGGCCTGCTGGTACTCGTTGAAGGCGCCCGCCTCGGCGGCCGGTTCGGCGGGGACGACCTCGCGCAGGTGCTTGCGCAGCGCCGGATAGCCGTCGAAGCCGAGTGCGACCGCGAACCGGGTCACCGACGGCTGGCTGACCCCGGCCAGTTCGGCCAGCTCCACGCTGGACAGGAACGGCACGTCGGCGGCCCGCCGGACCATGCTGTGCGCGATCCGGCGCTGGGTCGGGGTGAGCCGGTGCCCCTCGAAGAGGGCCTGCAGCCGGCCCGCGGGGCTGTCGGTCGCACCCGTCGCCTCGGTATCCCTGTCCACGCTCATGACGCGCTCCCCCTCCAGATCTCCGTGAACCGGTCGAGCAGTGCGGCCGCCTGTGTCACGTCGTCCGTGAGCGGCCGGTCGGCCGGGTCGGCGTCCAGGACCGACTCGGCGAGCGCGAACGCCCGGCCGGCCGGCAGCCCCGGGTCGGGCCGCAGGTCGCGCTGGCGCAGCGCGCGGACGGCGGCGACCAGTTCGCAGCCGACCACCAGACGATACGCACCGCACGCGCGCAGGGTCTGCCGCGCGGCGAGCGAGGCGAAGCTCGCCTGTTCCTCGACGCCCCGGGAGAGTACAGCGTGGCCCAGCGAGGCGGGCGCGGAAAAGGCGCGCAGTTCGCCGAGGGCCGCCCCGGCCGCGTACTCCAGGATCATCACGCCGGAGGAGGCCGGCTGGTGGTCGGCGAGGAAGGGGCGCAGCCGGGTGTAGGCGGGCTCGTTGAGGGTGGACAGGCGGGAGGTGGACAGCCGGGCGACCTGGGTCAGCGCGAGCCTGAAGTGGTCGAGGGCAAGGGCGAGTTGGGCCTGATAGAAGCCGCCGTGGTGGTAGGCGGCCAGGTCCTCGGGGGCGATCAGCGGGTTCTCGGCGGCCGCGTTGATCTCCACGGTGAGGACCTGCTCCAGGGCGTCGGCGGCGTCGTGGGCGGGGCCGTGGATCTGGGGCAGGCAGCGGAAGCCGTAGGAGTCCTGGATCCGGCCGAGGGGCGGGGTCGGCCGGTCGGCGGCGCCGATCAGCTCCCGCATCCGCCGGGCCACCTCGATGCTGCCCCGGTGCGGGCGGGCGGCGTGCACGGGCGCCGCGTACGCCTCGTGGGAGCCGTCGACGGCGAGCAGGGACAGGGCCGCGACGACCTGGGTGGCGCCGACGAGCCCGCGCAGTTCGTGCAGGGCGAGCGCGGACTGGCCGAGGGTGAGGGCGTTGCTGCTGATCAGGGCGAGGGCGTCGTTGTTGTCGAGGGACTGCGGTTCGGGCGCGCCCGCGCCGCGCCAGGGGTGTTCACCGGCGAGCGCGAGGCCCACCTGGGCCAGGGCCGCGATGTCGCCGGTGCCGACGGAGCCGAATTCGTTGACCACCGGATACGCGCCGCTCTCCAGGGCCTCGCACAGGGCGGTGACCACACCGGGCCTCAGGCCCGCGCCCCCGGCCAGCAGCTGGTTGGCGCGGACGGCGAGCATCGCGCGCACCTGGCGGGCCGGGAGCTGTTCGCCGATGGCACCGGCGTGGCTGCGCAGCAGGCGCAGGCCATGGCCGGCGGCGGCCTCGGTGGGCACGTCCTCGTTCCGGTTGGCGCCCACTCCGGTGGAGCGGCCGTAGACGCGCCCGGTGGCGGCGATCTGCCGGGCGGCGTTCCAGGAGTGCTCCACGCGCCGCATCGCGCCGGGCTCCGGCACCGGGAGCGCACTGCCGTCGGCGAGCCGTACGACGTCGTCGACGCCGAGCCCGGTGCCGTCGAGGACCACCGCGGCCGAGTGCACCGACGACGGCGCGTCCACGATGTGAGACACCATCACGCCCAAACTCCCCTCAACTCGGACATTCCGTCTTGCCCATCGGTCATCCGTTACGACGGATTAACACCAACCCGTTGACAAGCTATTCACACACCAAGAACTCTGCATGACGTTATACAGCCGGGCAAGGGACAACTCATGATCCAGTTCGATGCGGTCCACAAGCGCTTCCCCAACGGCACCACAGCGGTCCACGACCTCACCCTGGAGATGCCGGATGGCGGCGTCACCGTCCTGGTCGGATCCTCCGGTTGCGGCAAGACGACCACCCTGCGGATGATCAACCGGATGGTCGAGCCGACCTCCGGCACCATCCGCGTCGGCGGCAAGGACGTCACCCGGCAGGACGCGGCCGCGCTGCGCCGCTCCATCGGCTACGTCATCCAGCAGGCCGGCCTCTTCCCGCACCGCACGGTGCTCGACAACATCGCCACCGTCCCGCTCCTGCTCGGCTGGAACCGCAGGAAGGCCCGGGCCCGCGCCGCCGAACTCCTGGAGACCGTGGGCCTGTCCCCCGAGGCCGGCAAGCGCTACCCGCACCAGCTCTCCGGCGGCCAGCAGCAGCGCGTCGGCGTCGCCCGCGCGCTCGCCGCCGACCCGCCGGTGCTGCTCATGGACGAGCCGTTCGGCGCGGTCGACCCGGTCGTCCGCACCCAGCTCCAGGACGAACTGCTCAGGCTGCAGACGGAGTTGAGCAAGACCATCGTCTTCGTCACGCACGACATCGACGAGGCCGTGCGCCTCGGCGACCGGATCGCCGTGTTCCGCACCGGCGGCCACCTGGTCCAGTGCGCCGCACCCGCCGAACTCCTGGCCCGCCCCGCGGACGACTTCGTGGCCGACTTCCTCGGCGCCGAGCGCGGTCTGAAACTGCTCTCGCTGAGGACGCTCGCCGACGTCCCCCAGGGCCCGGCACCGCAAGGCGCCGCCTGGACCCTCGTCCTCGACGCGCGGAACAAGCCCCTCCACTGGGCCTCTCAGGACGCCGAGATCCCCGTACGCCCCCTGAAGGACACCGACTCCCTGCTCTCGGCGCTGAACGAGTCGGTCGCCTCCCCCACCGGGCTGATCGCCCGCGTCGACGCCGACGGCGTCCTCACCGGTGTCTCCTCCCGCGACGACATCCACGAGCACGCCGGCCGCGCCCACGCCGAAGTGAGGGTGGCCGCATGACGATCGACTGGTCGTGGATATCGGCCCACACCGACGACCTCACCACCCTCACCCTCTCCCACCTCCAGGCCGCGCTCACGGCCGTCGCCCTCGGCCTGCTGATCTCGCTCCCGCTGGCCGTGGTCGCCCACCGGATCCCGCGGCTGCGCGGCTTCCTGCTCGGCGCGTCCAACGTCCTGTTCACGATCCCGTCGATCGCCGTCTTCGTCCTGCTGCTCCCGGTCAGCGGCCTGACCCGCACCACCACCGTCACCGGCCTGACGATCTACACCCTGGTCGTCCTGCTGCGGAACACCGTCGAGGGCCTGGACTCGGTCCCCGTGAAGGTGAAGGAGGCCGCCAAGGCGATGGGCACGCGCCCCCTGCGCACGCTCCTCACCGTGGAGTTCCCGCTCGCGCTCCCCGTGATCATGGCCGGTGTCCGCATCGCCACCGTGATGTCGATCTCCCTGGTCTCCGTGGCGACCTACATCGGCGACGGCGGCCTCGGACAGCTGTTCACCGACGGCTTCCAGCGCGACTTCCCCACCCCGGTGATCGCCGGAGTGGTCCTGACCCTGCTCCTCGCGGTCGTCGCCGACGCGGCCCTGGTCGCCGTCCAGTACGCCCTCACCCCGTGGACCAGGAGGCGAGCCTGAGATGTACGAACTGTTCAAGAACCTCGGCACCTGGCTGACCAGCGGCTCGCAGTGGGCCGGTTCCGACGGCATCGCCCACCGCCTCGCCGAGCACCTCCAGTACTCCCTGCTGGCCACGCTCATCGCCGCCGCCATCGGACTGCCGCTCGGCCTGCTGATCGGCCACACCGGCAAGGGCGCGTTCCTCGCCGTCAACCTCGCCTCCTTCGGCCGCGCCCTGCCGACCGTGGGCCTGGTCGTGCTGGTCTTCCTGGCCGGTGGCCTGTCGATGCTGCCGGTGTACGTCGCGCTGGTCGCCCTCGCGGTCCCGGCGATCGTCACCAACACCTACGCCGGCATGACGACCGTCGACCCGGACGTGAAGGACGCCGCACGCGGCCAGGGCATGCGCGGCCACCAGGTGCTGTTCCAGGTCGAACTGCCGCTCGCCCTCCCGCTGATCATGACCGGCCTGCGACTGGCCCTGATCCAGGTGGTCGCCACCGCGACGATCGCCGCGTACGTCTCCTTCGGCGGCCTGGGCCGCTACGTCTTCGACGGCCTCGCCCAGCGCGACCTGGTCCAGGTGCTCGGCGGCGCGGTGCTGGTCGCCGTCGTCGCCGTCGTCCTGGACGTGGCCCTCGCCGCCCTCCAGCGCTTCCTCTTCCGCCACCGCACCGCCTAGCCCCCCGGGAATCCCCGATGAACCGACGCACTGTCCTCGGCGGCCTGTTCGCGGTCGCCTCCGTCCCCGCCCTCTCCGCCTGCGGCGGCGGCATCACCTCCCTGAACGGCCAGGGCTCCGCCGCCGGCGGCGGTGGCTCCAGCAAGGGCGGAGTCACCATCGGCACCGCCAACTTCACCGAGAACCAGGTCCTCGGCTACCTCTACGCGGCCGCCCTGCGGGGCGCCGGCGTGAAGACGGCCGTCCGCCCCAACCTCGGCACCCGCGAGATCGTCATCCCCGCGCTCAGGGGCGGCGACATCGACCTGCTCCCCGAGTACCAGGGCGCCCTGCTCAACTACCTCGCCCCGAAGGCCACCGCCACCGAGTCGGGCGAGATGCAGAACGCCCTCGCCCAGGCCCTCCCGGCCGGCCTCCAGGTGCTGCCGTACGGCATGGCGGAGGACTCCGACGCCTTCGTCGTCACCCGCGAGACCGCGAGGAAGTACGGACTCGCCTCCCTCGCCGACCTGAGGAAGCAGAACGGGAAGCTGGTCGTCGGCGCCGCCCCCGAGGTGAAGAAGCGCCAGGTCGGCGCGGTGGGCCTGAAGGAGGTGTACGGCGTGGAGTTCAAGGAGTTCAAGTCGCTCGACTCCGACGGGCCGCTGGTCAAGGGCGCGCTCAAGAAGGGGGACGTGGACGTGGCGAACCTGTTCACCACCGACACCGACATCAAGGCCAACGACTGGGTGGTGCTCACCGACCCCGCGCACCTCGTCCCCAGCCAGCACATCGTCCCGCTGATCGCCGACCGCAAGGCCGACGACACCGTCCGCAAGGCCCTCGCCCGGCTCGGCAACCTGCTGACCACGGCCCAGCTCACCGAGCTCAACCGACAGGTGGACAAGGACAAGAAGGACCCCGAGGACGTCGCGAACACCTACGCCAAGCAGCACGGACTGGTGAAGTAGATGAGCAAGCTGGTCGAACTGCGCTCCATCGACGTCGTCCCCGACGAGGAGCGGCACGGCACGGCCTTCAGCCAGTTCACGCTCTGGCTGGGCGCCAACCTGCAGATCACGGCGGTCGTCACCGGCGCCCTCGCGGTCGTCTTCGGCGGGGACGTCGTCTGGTCGCTCGCCGGTCTGCTGCTGGGCAACCTGCTCGGCGGCGCGGTGATGGCCCTGCACTCGGCACAGGGCCCGAAGCTGGGCCTGCCGCAGATGATCCAGTCGCGGGCGCAGTTCGGGGTGCGCGGGGCGGTCGTACCCCTGCTGCTGGTGATCGTGATGTACGTCGGCTTCTTCGCGTCCGGCAGCGTGCTCGCCGGACAGGCGGTGGGCGAGCTGACGCACACGAACGACACCACCGGGATCGTCGTCTTCGCGGCCGTCACGGCGCTCATGGCGATCGTCGGCTACCGGGTCATCCACGCCCTCGGCCGCGTTGCCAGCGGGGTCTGCGCGCTCGCCTTCGTCTACCTGGGCATCCGCCTCCTCGACCGCGCCGACCTGACCGCCCTGCTGCACGACGCCCACTTCTCGCCGCCGATGTTCCTGCTGGCGATGTCCCTGTCGGCGTCCTGGCAGCTGGCGTTCGGGCCGTACGTGGCCGACTACTCGCGCTACCTGCCGCGCACGACGTCCACGAGGGCGACCTTCTGGTGGACCCTGTCCGGCTCGGCGCTGGGCAGTCAGTGGTCGATGACCTTCGGCGTGCTGGTGGCCGCCACGGCGGGCGCGAAGTTCCTGGACAGCCAGGTCGGTTACGTCGTCGCCCTCGGCGGCACCGGACTCGTCGCCTCCTTCTTCTACTTCGTCATCGCGCTCGGCAAGCTCACCATCAACGTCCTGAACACCTACGGAGGCTTCATGTCGATGGTGACGAGCGTCAGCGGCTTCCGTGGGCAGCGGCAGCTGTCGCGGACCGGCCGGGCGGCGTACATCGCGCTCGTCATGGTGGCCGGCACGGCGGTGGCCCTGCTGGGCAAGGACAGCTTCCTGTCCTCCTTCAAGGACTTCCTGCTGTTCCTGCTGACCTTCTTCACGCCCTGGTCGGCGATCAACCTGGTCGACTACTACCTGATCTCCAAGGAGCGGTACGACATCCCGGCCCTGTCCGACCCGCACGGCCGCTACGGCGCCTGGCGGTGGGACGCGCTCGCGGTGTACGCGCTGGGCCTGCTCGCCCAGCTGCCCTTCCTCGCCACCGGCTTCTACACCGGCCCGCTGGTGGACCGGCTGGGCGGCGCGGACGTCTCCTGGATCGTGGGCCTCGCCGTACCGGCGCTGCTGTACTGGCTGATCGGGCGGCGGAACGCGGCGTACCCGCCCGGGAACCCCAGGGGGAAAAGGGGGGTTGTCCCCAGTGCGCAGGGCGTGAGCGCTCCCTAACGTAGGGGGCATGACCGGAGTGGACGGGCGGAACACCGACCTGAGAAAAGAACTCGACGCCACCCTGCAGACCCGCCGGGAGCTGGGCGAGGAGTACGAGACGGCGCTGGTCGACTCCTTCCTGGAGAAGGTCGAGCAGCGGATCGACGACGCGGTGGACCGCCGGGTGCGCCGTCATCTGGCCGAACAGCAGCTGGCGACCGCGCGCGGCGCCCGGCGCCCGAAGAACGCCGACACCTGGTCGGAGCGCTTCGGGCTCGCGATCATCTCGCTGGTCCTGGCGATCCCGCTGACCGCCGTGGCCGGCGGGGTCGCGGGGACGGCGGGGACGGTGGCCGCCTGGGTCGGCATCGTCGGCGTCAACTTCGCCCAGGCGGTACGCCTCAACCCGGAGCTCCTCACCGGCCGCCGCGACCGCGCCGACCGGGAGGCCTGAGCCCGGCTCGCGCCCGCCGGACCGGCCGGACTGGACGGCCGGTTCACGCCTGCCGCACCGGCCGGCCGGGCGGGCCGCCGGTTCACGCCTACGGGTCGGCAGGACCATGATCTGGCGGAGGTTGACGTGCGGGAGTTCTGCGAAGCGGAACGCTCGCTGAACCCCTCTGAAAAGAATTGCGCGGGGACCGCCGCACCCCCATTGCTGGGGGGCGGGACGACGGCGGTCCCCGCGAGGGACGCGGGCCGGGTCAGGGCCGGGCATCTCGCGTCCGTGGCGTCCAGGGAGGTCCGGGAGCCGCTCCGGAGGTTCCTTGGCGCCGTTCGGCGCCGGCCTGGGCGGGGAGCCTCCCCCAGTGCTTAACGCCTGGGAGGTACCCCCACCACCCCTGCCGACGCCCACCAATCTGCCGTACCCGTGTTAAGCCGGTGCTGCGCGCACGTGACACGCTCGTACCACTTCCGCGAACCCCGCCTCACCTCAAGTCGGCCGGGTGAACCCGCAGTTCACCGGGTGTTCGCTACTGCTTTCCGCCCTTGGCGAGGAAGGCCAGCAGGTCCTGCCGGCTGACCACGCCGGTGGGCTTGCCCTCGACCAGGACGATCGCCGCGTCCGCCGAGCCGAGCACGGACATCAGGTCGCCGACCGGCTCCCCGGAGCCGACCTGGGGCAGCGGGGCGGACATGTGCTTCTCCAGCGGATCGTCGAGGGAGGCCCGCTTGTTGAACAGGGCGTCCAGCAGCTCGCGCTCCACCACCGAGCCGACGACCTCGGCGGCCATCACGTCCGGGTGCCCGGCGCCCGGCTTGACGACCGGCATCTGCGAGACGCCGTACTCGCGCAGCACCTCGATGGCCTGGCCGACGGTCTCCTCGGGGTGCATGTGCACCAGGGAGGGGATGGTGCCGCCCGCCTTGTCGCTGAGGACGTCGCCGACACGGGCGCTCGGGCCCTCGTCCTCCAGGAAGCCGTAGTCGGCCATCCACTCGTCGTTGAAGATCTTGCTGAGGTAGCCGCGGCCGCTGTCCGGCAGGAGCACCACCACGACGTCGTCCGGGCCCAGCCGCTCCGCCACCCGCAGCGCCGCCACGACCGCCATGCCGCAGGAGCCGCCGACCAGCAGGCCCTCCTCCTTGGCGAGCCGGCGGGTCATCTGGAAGGAGTCCTTGTCGGAGACGGCGACGATCTCGTCGGCGACGGTCCGGTCGTAGGCGGTCGGCCAGAAGTCCTCGCCGACACCCTCGACCAGGTACGGCCGCCCGGAGCCGCCGGAGTACACCGAGCCCTCGGGGTCGGCGCCGACGACCTTGACGCGGCCGTCACTCACGTCCTTCAGATAGCGGCCGGTGCCGGAGATGGTGCCGCCGGTGCCGACGCCCGCCACGAAGTGGGTGATCTTCCCCTCGGTCTGCTCCCACAGCTCGGGGCCGGTGGAGTGATAGTGCGAGAGCGGGTTGTTGGGGTTGGAGTACTGGTCGGGCTTCCACGCGCCCGGTGTCTCGCGGACGAGCCGGTCGGAGACGTTGTAGTAGGAGTCCGGGTGCTCGGGAGCGACGGCGGTCGGGCACACGACGACCTCGGCGCCGTAGGCGCGCAGCACGTTGATCTTGTCGGTGGACACCT
Organism: Streptomyces sp. NPDC007189; assembly: GCF_040703635.1. NCBI lineage: Bacteria > Bacillati > Actinomycetota > Actinomycetes > Kitasatosporales > Streptomycetaceae > Streptomyces > Streptomyces sp. NPDC007189. The sequence continues at coordinate 80,942 of NZ_JBEYEY010000017.1, forward strand.
TGTCGGGGCACACGAAGATGCACTTGTACCCCTTCTGCTGCGCCACGATGGCCAGTCCCACCCCGGTGTTGCCGCTGGTCGGCTCGACGATCGTCCCGCCCGGCTTCAGCTCCCCGCTCTGCTCGGCGGCCTCGATCATGCGCAGGGCGATGCGGTCCTTCACGGAACCGCCCGGGTTGAAGTACTCCACCTTGGCCAGGACGGTCGCCTGGATGCCCTTGGTCACGCTGTTGAGCCTCAGCAGCGGGGTGTTGCCGACGAGGCTGATCATCGAGTCGTGGAATCGCACCGTTGTCTCCGGTTGCTTGCAAAAAGAGTGGTCGTCGTGGTGCAGCCAGCCTAAGGCCAGGTGTGCGGCTCACGCGGTCGTTCACTCCCCGTTGAGATTGGCGCACGGTCGGTACGGGGCAAGGAGTGGGTGTACGGCTACGAGGAGGTGGCGGCGACGCATGACGCGCATGTCGAGGGCGAGAGTGGCCCGGCGCATCGCGGCCGGGGCGGCGTACGGCGGCGGCGGGGCCGGGCTGGTCGGCGCGGCGGCGGTCGGCCTGCTGCTGGCGGAGGTGCGGCTGGCCAGACGCCATGTGGGCAACGGCAGCGGCGGCCGGGTTCCGGTCGCCGACGGCGTGTACGGCCACGCGTACGACATCCCCGGGGAACCGCCGCTGCACCTGGCCATGCTCGGCGACTCCACGGCGGCCGGGCAGGGCGTGCACCGGGCGGGCCAGACGCCGGGCGCGCTGCTGGCGTCGGGCCTGGCGGCGGTGGCGGAACGCCCGGTGGAGCTGCGCAACGTCGCCCTGCCCGGGGCCCAGTCGGACGACCTGGACCGCCAGGTGAGCCTGGTGCTGTCCGCCGGGATTCCCGTCCCGGACATCGTCGTGATCATGGTCGGCGCGAACGACGTGACCCACCGGATGCACCCGACGCGCTCGGTGCGCTACCTGTCGGCGGCGGTACGGCGGCTGCGCACGGCCGGCGCGGAGGTGGTGGTCGGCACCTGTCCCGACCTCGGCACGATCGAGCCGGTGCAGCAGCCGCTGCGCTGGCTGGCCCGGCGGGCCTCCCGGCAGCTGGCGGCGGCGCAGACGATCGGCGTCGTGGAGCAGGGGGGACGGACCGTGTCCCTGGGCGACCTGCTGGGCCCGGAGTTCGAGGCGAACCCGCGGGAGCTGTTCGGCCCCGACAACTACCACCCCTCGGCGGAGGGTTACGCGACGGCGGCGATGGCGGTGCTGCCGACGGTGTGCGCGGCGCTGGGCCTGTGGCCGGAGGAGGAGCGGCCGGACGTGACGCGCCGCGAGGGCTTCCTGCCGGTGGCGCGGGCGGCCGCCGAGGCGGCGTCGGAGGCGGGCACCGAGGTCACGGCGGCCATGCCGACGGGGCCGCGCGGCCCGTGGGCGCTGCTGAAGCGGCGCCGGCGGCGCCGGGTACCGGAGGCCGAGCCCGCCCGGCCGGCCACATGACCCCGAACCGGGCGCCCAAGCAAGCGCTTAGTAAATTGCGGCCAGTGTCACACCGCCACACCGGTGACCTGGACCATACGTAGCGGTAACTTCCCAACCGGCCCTGCCCGAAAAGCAAACCGTCCACTGGAGCCGTGATGCCCGAAGCCGTCATCGTCTCGACCGCCCGCTCCCCCATCGGCCGCGCCTTCAAGGGCTCCCTCAAGGACCTGCGCCCCGACGACCTGACCGCCACGATCATCCAGGCGGCGCTCGCCAAGATCCCCGAGCTGGACCCGAGGGACATCGACGACCTGATGCTCGGCTGCGGCCTGCCCGGCGGCGAGCAGGGCAACAACCTCGGCCGGATCGTCGCCGTGCAGATGGGGATGGACCACCTGCCGGGCTGCACGATCACCCGCTACTGCTCCTCGTCGCTGCAGACCTCCCGCATGGCCCTGCACGCCATCAAGGCCGGCGAGGGCGACGTCTTCATCTCGGCCGGCGTCGAGACCGTCTCGCGGTTCGTGAAGGGCAACTCCGACAGCCTGCCGGACACCCACAACCCCTTCTTCGCCGAGGCCGAGGCCCGCACCGCCGCCGTCGCCGAGCAGGAGGGCACCACCTGGCACGACCCGCGCGAGGACGGCCTGGTGCCGGACGCGTACATCGCGATGGGGCAGACGGCGGAGAACCTGGCCCGCTGGAAGGGCGTCACCCGCCAGGAGATGGACGAGTTCGGCGTCCGCTCGCAGAACCTCGCCGAGGAAGCCATCAAGAACGGCTTCTGGGAGCGCGAGATCACCCCGGTGACCCTGCCCGACGGCACGGTCGTGTCCAAGGACGACGGCCCGCGCGCCGGCGTCACCCTGGAGGGCGTCGCCGGGCTCAAGCCGGTCTTCCGCCCGGACGGCCTGGTCACGGCCGGCAACTGCTGCCCGCTCAACGACGGCGCCGCCGCCGTCGTCATCATGAGCGACACCAAGGCCCGCGAGCTGGGCCTGACCCCGCTCGCCCGGATCGTGTCCACCGGCGTCTCCGGCCTGTCCCCCGAGATCATGGGCCTCGGCCCGGTCGAGGCGAGCAAGCAGGCGCTGGCCCGCGCCGGCCTCACCATCGACGACATCGACCTGGTCGAGATCAACGAGGCCTTCGCCGCCCAGGTGATCCCCTCCTACCGCGAACTCGGCATCGACATCGACAGGCTGAACGTCAACGGCGGCGCCATCGCCGTCGGCCACCCCTTCGGCATGACCGGCGCCCGCATCACCGGCACGCTCATCAACTCCCTGCAGTGGCACGACAAGCAGTTCGGCCTGGAGACGATGTGCGTGGGCGGCGGCCAGGGCATGGCGATGGTCATCGAGCGCCTCAGCTGACGCACGTTCGGTAGCGAACCGGACACGTTACGTCGGAGAACGGCCCAGAACCGAGGAAACTCCAAGGTTCTGGGCCTTTCCGTGATCCAATCTCCCCCAGGATGTGACCTATCTGACTCACCGACCACATCGGTGCAGGTCAGCGCAGGTCAGCGCGGCACACGACACACCCGCGAAGCCAAAGCCCTGTCCGGTTCGTGACGTTACGCACTGACAGCTGCTTAGTCCGCCCTTCAAGCTGATGTAGGAAGTCGGGGGTCGACTTTGAACCTGGGAGTACGTCAGTGAGCGCCATGCCGATCGCCCTGCTGCTCACCACGGCCGCCACGGGCGCCGTGGGCGTCGCCGTCCTGCGCACCGTTCTGAAGCTGCGCCGTCAGCTGGCGGAGCTTCAGGCCCAGCTCGCCGAGAACCAGGCGGCCGCTTTGGGCGCGTTGCTGCCGAGTGCCCGCGGCAGCGCCGACACCGAGGGCATACGGGCCGCCGTGGCCGAGGCGCTCGCCGAGGAGCGGGAGCGCGAGCTGGCCGAGGCGCGTGCCTTCTGGGCGGCGCAGGAGGCCCGGGACGTCTCCGACACGCCGACCCTGCTCGGCCTGCCCGAGCACGACCTGTTCCTGCCCCGGCAGGCCGACTTCGCCGGCCTGGAGCCGGTGTCCGAGCCGACCGCCGAGGCCGACGAGTTCGCCGGGGAGTCCCCGGAACTGGCCGCGGCCCGCCGCCGCCACCCCTCGCACCCGGACTTCGTCCCGGTGCAGTCGCCGGTGGTGAACGACCACGAGCGCACCGTCAGCATGCTGGAGCAGCTGTCCGCGGAGCGCGTCGAACTCGCCGACGTCCGTCCGGGCCCGCTCGGCACGCTCGACGTCTACGTCTTCGCCGACGGCACCACCCTGTGCATGACCCCGGGCCACCGCGAGACCGCCGAACGCCTGGCGGCGGCGGTCGAAGCGGGCGAGGCCCCCTATCTCGTGGGCGGCTCCGGCATCTCCGGCGCCTACACCCTGACCTTCGCCTGCGGCGAGGACATGGTCTTCATCCTGGCTGACCGGGTCATCGCGTCGCTGTAGGGGTTCTCGCCTCAGACTCCCGCCCGCTCCCGCGCCTCCTCCACCAGCCGCACCGCTTCGGCGACCTCGTCGTCGCTCCGCAGCACCAGCGCCACGTCATGGGCGGCCACGAGGATCTGGTCCGCCACGGCGAACATCCCCGCGTCCGGCATCTCCCGGGGCTCCGTCCCCGGCTCCTCCACAGCCTGCGCCCACCGCGCCAATTGCCTGGCCAGCGCCAGCGCCTCGGCGGCGGCGCCGCGCTGGAGCCGGCTCTGCGGTGCCGCGCGCAATCGGTCGGCGAAGTGATCCACGGCTCGGTTCAAGGGCGTCGTATCAACCACGCGCCGAGCGTAACGCGCCGCACTGTTGCCAATACGCGAACGCTCAGGCACCGTGACGTGAAGGACCGGCTTACATCCCCTTTGCGTTCGGAGGCGCCGATGTCCCAGCTCTTCTCGGAGGAGACCCACCGCAATCTGCTCGCCCGCATCCCCCACTGCACCGGTCGTGAAGTCTCCGACTGGCTGCGCACCGTTGAAGAAGGCCCCGCCCTGTTCCGCTTCGAGGAGAAGGTCAGCTGGCTCCGGCACGAGTACGACCTCGCGTACGGCCACGCGAAGGCGATCGTCCACGAGTACGACCTGAGGAGGGCAGCGCGCAAGCTGCTCTAGACGCGAAAAGGGCCCCGGAGCGGAACTCCGGGGCCCTTTTCATGACCTGCGTGACGACCGGCGTGTGCGCTAGTCGTTGTTGGTGAAGATCGCGACCAGGCGCAGCATCTCCAGGTAGATCCAGACCAGCGTCACGGTGAGACCGAACGCGGCCAGCCAGGACTCGTTGCGCGGGGCGCCGTAGGCGATGCCGTCCTCGATCTGCTTGAAGTCGAGGGTCAGGAAGAACGCGCCGAGCACGATGGCGACGATGCCGACGAGCGCGCCCAGCGGGCCGAAGCTGCGCAGACCGCCGTCCTCGGCGACGCCGAAGGCGACCAGCAGCAGGTTCACCGCCATGACCACCAGGAACGCCATGGCGATGGCCATGCCGACGCGGGCGTAGCGTGCGGTGACGCGGATCCAGCCGGCCTTGTAGACCAGCAGGGTCGCGGCCGAGACCGCCATGGTGCCGAGCACCGCCTGGAAGGGGGCGCCGCTCCAGCGGCTGTTGTACATCTCGCTGATGACGCCGAGGAAGACGCCCTCGAAGGCGGCGTACCCGAGGATCAGGGCGGGCGACGGCGTGCGCTTGAAGTTCTGGACCATCGCCAGGACGAGCGCGACGATCGCCGAGCCGATGGCCAGGCCGTAACTGGTGGCCGTGACCGGCAGCAGCGCCCAGGCGAGGACGGCGCCGACGGCGACGGTGCCGAGCGTGATGGCCGAGCGGACGACGACGTCGTCCATCGTCATTCGGTCGGTGGTGACGGGGGCCTGCGGCGGGGCGCCGTGCTGAACACCCTGCTGCGCGTACGGATTCTGGGCGTAGGGGTTCTGCGCGTACGGGTTGCCCTGCGCGTACCCGGCCTGCGGTGCGGTGTGGAAACCGGCGTAGCCGCCGGCGCGGCTGAACCCCCGTCGCGAGAAGACCGGGTTGCTGCTCCTCATTGCACTCCTCCATGGCTGCCGTGCGCAGCCTTGGCTCAAGAGTAATGGATTGGCAAAGGGCCGATCGTCGTACTTCAGGAGGATCTTTCCTTCACCGTGCTGCGCAACACGCTACGTGAGCCGGTGATTCCCGGCCACGGTTGATCGCATTCCCTGACCAACCTGCGACCTAACCGACGAGAGGAAATCCCGTGTACCCCTCGGCCAGGTCGGTCCCGGCCGCGCGGGAGGAGGCGATCCGGTCCAGCCGGGCCAGTTGGAGGCGGGCGTCGAAGGGGGTGGCGTCCGGGGCCGGATGGAGCATCGTCGTCATGTCGTAGGAGAACCGCTCGGCCTGCCAGACGCGGCGCAGGCAGGTCGCGGAGTAGGCGTCAAGCAGCTTTGCCGAGCCGGTCTCCTTCTCGTGGGCGAGGGCGCGGGCGAGGGTGACGACGTCGCCGACGGCGAGGTTCAGCCCCTTGGCGCCGGTCGGCGGCACGATGTGGGCGGCGTCGCCGGCGAGGAAGAGCCGGCCGTGCCGCATCGGCTCGTGCACGAAGGAGCGCATCGGCGTGACCGACTTCTGGGTGATGGGGCCGCGTTCCAGCCGCCAGTCGTCGTCCGTCTCCAAGCGGCGCTCCAGCTCGTCCCAGATCTCCTCGTCGCTCCACTTGTCCGCGTCCGCGTCGGCGGGCACCTGGAGGTAGAGGCGGGAGACGGAGGGGGAGCGCATGGACAGCAGGGCGAAGCCGCGGTCGTGGCGGGCGTAGACGAGTTCGTCGTGCGAGGGCGCGACGTCGGCGAGGATGCCGAGCCAGGCGTAGGGGTACGTCCGTTCGAACGTCCGGGACAGGGCGGCGGGGAAGGCCTTGCGGGCCACGCCCCAGAAGCCGTCGCAGCCGACGGCGTGGTCGCACTCCAGCACGTCCTCGCGGCCCTGGTGGCGGAACCGGATGCGCGGCCGGTCGCCCTCGGCGCCCTCCACGGCCAGCGCCTCGGCCTCGAACAGCAGCGGTCCGCCCTCCTTGAGCTGAAGGGCGATCAGGTCCTTGCAGACCTCGGTCTGGGCGTACACCATCACCGACCGGCCGCCGGTCAGGCCGGGGAAGTCGACGCGGTGCCGGCGCCGGTCGAAGCGCAGCTCGATGCCGTCGTGCCGCAGCCCCTCCCGGTCCATCCGCTCCCCGGCGCCGGCCGCGCGCAGCACGTCGACCGTGCCCTGCTCCAGAATTCCGGCGCGCTGCCGATGTTCCACGTAGGCACGGTCGCGGCTCTCCAGGACGACCGAGTCGATGCCGGCGCGGTGCAGCAGCCGCGCGAGCAGCAGTCCGGCCGGCCCGGCTCCGATGATGCCGACGGTGGTGCGCATCGGTACGTCCCTTCGGAATCGACTCTACGGCGTTCGTCAGGTGAACTTTTTTTCACTGACGTCCTGCGGGCCGAGTCTGCGCCGGAGGGCATCCGATGTCAATGGGTCCGAGGTCCATGGACGGGCACGGCGCGGCCGCCCACCGGGTCCTCGAGGGGCATCTCGGAACCGGCGGACGGCCGTGCGCGGCGGCCAGGCGGTCAGTGCCCGGGCCAGCCGTCCAGGTGGCGGTGGAGCGTGACCGTGGGCTGGGCCTTGGCCTTCGGCGCGTGGGCCACCGCGTCCCGCAGGACCGCGCTCACCTCGCCCGCCAGGCCGTCGACGCGTTGCTTCAGCTCGGCCGCCGGCAGCGTGGAGCGGGTCAGCGCGTCCAGCCGGCGGTGGATGTCGGCGAGCTTGTGCCCGGCGCCGGCGTCCAGGGTGAGCGGGGCCGGGGTGGAGACGACGAACTGGTAGGCGCCGGCGAGGGTCTGGCAGCCGGTGCACTCCTTGTTGGCCGCGTCGCTGAGGTTCACGGCGTTCAGGTGCGTGCGCTCACCGGCGATCGTGACGATCTGGAAGGACAGCGCGACGGACCGGCAGTGGTCGTCGGCCGAGCAGCCGGTGGAGACGGCGTTGGCCTGGTTGCGCACCCCGGCCGCGTTCACGGTGCCGAACTGGCGGATGGTGAAGGAGTCCTCGGCCCGCGTGTGGTGGGCCCGGTCGGCGTGGCTGAAGACGTGGTCGGACGCGAACGCCGCGTGCGCCGTGCCGGTCACGGCCTGCGCCGGTACGGCGGCGGCCGCGCCGGCGACTCCGGCGGCTCCGGCCGCGAACAGGCCCATGCGCAGGGCGTGCCGGGCGAAGGGATGGTTGCTGGAGCGTGCCTTGCGGTGGCTGCTCATGGGGTCTCCGTACAGGGTTCGGGCGGCCCGCGCGGGCCGGAGAAGTGTGGCTGATGCGGTGTCAGGAGGACACCGGTGCGGGCGAGGCGTCGCTCGGCGCCGGCGTGGGGCTCCCGGTCGTCGACGCGGGGACGCTCTCCGACGGGGTCGGGGAGGCCGGGGGCCCGGGGTCCTGGCTGGTGGGCGGGGTGGGATCCGCGGCGGCGCCGCCGGAGGACGGCTCCGGCCGATGGGAGCCGGATCCGGTCGGCGCGCCGGGCGCCGCCGGCCCCGACGCCGACGACGGTGGCGCCGAGAGGGACGCGCTCGCCGCGGCGCCGGGCGACGCTGCGGCCCCCGACGCGGAGGCCGAGGCTCCCGGCACCGCCGACGGCGACACGGAGGCGCCGCCGGTGCCGTACCCGCCGTGCCCGTCGTGGCCCGGGGTCGAGGCGTCCCTCGGCGAGGGCGCCTCGGTCGGCACCCCGGGCTGCAGGATCGGAGCGATCGGGGGCTTCTTCGGCAGCGGCTTCGGGGTCATGCCGCACACCCAGGCGTAGGAGAGCCCGGTCAGTCCGGCGAGGGCGAGTACGCACAGCGCGAGGCGCAGCCGGGGCCGTCCGGCGGTGGAGCGCTTCGCGGCCCGCAGCAGCCGGCCGCCGATCTTCACGGACAGATAGACGACACCGGCCATCGGGCACAGCAGCATCACGCTGCCGATCACCCCGACGAGCCCGGCGACGACCTGCCCGTGCGCGAACGCCGCGCCGGTGCCGAGGAGTTGCTCGGTCAGCGAGCGCACCATGGTGGTGAGGATCCGGGGCAGGTTCCACAGCGCGTAGCCCATCTCGCCGGCGATCAGCGGCACCATGGTCAGCACCCAGCCGGCCACGATGGTGCGCGCGGACCGCTTGAGCCCGGCGACCTCGGTGCGCGCCGCCCGGCCCTTGGCGCCGGGCACGAGCGAGAGCAGGATCGGCTTGATCTTGCCGTAGAGATCCGGCACCCCGGCGAGGTCGCCGAGGATGTAGTAGCCGTCCAGGCGGACGGCCGGCATCAGCTGTTCCAGGATCTCGAAGTGCCCGAGGTAGACGGCGGCCAGGAAGAACTGCGCCCCGGTCGCGAAGTAGGCCCCGGCCATGGCGAGCATGAAGACGACGTTGAAGTACACCCCGCCGAGGTCCGTGCGGAGCCGGCCCCCGCGCGAGATCCGGTAGACGTCGGTGACGTCGGTGTACATCGACGGCCAGATGAGGAACAGCCCGCAGCCGATGCAGCCGGGCCGGGCGCCGCCGTACCGGCAGGCGGAGGCGTGGCCGAACTCGTGGAAGACGAGCGAGGCCACGGTGAGCCCGAAGACGATGAGGATCAGCACCGGCTGGTCCAGGACCTCCAGCACCGGCTCGATCGCCCCGAAGAAGCCGAACAGCCACACGTCCATCGCGAGCGCCGCGAGCAGGACGGCGGCGACCACGGCCGGGCGGTGCAGCCAGGCCAGAGCCCGCGCGATCCGCCCGGTACGGCGCTCGTCGAAGATCACCCGGTGGCCCTTGAGGGCGAGCAGCAGGTCGGAGCGCGGGGCGTCGACCTCGTCGTCCTCCTGGCCCTCGGGCACCGTCACGCCGAGCGGCTGGAGCTTGTTCTCCAGCAGGTAGCGGATGTTCTCGGCGCTGACCTCGCGGCCGTAGCGGGCGCTGACCCGGTGGGCGATCGTCTCGGCGTCACGGATGCCGTCGACGGACGACGCCACCAGGTACAGCAGCCGCGACAGCTGCACGACCTGCCCGTCCCCCCGACGGGCTATGTACTTCGGCTCGGTGAAGCCCGAGCCCTGGTACTCGCCGTGCAGCCGCAGCCCCGCGCTGAGCCGCGGCGCCGGCCCGACCGGCGTGGCGACGGTCGGCAGGCTGCCGGTCGTCACCTGTTCGTACGTCACCGGCCAGCCGCCGGGCCCGGGCACCGGACCGGTGTCGTACAGGGCGTCGGCGCCGTTGTCGAGCACCGTCATCCGTGGTCTCCCCCCACGCTGTTCCCCCCAAGGCCGCGGGGCGGACGCCCCGCACACGTGCGATTCGCCCCGCGGCCGTTGTCGCGGCGGTGCCGTTACTGCTTGACGCTGATCGTCTGCTGGGCCGACGACTCGGCGTCCGACCACGAGGAGTGGTCGTTCAGGGCCGCGGACTCGTTGTGGGCGTCGATGTTCGCGACGTGCTTGGTGACGGTGACCGTCTTGCCGAAGCTGAACTTCAGCCGGCCCAGGGCCTCACGGCCCGGCAGCAGCTCCGCGGACTCGCCGTCCAGCTCGCGCATGTCCATGCTCATGGTGGTGGTTCCTTTCGTGGTGGGTCGGTCGGGGCGCGCGGGCTACTGGCTGACGCTGATGGTCTGGGCGGCGCCGGAGTCGGCCACCGAGCACGAGGAGTGGTCGTTCAGCGCGGCGGACTCGTTGTGGGCGCTGATGTTCGCGACGTGCTTGGTGACGGTGACCGTCTTGCCGAAGCTGAACTTCAGCCGGCCCAGGGCCTCACGGCCCGGCAGCAGCTCCGCGGACTCGGCGTCGAGCTCATGGGCGTTCAACATGGTCGATTCCCCCTCGGGAAACAGGCGGTTCCGGTCGGAGAGAGTCAGGTTCCCCCCGGGCTCTGTCCAACTTGGTCGGACGAGCTGTCCAACGAGATTGGACACTAGGGCCTCGCGGCACCGGCGCGCAACCCGTTCGGTGAATCACCCTTTCGGCGGCCCCGCTACCCGCCCGTAGAATCGGCGCGGACAGGGACGGTCAGGTCGAGCGGCGAGCAGGAAGTGGACTTCGGTGGCCAACGCACTGCAGCAGTTGATCCGTGAGCGTCTCGACCGCCAGGGCTGGTCCTACGGCGACGTGGCACGGCGCGGCGGCGTACCCCGCTCCACCGTGCACCACCTGGCCACCGCCGACCGGGTCGTCCGCATGCCCCAGGCCACCACCCTGGAAGGCCTGGCCAAGGGCCTCGAGCTGCCGCTGGACACCGTGCGCCGGGCCGCGGCCGAGGCCTGCGGCATCCACGTCTACGGCGGCCCGTCCGACGAGGACCCGGCCGCTACGGCCGCCCGCAGCACCGACCCCGAGGTCGAGCTGCTCATCGCCAGCGTGCAGCAGCTGTCGGCCGAGGACCGCCGGCATGTCACCGCCCTGGTCGAGTCCCTGCTCGGCCGCTCGGCGCGGCCCGCACCGGAGAAGTGACCGGAAGGTCCGCTTCGCGGCCGTGCCGGAAAAATCATGCAACTGCGCCCGAAGGGTGCCACATCCCCCGCTAGTCTCTCGTCTGCCCGAGGAGCGAGAGCCGTACGACCACCCGGGCTCTTTGGGGGGAACGTGTTGTTCGTGCATGGCGGGCCGGCCACCGCGGTGGTCCGGGGCCCCGCCGGGGAATCGGTCGTCCTGCTCTCCGGTGAGCTGCCCCAGGTGCTCACCGAGGACGCGGTGACCGAACTGCTGGACCTGGCCGCCGCGATCCTGGACGCGGACGAGCTGGCGCTGTTCCACACCTGCCTGCGCACCCTGCGCACGGACGGGCTGCGGGCGGGCCGGCGCATCGAGGTGGACGGCGCGGTGCTGACGGTCTACGAGGGGTGAGGCGCCGCACGATCGAGGCGAGACTCTTCGGGTGAAAAAACCGGCGCAAGGCCGCCTGACTGGCGGTTCGCTGGCGGTCGGGGGTGTCTGCAAACCATACGTTCGGATCCAGCGCTCACAGCGGCGGCGCTGTCGTGCACAGAGTTCGTTCGCACCTTCCGACAGACCGCAAAGCCGAGAGGAACAGTTATGCGTCTGACCCGCTGCGCTCTCGCTGCTGCAACGGTGACGGTCTCCGCCTCGGCCGTTGCCCTGTCCTTCTTCTACACGCACTTCACCGCCCCGAGTTCCGACGTCGAGCAGGTCCGCATGGTCAGCGCCATGGGCGCCGCGCGGAGCAAGGCCGAGTCGCCCGAGCCGTCCGCCATGGATCCGCTCCCGAAGGTATGGGAACCCCCCTGTTACAGCTACGGCGGCCCCTACTGCGGCTGGGTGAGGGAGTACCGGGGCGGCTGTGACTGGGAGTGGGGTCTGAGCTACGGAATCAAGGACCCCCGAGTGCTCTGCCCCCACGACCCCCGCCCGAGCCCGTCGGCCGCAGCCAGTTCCTCGGCCGGACCCAGCCCGTCGGAGTCGACGGCGCCCTCCGACGACGGCGATACCACCGGGGGCACCTCCGGCGACGGCGATACCAGTGGGGGCACCTCCGGCGACGGCGATACCACCGGAGGCACCTCCGGCAGCGGCGGTACGACGGCCAGACTCAGCCGCTTAGCCGGCCCGAAGCACAAGCGCCCGGCAGAGCCCCACCGCTCGGCCGCCCCCACTCCGACAGCCCCGCCCAGCGCCACGGCCACAGCCGCCCCTGTCGGCGACCTCCCACAGCAGCAGTCCTTCCCGACCGGTCCCGGCAGGATGCCTTCGGCGCCCAGCAGCACCGGCGGTGTGGACGCGCCGGCGGTGGTCGAACCGCAGGCGCCGCCAGGAGAAGAAGTCCCCGACACAGCGAGCCTTCTGCAGGCCGTGCGCACCGCTGCGGAGGGCTTCGTCTTCTTCCCCTACGTCGTCCCCTTCCCGGAGATCGGCCCTTCGCCCTTCGGCACAGCCGATGCGGCAGCACCTCTCGTCCCCTGACGCAATCTGGCTGCCGCCGGTGAAGAAGCTGAGAGGCATCGCCAGAGTAGTCACGCACGGTGCAGGAGCGAGTGCCCGGAGCCGGACTTGAACCGGCACGCCCGCGAAGGGGCAGCGAGGTTTAAGCTCGCCGTGTCTGCATTCCACCATCCGGGCAGGCCATGGGCTCCGCTTCGAGGTTCGAGCCTATCGGGACGCATCCCCCGAACAGCGGAAGGGCGGACCGATGTTGTCTTATTTTATTGACGTCTGAGGGTGCATCAGCCCGCGGAACGGGCCATCCGCACTTGCCAACAGCCTGACGTGACGGGGGTTCGCGCGTACGGGGAATGACGGAATTTCACCGTCCGAACGAGGGTGTTCCACCCGTTCCCGACGCCGTTCGACCAGGGTTCGACGGCGGTCCCCGCGGCCGTTCCCGGGCGGTCCCGGCGGTGCCGCCTCTCAGGGTCCTCCGTCCTCCCCAGGTATGACACGGCGCCCTCCCGTCCGACCCGAGTCGCCCCCCGGAACCGGAACAGCGACTGACTCCACGCGCCCGTGGCGCCGGGACGATGGAGCGGTCCCCATGGAACAGACGTCGTCCCGACAGGAGCACCTTCCCGTGACCACCACACCCACCGCAGGCCGGACCACCGCAGTGGCCGCACGCGCCACGGAGCTGTCGAAGATCTACGGGCAGGGTGAGACCCGGGTGGTCGCCCTGGACCGGGTCTCCGTCGACTTCCGGCAGGCCGAGTTCACCGCGATCATGGGCCCGTCCGGCTCCGGCAAGTCCACGCTGATGCACTGCGTGGCCGGCCTCGACACCTTCTCCTCCGGATCCGTGCGGATCGGCGACACCGAGCTGGGCTCGCTGAAGGACAGGCAGCTCACCAAGCTCCGCCGCGACAAGATCGGCTTCATATTCCAGGCGTTCAACCTGCTGCCGACGCTGACCGCCCTGGAGAACATCACCCTGCCGATGGACATCGCCGGGCGGAAACCGGACAAGGCCTGGCTCGACCGGGTCATCTCGATGGTCGGCCTGTCGGACCGGCTCGGACACCGGCCCTCGCAGCTCTCCGGCGGCCAGCAGCAGCGCGTGGCCGTCGCCCGCGCCCTCGCCTCCCGGCCCGAGATCATCTTCGGCGACGAGCCGACCGGAAACCTCGACTCGCGCTCCGGCGCCGAGGTCCTCGGCTTCCTGCGCAACTCCGTGCGCGAACTGGGCCAGACCGTCGTCATGGTGACCCACGACCCGGTGGCCGCCGCCTACGCGGACCGCGTGATCTTCCTCGCCGACGGCCGGATCGTCGACGAGATGTACGCCCCCACGGCCGAGACCGTTCTCGACACGATGAAGCAGTTCGACGCGAAGGGCCGTACCTCCTGATGTTCCGCACCGCCCTGCGCAACGTCCTCGCGCACAAGGCCCGGCTGCTGATGACCGTCCTCGCCGTCATGCTCGGCGTGGCCTTCGTCTCCGGGACGCTCGTCTTCACCAACACCATCTCCGACGCCTACCAGAAGAGTTCCGCCAAGGGCTTCGACCAGGTCGACGTCGCCGTACGGCCCAAGTACCAGGAGTCCGCGGGCGACAGCGTCGGCAAGCTGTCCGACCTGACGCAGGCCACGCTGGACAAGGCCGCCAAGGTCCCCGGCGCCGCCTCCGCGACCGGTGTCGTCAGCGGCTTCACCGCCGTGGCCGACCGGCACGGCAAGCTCGTCGGCGGCGACTGGCAGTCCAACGGCGGCAACTACTGGGGCACCAAGGACGCCCGCTATCCGCTGGTCAGCGGCCACGCCCCGCACGGCAGCGGCGAGGTGCTGCTCGACTCCAAGACCGCGAAGCGGGCCGGTTACCGGGTCGGCGACACCGTGCGCCTGTCCGTGAACGGCCCGGTCCTCACCCCGAGGCTCGCCGGGGTCTTCACCACCGACGACGGCAACGTCTCCGCCGGCGGCAGCCTCGCCCTGTTCGACACGCCCACCGCGCAGGCGCTGTTCGGCAAGAAGGGAGGCTACGACGAGATCGACGTCAAGGCCGCGCCCGGCACCGGCCAGTCCGCGCTGAAGGCCGCGCTCGACAAGGCGCTGCCCGCACATCTGGTGAAGACCACCACCGGCAAGCAGCTCGCCGACGACCAGGCGAAGCAGATCGCCGACTCGATGAGCAGCCTGAGGCAGGCACTGCTGGTGTTCGCGGGCATCGCGCTGTTCGTCGGCACGTTCATCATCGCCAACACCTTCACCATGCTGGTCGCCCAGCGCACCCGGGAACTGGCCCTGCTGCGCGCGGTCGGCGCCTCCCGCCGCCAGGTCACCCGCTCGGTGCTCCTCGAGGCGTTCGCCGTCGGCACGGTCGCCGGTGTGGCCGGGCTCGCCGCCGGCATCGGCATCGGCGCGGGGCTGCGCTCGCTGCTGGGCTCCTTCGGCGCGAGCGTGCCCGACGGGCCGCTGGTGATCAGCCCCGGCACGGTGGCGGCCGCGCTCGCGGTCGGCGTCCTCATCACCATGCTGGCCGCCTGGCTGCCCGGCCGGCGCGCCGCGAAGATCCCGCCGGTGGCGGCGATGAGCAGCGTCCACGCCAAGGCCACCACCAAGTCGCTGGTACTGCGCAACACTCTGGGCGCGCTGTTCGCGGGGGCCGGTGTCGCGGTGGTCCTCGCGGCCACGACGATGGACGCCGACTCCGCCCAGGGCCCGATGGGTCTCGGCGCGGTCCTGCTGATCATCGGCGTGTTCATCCTGACCCCGCTGCTGTCCCGCCCGCTGATCGCGGCCGCCGCCCCGGTGCTGCGCGCCTTCGGGGTGTCGGGCAAGCTGGCCCGGCAGAACTCGGTGCGCAACCCGCGCCGTACCGCGGCCACCGCCTCCGCGCTGATGATCGGCCTGACCCTGATCACCGGCATGACGGTGATGGCGGGCAGCCTGCAGACCGCGATCGACAAGATGGCCTCCTCGGCGATCCGCGCGGACTACGTGGTCTCGATGGCGAACCGCTCCCCGCTCTCCCCGGACGTCGCGCAGAAGCTCGCCACCGCCAAGGGCGTCACCGCCAGCAGCCCGCTGCGCAACGCCGAGTCCCGCATCGACGGCAAGACCGAGTTCCTGACCGGGGTCGACGGCTCGTCCATCGGGAAGCTGACGGACCTGAAGGTGGACCAGGGCGCGTTCACGGTGAGCGGCACGCGGGTCGTCGTGGACAAGGACCGGGCCGAGGAGTACGGCTGGACGCCCGGCTCGCACTTCACCGCGCACTTCGAGGACGGCAAGGCGCGCACCCTGACCGTCGCCGGTGTCTACGAGGGCAACGACCTGATCAACGGGATCATGCTCGACGACACGGTCCTCACCCCGCACCTGAAGGACCCGGCCGACATGCAGGTCATGGTCAGGACGGCGGGCGGCGCCTCCGGCGCGACCAAGGACCGGCTGGCCGAGATGCTCGGCAAGAACCCGGCGATCAAGATCCAGGACAAGCAGGACATCTCCAACAGCATCGCGCAGATGTTCACGACGATGCTGAACATGCTCTACGGCCTGCTCGGCATGGCGGTGATCGTCGCGGTCCTCGGCGTCGTCAACACCCTGGCCATGTCGGTGTTCGAACGCGCCCAGGAGATCGGCATGCTCCGCGCGATCGGCCTGGACCGCAAGGCGGTCAAGCGGATGGTGCGCCTGGAGTCCCTGGTGATCTCCCTGTTCGGCGGGGTGCTCGGCATCGGGCTCGGCGTGTTCTTCGGCTGGGCGGCCGGTCAGCTGCTGGGCACGAAGATGCCGACGTACGAACTGGTCCTGCCCTGGGGCCGGATGGCGGTCTTCCTGCTGCTGGCGGGCACGGTCGGCGTCCTGGCCGCCCTGTGGCCGGCCCGGCGCGCGGCCCGGCTGAACATGCTGGCGGCGATCAAGGCCGAGTAGCGGCCGGTACGGAGGCGAAGGGGGGCCCGTGGAAACGGGCCCCCCTTCTGCCGTACCCGGGTCAGGTGTTCCAGGTCCGGGTGCGCAGCGGCAGCCCGGAGGCGCCGGACTCCGGGGTGCGAACGGCCAGGACCTGGTTGACGCCGATCCGGTTGTGTTCGAAGGCGAGCGCGGAGGCGGCCATGTACAGCCGCCAGACCCGGGCCCGGCCGGGGCTGGTGAGGCGGACCGCGCGGTCCCAGTCCCGCTCCAGGTTGGTCACCCAGCGGCGCAGGGTGCGGTTGTAGTGCTCGCGCAGCGACTCCACGTCCCGCACCTCGAACCCGGCGGACTCCAGCTGGGTCACGGTGGTGCCGATCGGGGCGAGTTCGCCGTCGGGGAAGACGTAGGCGTCGATGAACTGGTCGACCTCGTACGCCGATTCGTCGCGCTGCGGGCGGCGGCCGATCTGGTGGTTGAGCAGCCGACCGCCGGGCTTGAGCAGGCGGTACAGCTGCCTGGCGTACTCCAGATAGCGCTCGGCGCCGACGTGTTCGGCCATGCCGATGGAGGAGATGGCGTCGAACGGCCCGTCGGTGACGTCCCGGTAGTCCTGGACCCTGATCTCCACCCGGTCGGTCAACCCCTCGTCGGCGACGCGCTTGCGGGCGTACGCCGCCTGCTCCTGCGACAGCGTGACCCCGACGACGCTCACGCCGTGCTCACGGGCCGCGTGGATCGCCATCGAGCCCCAGCCGCAGCCGACGTCCAGCAGCCGCTGGCCCTCTCTCAGGCCGAGCTTGGCGCAGACGAGTTCGAGCTTGTCCCGCTGGGCGGTCTCCAGGGTGCCACCATCCTCCCAGTACGCGCAGGAGTACACCATGGACGGCCCGAGGACGATCTCGTAGAAGTCGTTGCCGACGTCGTAGTGGTGGCTGATGGCCCGCCGGTCGGTGCGCCGCGTGTGCAGACGCCGGCGCGGTCTGCGGACCTCCTCGCGCGGCGGCGCGGGCGGAATCGGCGGCCCGGCCAGCTTCAGCAGATCCCGTGCGGCGGCCCGTACGGCGGGGTCGCGCAGGGCCTCCCCGAGACCCCGGGCGTCCTCGCCGCGCTCCCAGACCAGCCCCGCCAGCGCGTCCAGCGTGGCGTACAGGTCGCCCTCGATCTCCAGGTCCCCGGAGACCCAGGCGCGGACGAGGCCCAGCTCGCCCGGTTTGAACAGGATGCGGCGCAGGGCCCGGCGGTTGCGCACGACCAGCGCCGGCGCGTCCGGCGGCCCGGCCAGCGAGCCGTCCCAGGCCCGGATCCGCACCGGGAGCGGGGCTCCCAGCATCTGCTCGGCAAGACTCCTCAGCCGCGACGCGGCGTCGGCCATGGCGCACACCTCCAAGACGACGATCCCGGATGCCGGTAACCACGTAAACACCGTCCGCTGTCTCGCGCAGTCCCGCAAAGGAGTTACAACTGGGCAAAAAAAGTTGTAGTCGCCATACAGATGGACCGGTGCCGGACACGCCGAAGGGGCCGCCCGCACCACGGATGGCAGGCGGCCCCTTCGGGGTGTTTCAGGTGACCGGGGTCAGGAGGCCTTGGCCTTCTCCTCGGTCTTCGCGGCGGCGACCGGCGCCGGCTTCGCGGCCTCGTAGAACTCCTCGCGCGGGTTCTCCATGGCGCCCAGGGAGACGACCTCGCGCTTGAGGAACATGCCGAGCGTCCAGTCGGCGAAGACGCGGATCTTGCGGTTCCAGGTCGGCATCGCCAGACCGTGGTAGCCACGGTGCATGTACCAGGCGAGGCGGCCCTTGAGCTTGATCTTCATCTTGCCCATGACGATCATGGCCACGCCCTTGTGCAGGCCGAGACCGGCGACCGCACCCTTGTTGGCGTGCTCGTAGTCCTTCTGCGGGAAGCCCCGCATGCCGGAGACCACGTTGTCGCCGAGCACCCTGGCCTGGCGCAGCGCGTGCTGGGCGTTCGGCGGGCACCAGGCGTTCTCGTTGCCCGCCTTGCGGCCGACGAGGTCCGGGACCTGTGCGTTGTCGCCGGCGGCCCAGATGTAGTCCGTGCCCTTGACCTGGAGCGTGGGCTCGCAGTCGACGTGGCCGCGCGGGCCGAGCGGCAGACCGAAGCGGGCGAGCGCCGGGTTCGGCTTGACGCCGGCGGTCCACACGATGGTGTCGGCGTCGACCTCGAGGCCGTTCTTCAGCACCACGTGGCCGTCGACGCAGGACTCCATGGAGGTGGAGAGGTAGATCTCCACGCCCCGGCTCTCCAGGTGCTCCTTGCCGTACTGGCCGAGCTTGGGACCCACCTCGGGGAGGATCTTGTCGGCGGCGTCGACGAGGATGAAGCGCATGTCCTCGCGGGACACGTTCTTGTAGTACTTGGCCGCGTCCCGGGCCATGTCCTCGACCTCGCCGATGGTCTCCGCGCCCGCGAAGCCGCCGCCGATGAAGACGAAGGTGAGCGCCTTGCGGCGGATCTCCTCGTCGTTGGTGGAGTCGGCCTTGTCCAGCTGCTCCAGCACGTGGTTGCGCAGGCCGATGGACTCCTCGATGCCCTTCATGCCGATGCCCTGCTCGGCGAGGCCGGGGATCGGGAAGGTGCGGGAGACCGCGCCCATCGCGATGACGAGGTAGTCGAAGGGCAGCTCGTACGCCTCGCCCACCAGCGGGGCGATCGTGGCGACCTTGCGGTCCTGGTCGATGGTGGTGACCCGACCGGTGAGGACCTCCGCCTTCGGCAGCACGCGCCGCAGCGGGACGACGACGTGCCGGGGGGAGATGTTGCCGGCGGCGGCTTCGGGGAGGAAGGGCTGGTAGGTCATGTACGACCGGGGGTCGACGACCGTGACGGTCGCCTCGCCGTAGCGCATCTTCTTGAGAATGCGCCGAGCTGCGTACAGGCCTACGTACCCACCGCCTACTACGAGGATCCTGGGACGCTCCGTGGTGCTCATGCCATCGAGTATCCACCCGCTCCGAGGGGGGTGCTCGTGCGCCCCTTCACAAGGTATGACAGGCCCTGTGCTACACTCCGCGGCCCGCGTGACGCGGATCATGATCGGCCAAGGGAACCGCATCCCCCTTTGGGCCGTTGTCAATGCCGCGTGAGCTGCCTCTCCGGGTCGGCCGGGCGGTGGTGAGGGTCCCGAGACCCGCCCGGAACAACTCTTTCCGCAGCGCCTCCGCGCCCGTCATCTGAACATGTTCAAACGGCCTTTGGCCCCCCGGAAGGGCCAACCGGACCCCGTTCGCGGCACGACCCGACCGAATTCCTTGTGAAGAACTTCACGAACTTTCCCGGGTGATCGCACCGGAGGGGCCCCGCAGAGCCCCTCCATGCCGCTCAAACGTTATCCGGCCTGCTCAGCAGACCGCTACCCATCAGTAACAAAAGAGAGCTACGCCACCGACCACGCGATGCCGTCGAGGATGTCGTGCTCGCTCACCACGACCTCCTCGGCACCGGTCCGCTCCATGATCGCGAGCAGCACCAGGGCGCCCGCGCCGATGACGTCGACCCGGCCCGGGTGCATGGACGGGACCGCCGCCCGCTCGGCGTGGGTGGAGCGCAGCAGCCACTCGGTGATCTCGCGGACGCGGTCGCGGGAGATCCGGGAGTGGTGGATGCGCGCGGAGTCGTACTCGGGCAGGTCCTGGGCGATGGCGGAGACGGTGGTCACGGACCCGGCGAGCCCCACCAGGGTGCGCGCCTCGCGCAGCGGGACCGTCTCCTCGGCGAGGTCCAGGGCCGCCTCGATGTCGGCCCGCATCGCGGCGATCTGCTCCGCGGTCGGCGGGTCGGAGACCTTGCCGCCCCGCACCAGGTGACGTTCCGTCATCCGCACGCAGCCGACGTCCACCGAGCGCGCGGCGCGCACCCGGTCGTCGCCGACGACGAACTCGGTGGAGCCGCCGCCGATGTCCACCACCAGGTACGGCCTGGCGAGGTCCGCGCGCCCCTTGAGTTCCTTGGTGGCCCCGGTGAAGGAGAACTCGGCCTCCCGGTCGCCGCTGATCACCTCGGGCTCGACCCCGAGGATGTCCAGCACCCCGCGCACGAACTCGTCCCGGTTCTCGGCGTCGCGGGAGGCGGAGGTGGCGACGAACCGCACCTGGGCGGCGCCGAGTTCACGGATCACCCCGGCGTACTCCCGGCACGCGGCGAAGGTCCGCTCCAGCGCCTCGGGCGCCAGCCGGCCGGTGCGGTCCACGTCCTGGCCGAGCCGCACGATGGTCATGCGCCGGTCCAGCTCCAGCAGTTCGCCGGTGGCCGGGTTGACGTCGGCGACCAGCAGCCGGATGGAGTTCGTGCCGCAGTCGACGGCGGCGACCCGGGAGAAGCCCTCCGGGACCGGCGGCCGGACCGCGAAGGAACCGCCGCGCGCCTCGGCCGGGTCGCGGACGGCGCCCTCCTCGCCGGGGTGCTCGTCCGCGGGGTCCGGCGCGGCCAGCGGCTGCACGCACGGCCCCTTGCGCCACCACTCCGGCAGCATCGCGAGCGCCTCGTCGCCGAGCGGGTTCACCCCCGGTCCCGCGGCCAGCGAGTGGGCGACCAGGACGTGCAGGCACTTCACGCGGTCGGGCATGCCGCCGGCGCTGGGGAAGCCCTCCAGGACCTCGATGGCGTCCCGGCGCGCGATGTAGTCCTCGTGCGCGGCCCGGTAGGCCGCGGCCAGCTCGGTGTCGCTCTGGAGGCGTTCCGTCATCTCCTTCATGACGCCGTTCGCCTCCAGCGTCCCGATCGCCGAGGCGGCGCGCGGGCACGTCAGGTAGTACGTCGTCGGGAAGGGCGTGCCGTCGGGCAGCCGCGGCGCGGTCTCCACGACGTCCGGCCGGCCGCACGGACAGCGGTGCGCGATGGCCCGCAGGCCCCGCGGCGGGCGGCCGAGCTGCTGCTTGAAGGCCTCGACGTCCGCGTCGGTGGGTTCGGTGCGCGGGGTGGGCGGCGGGGGCGTTTCCATGACTGCTGTTTGAAAGGCTTTCTGTGGGTTCACTGGTCGGAGGCGTCGGACTTGTCGACTCCGTCCCAGACGTTCGCGTACCAGGGGCGCCGGGCTCCCCTGAGGTCGGCGCGGGACTGCTTGGCCAGACCCGGGTCGACCACGGTGTACCCGGTCTCGCCGGGCATCACATAGTGCAGCCGGAGCCGGATCTGCTGCTCGGCGTAGGCGTCGTCCTGCCAGCGCGCCTTGAGGTCGCGCAGCTGCTCCACCCGCTTGCGGGCCTGCTGCTGCTGGCGCTGCAGGTCGGTGATCTGCGCGCGCTGGGAGACGTACTGCCGCATCGGGTAGGCGAGCGCGACGACCAGCGAGCACAGCACCAGCGCGAGCAGCGCCGCGCGGCCGGTGAGCCGGGAGCGGCGGGCCTGCCGTCTGCTCTGCGAGCGGTAGACCCGGGCCGCCGTCTGCTCGCCGAGCAGCCGCAGCCTGGTCGCGGTGGAGAAACGGTCCCGGTCCTTGACGGCCATCTGGCTCCTCCGCTCCCCTTCGCCGGTGTGGCTGCACACGTGCGTACGTCCCCGGACACGGTACGGGACCGAGTGCGGGGACGTACGTACGACTGGCTAAGCCTTACTCCGCGTTGGCTCAGCCCTTGAACCGCGGGAAGGCGCTGCGGCCGGCGTACACCGCGGCGTCGTCGAGGATCTCCTCGATGCGCAGCAGCTGGTTGTACTTGGCGACGCGCTCGGAGCGGGCCGGGGCGCCGGTCTTGATCTGGCCGCAGTTGGTGGCGACGGCGAGGTCGGCGATGGTGACGTCCTCGGTCTCGCCGGAGCGGTGGGACATCATGCACTTGTAGCCGTTGCGCTGGGCCAGCTCGACGGCGTCCAGGGTCTCGGTCAGCGAGCCGATCTGGTTCACCTTGACCAGCAGGGCGTTGGCGGCGCCGTCCTCGATGCCGCGGGCGAGGCGCTCGGGGTTGGTGACGAACAGGTCGTCGCCGACGAGCTGGACCTTGTCGCCGAGCTTGTCGGTGATGGTCTTCCAGCCCTCCCAGTCGTCCTCGAACAGCGGGTCCTCGATGGAGACCAGCGGGTAGGCCTCGACCAGCTCGGCGTAGTACTCGGTCATCTCGGCGGCCGAGCGGTTCTTGCCCTCGAAGACGTAGGTGCCGTCCTTGTAGAACTCGGACGCGGCCACGTCCAGGGCGAGCGCGATCTGCTCGCCGGGGGTGTAGCCGGCCTCCTTGATCGCCTCGAGGATGAGGTCGAGGGCCTCGCGGTTGGAGCCGAGGTTCGGGGCGAAGCCGCCCTCGTCGCCGAGGCCGGTGGCCAGGCCCTTGTTCTTCAGGACCTTCTTCAGCGTGTGGTAGACCTCGGCGCCCCAGCGCAGGGCCTCGGAGAAGGACTCCGCGCCGATGGGGGCGATCATGAACTCCTGGATGTCCACGTTGGAGTCCGCGTGCGAGCCGCCGTTGAGGATGTTCATCATCGGCACCGGCAGCAGGTGCGCGTTGGGGCCGCCCAGGTAGCGGAAGAGGGGGAGGTCGGACGCCTCGGAGGCGGCGTGGGCGACGGCGAGGGAGACGCCGAGGATGGCGTTGGCGCCGAGGGAGCCCTTGTTGTCGGTGGCGTCCAGGTCGAACATGGCCTGGTCGATCAGGCGCTGCTCGGTGGCGTCGTAGCCGACCAGCTCCGGGCCGATCTGCTCGATGACGGCGAGGACGGCCTTCTCGACGCCCTTGCCCTGGTAGCGGTTGGGGTCACCGTCGCGCAGCTCGATGGCCTCGAAGGCGCCCGTCGAGGCGCCGGACGGGACGGCGGCACGACCCGTGCTGCCGTCGTCGAGGCCGACCTCGACCTCGACCGTGGGGTTGCCTCGGGAGTCCAGGATTTCCCGGGCTACGACGACGTCGATGGACGGCACGAGCATCTCCTTCTTGGGATGTGACGCTGGAAGTGCGGGGCGTGTGCCTTGCGGCCGCGCCGTGCGACTAGAGCCTAACCGTCCCCGGGGCGCCGGCCACCGACCGACCGTCCCGTGGACGGGAGGGACACGCAGACGGTACCTATTGTTCACCGCCGGAACAAAGGGGGGTGCGGGAAAACAGCAGGAGACGGCCGGGCAAAGAAAAGCCCCGCCCCGGCGCGTACGGGGGAACACGCGCCGGGGCGGGGAGCCCGTGGGGACGGGGGGTGGCCCTCACGAGGCCTCCAGTGTCAGGGCGGCGGCTGTGAGGGCGCTGTGGGCCGGCTCGGAGCCGGGTGTCACCCGCCGGCTGTCACTTCAGGTGCAGCTGCTGGCCCGGGTAGATGAGGTCGGCGTTCTTGACGATGTCCTTGTTCAGCTGGAACAGCTTGTGCCAGCCGCCCTGCACGCCGTGCTTCTCGGCGATGGAGCTGAGGGTGTCGCCCTTGACCACCTTGTACTCGCCGTCGCCCTTCTTGACCTTCGTGCCGGTCGGGGTGGTGACGGTCTTGCTCGCCGACGGGGCCGTGCGCGTGGTGGAGCGGGTCGCGGCCTGGCCGGTGGAGCGGCCGGCGGTGCTGGCCGCCGACGACTTCGTGGAGGCGGCGGGAGCGGAGCCGTTGTACGGCGTGCTCGTCAGGCCGGTGCCGCAGACCGGCCAGGCGCCCTTGCCCTGGCCCGCGAGGACCTTCTCGGCGACGGCTATCTGCTGCGCCTTGGTGGCGAGGTCGGCGCGCGAGGCGTAGGCGGTGCCGCCGTACGCGGCCCAGGTGGAGTTGGTGAACTGCAGGCCGCCGTAGAAGCCGTTGCCCGTGTTGATGGACCAGTTGCCGCCGGACTCGCAGCGGGCGACGGCGTCCCACTGGGAGGCGGTGGCGGCGGAGGCGTTGCCCGCGGCCATCAGCGGGGCGGCGACGGCGGCGCCGGTGACACCGGCGAGCGCGACGGCACGGACGGCCTTGGACGGGCGGCGGTGCTTGCCCTTGGCGGAAAACAGCATGGATCGATCCCCTCACCGACGCCTGCGAGGTGAGCTGTCGGGTTCGGGCCGGTTGAGTTGCCCGGCCGCACTCCCGCTTGCGCGAGGTGCGGCTTCACCCCTAGCCGGTCCAGCAGCAACTGCTGGGTCCGGCACCTACCTTGGGTCCCCCGCTCCTGCCTACGGCGCTTGACGCGACGACTGTTCCCGGGCAACCGCTGGCAGGATTCGGCGTTGCGACTGCCGGGGCTCGTGGTGACGAGCGGTCCCGACCGTAGACACGGCATCGGCCGAATTTCAAAGACGATCAGGGCTTCTGAGACTCATCCCACACTTTCGCCAAACCGGACATTGCGTGATCAAGTGGGGCGTCAACTGGCCCTGGCCCGTGCTGTTTTAGCCGTCGATTTTCAGGGTCTGACCGGCGGCGATGTGGTCCGGGTCGGCGCCGATGACCTTCTTGTTGCCCTCGTAGAGCGCGCGCCAGCCGCCGTCGACGCCGAGCGAGTCGGCGATGGAGGCGAGGGAGTCGCCCTCGCGGACGGTGTAGGTGTCCGGTCCGCGGTCGGCGTGACGGCCGGACGACGTGGAGTTCTGACCGTTTGTCACGGTTTCGTCCGCGCTTGCGCCACGGTGACGTCCGCCACTGGTGAGCGCTCCGGTGTCGACCAGGCTCCAAGAACCGGCACTCTGCTGGTAATTGTCCGACTTGTCGGCACCGGGCGCCTCCGTCGAGGAACCGGCGCTCCCCTGCGAACTTCCGGTGCCCTGCGCGCCGGACTCATGAGATTTGTCCGACTTGGGGGTGCTGGTTCCGGTGGAACCGGACGTGTCCGGCGTTCCGGTGGCGTCGCCGCCGGCGCTCGGGGCGGGCGTGCCGCTCGCGTCCGAGGAGGGGCTGGAGGTGTCGGAGCCGGAGGAGTCCGAGCCGGACGCCTGGCCCGAACCGGAGCCGTTGGAGGACGAATCCGGCAGACCGGACGATCCGGAGCCGTCCGCCGAGCCGGAGGCACTGCCCGAACCGCTGCTGTCACCAGAGCCGCCGACGCCGGTGTCGACGTCGAGCGAACCGGAGTGGGAGGTCAGCCCGGCGGTCAGCGCGCACATGGCCCACGGCGTGGTGCCCTGGTCGGCGAGGATCTTCTCGGCGACGGCGATCTGCTGGTTGCGGCTGGCCTGGTCGGCGCTCTCCGCGAACTGCGTGCCGCCGTACTCGTCCCAGTCCTCCTGCGAGATCTGCAGACCGCCGTAGTAGCCGTTCCCGGTGTCCGCGCTCCAGGATCCGCCGCTCTCGCACTCGGCGACCCTGTCCCAGGTGGTGCCGTCGGCGGCGTTGGCGCTCGCGGCGCCGAGCAGCGGGATGGCGATGGCCGAGCCGGTCACTCCGGCCGCGACGAGGAGGGCCGGAGCCTGACGGGGGCGACGGTGACGACCGTTCCCGGAGAGCATGCGGAAGCCTTTCGAGCGACTGCGGAACCGGCGCGGCGAACGGTGCCCTCGCCACGCTGATGGGTGAACGTATCGTCCGACGATCACTTGTCACAAGTTCATGCCGCGCAGATCACGTGAAGATCACATAGTTGAACGTGCGTCACTTTTCTCTGTACGGCGTGCGGTCAGGCGGTGGGCGTGAACTCCACGGGCAGCGTGCGCAGGCCCCGCATGATGAGCCCGCCGCGCCAGCGCAGGTCGGCGGGATCGGCGGCGAGCCGCAGGTCGGGCAGCCGGGTGAGCAGGGTGGCGAGCGCGGTCTGGCCCTCCAGCCGGGCGAGCGGCGCGCCGAGGCAGTAGTGGATGCCGTGGCCGTAGCCGAGGTGCTGGTTGTCGCGGCGGGCGAGGTCCAGCACGTCCGGATCGGCGAACCGCTCGGGGTCCCGGTCCGCCGCCGCGAGCACCACGAGCACCGGGTCGCCCGGCGCGATGTCCTGTCCGCCGATGGTGAGCGGCTCGGTGGCGAACCGCCAGGTGGCCAGCTCCACCGGCCCGTCGTAGCGCAGCAGTTCCTCCACGCCGGTCTCCAGCAGGTCCCTCTCCCCCCGGGCCAGGGACGCCTGGAGCCGCTCGCGCTGCCCGGGGTGGGTGAGCAGGGCGTAGGTGCCGTTGCCGATCAGGTTCACGGTGGTCTCGAAACCGGCGAACAGCAGGATGAAGGCCATCGCCGCGGCCTCGTTCTCGGTGAGGTGCTCGCCGTGGTCGGAGGCGCGGATCAGGCCGGAGATGAGGTCCTCGCCGGGCGCGGGCTCGGCGGGCAGCGCCTCGCGCTTCTTGTGGATCAGCTCGGCGAGGTAGCCGCGCATCTTCTTCACGGACCGCGCGACCCCGCCCCGGGGCCCGCCGCCGTGCCGGATCATCATGCCCGCCCAGTCGCGGAAGTCGTCCTGGTCCTCGCGCGGGACGCCGAGCAGGTCGCAGATGGCGTAGATGGGCAGCGGGAAGGCGAACTCGTGGATGAGGTCGGCGGAGCCCTTCCCGGCGAACCGGTCGATGAGACGGTCGGTCAGCTCCTGCACCCGCGGCGCGAACTCGGCGACCCGGCGCGGGGTGAACGCCTTGCTGACCAGCCGGCGCAGCCGGGTGTGGTCCGGCGGGTCGATGTTCAGCAGATGCGTCATCAACTCCGCCTTGCGCTCGCCCGGAATACCGGTCTTGCCCTTGGCGTGCGCGGGCTCGTCGTGATGCGCCGGGTTCTTGCTCAGCCGCTGGTCGGCGAGGGCCTGCTTGGCATCGCCGTACCGCGTGACCAGCCAGGCCTCCACCCCGCTGGGCAACCGCGTCCGCCGCACCGGCGCGTGCTCGCGCAGCCAGGCGTAGGCGGGATAGGGGTCGGTGGCGAACTCCCAGCTGAAAAGCGCGGGCACGGGGCCTGAGCTCTCGCCGGGGGCGGGGGTCGGGTGGGGCTGGTCGGTCACGGGTCGACCGTATCCGGGGCTTCATGGGTCTCCGCGTCATGGTGGCCGGCGGTGGCCGGGCGTATCGCCTCGGGGGCGACTCCCTCCGCCTCCCGGATCGCGTCCCGGTACGCGCGTGCCGCCGCGCGCAGGGCCGCCTCCGGGTCCACACCCTCCGCCTCGGCGCGGGCCGCCAGGGCCAGCAACTGGTAGCCGATGCCCTCGCCCTGCGGCAGCGGCACGTCCAGGCCCGCCGTCCGCGCGCGGGAGACGAGCTTGGCGGCGAGGGCCAGGCCGGGCTGGCCGAGCGGGACGCCCTCGGTCACCGAGGCGCGCCGCTTCTCCTCGGCCTTGGTGCGCAGCCAGTGCTCCTTGACGTCCTCCGGCGTCTCGGCCTTCTCGTCCCCGAAGACGTGCGGGTGCCGGTGGACGAGCTTGGCGACGATGCCGCCGGCCACGTCGTCGATCGAGAACGGCGCGTCCGGGTGCTCCTCGGCGATCCGGGAGTGGAAGACGACCTGGAGGAGCACGTCGCCCAGCTCCTCGCGCAACTCCTCGCGGTCGCCGGCCTCGATCGCCTCGACCAGCTCGTACGCCTCCTCGATGCCGTACTTGGCGAGGCCCTCGTGGGTCTGCCGGGAGGACCAGGGGCACTCGGCCCGGATGCGGTCCATGACCTGCACGAGGTCCAGCAGGCGGGCGCCGGGCAGGTCGTAGGAGGCGGGCAGCAGCTCCAGCTCCGGCATGGCGACCCGGCCGGAGCCGGCCAGCCGGGCCAGGCCGTCGGTGAGCGCGGGCTCCCCCTCGCCGGTGGCCACGACCACGACCGTGCGCCCGCCGGCGCAGGCGTCGACCAGCTCCTGCGCCGTGGGGGACGCCTCCCGGACCGCTATCCCGGCCTCGCGCAGATACGGCAGCTGCGGATGCGCGCCGTCCGCGCACAGCACGGCGTCAGCGGCGCGCAGGGCCTGCCAGGCCGGCCAGGACAGCAGGCCGGGGGCGACGCGGTGGCTGGTGGTGAGCAGGACGACGCGGCCGGGGCCGGCGGTGGGGGCGAGGTCGGAGCTGGATGCGTTCACGATCCGAACGTAACCCACGCCGACCAGGAGCGGATCCGGTTATCCACAGGGTGGGGACGATCGTGTGATCGTACGACCGGCCGTGCTAGGCGGTCAGCGGCTGCCCGCCGGACGCCGTCGTGACCTCCCGCACCCAGGGTGTCTTGGCGTCGACGCGGCTGCTCTTCTGCACGTCCCAGGTGCCGTAGCGCGGGTTGAGGTCGATGTGCAGTTCCTGGGACGCCTTGGACAGGGCCTTCCAGAAGGCGGGCTGGGTGGTGTCGGTGCCGAGCTGCTGGGCCAGCTTCTGCGCCTCCAGCTGGAGCCGGAGGTTGTCGTCGAGGCGGGCGGGCGCGATGCCGTACTTCTGCAGCCAGGCCGTCTGCAGGCCCTTGGCGCCGCCGGCCTGCTGCTCCAGGCCCGTGCGCATCTGCTGGATCTCCTCGCGGGTGACCGTGATGCCCGCGTCCTGCGCGGCGCGGTGCAGCACCCGGTCGAGGACCATGTTGTGCAGGGTGTCCCGGGTCAGGCTGCTGGTGGAGGCGAGCACCTGCTCGTACTGGGTCTCGTCCGGCACCGCGGCCCGCTGCGCCGCGCGGACCTCGTTGACCCGGCTCTGCAGCTGCGCGACGGTGATCCGCTGCCCGCCGACGACGGCCGCGGCGCCGGGGTGCGCATCGTTTCCGCAGGCGGTCAGCAGGGGTGCCGCGGCGGCGATCGCGGCGGTGAGGACGAGCGCGGTGCGACGGCGGCGGTGCAAGGAAACCTCCTGGGGGAGATTGTGCGGCGGTGCACAAAGTCTTGCGATGATCGATGGTAGGCAGCGGCTCAGCTCAGGCCAAGCCATTCGACCAACGATTCACCGCGACTTACGGCACCGCCGCGCCCCGGCGGGAGCGCCGCCCGGCTCAGCCGATGATCGCCACCGGCCCGTCCCAGGCGTCACGGTCCACGGTGATCGTGGAGCCGTTCCGCGTCTCCTTGCTGTCGACCATGTACTGATGGCCGCGGCTGTGGCCGGTGAACTGCGTCGACCCCCACGGCCAGTCCGCGGTCGTGGTGTTCTGCTTGTCCCACAGCGCGTACCAGAGGTTGCCCGGCAGGTCCGTCCTGTCCTTGGCGGTGGCGACGGCCTTGGCGCTGGAGCTGGTGAAGCCGTAGTAGCCGCTGCGGTACGTCTTGGCGCGCAGCCCCTTGTCGAAGGCGCGCACATACGTCAGCACGGCGTCGTTGCACGCCGTGTTCGTGATGTCGTACGCCTCCATGTCGAGGTAGACCGGGCTGCCCGCCTTCATGCCGAGCGCCGAGGCCTTGGCGACGGCGTCGGCGGCGTCCTTCGCGCCCAGTGAGGCCGCCGTGGACGCGGTGATCTTCTCCGGGCTGGAGCCGGACTGGCAGGGCGGCTGGGCGCCGACGTAGATCGGGATCAGCTTCCAGCCCAGGGAGCTGACCGACTTCACCCAGGACGCGGTCAGGTTGGGCTGGGAGCAGCCGCGGTTCCTGCCGCCCACGTAGACGGCGGCGGCGCCGTAGAAGCCGGTGTGCCAGGCCTTCATCGCCGGCAGCGAGGGCGCGGCGCAGGTGTCGAACGCGCGGCCGGTGAAGGTCTTCTGCGCGGGCCACGCGGTGGCGGCCATGGAGGTCTGCGCCGCGATCCCGGCGCCGGCGACGACGGCCGCACCGGCCACCGCCCACGTGAGGTGTCTGCGCTTCTTCGACTGCCGATGGCCGGCCATGAGTCCCACCCCTGTTGACACGTCACTTCGTTGAGCGACGCAACGTATCAACCGCTTCCGCTAGCCCCGCACCTGCCCCAGCCACTGGAGGGTGCGCCGGATCTCCAGGGCCATCGGATACCCGGGCCCGTGCAGCCGCTCCACGTCCATCAGCAGCCGGGCGAGGGTGTCGTGGGCGGACGGGCGGTCGCCGAGGGCGAGCAGCAGATGGCCGATGCGCCGGCGCACCTCGTGGGCGAGCTGCGGGTCGCCGGAGACGTACTGGTTCTCGTAGTACGGCAGCAGCGCCCGGTACTCGGCGAGCGCCGCCGCCGGCTGGCCGAGCTGCTCCAGGCACTGCGCGGCCTCGTAGCGGTAGCGCAGGGACTGCGGGTCGGCCTGGCCGGCCTCGGCGGCGCGCTCGTCGGCGAGCCGGCGCAGTTCGGGCAGCGCGCGCCGGTACTGGCCGTCGTCCATGAGCGTGGCCGCGTACTGCTTGCGCAGCGTGCGCACGACCGGGGAGTGCTCGCCGTGCTGCTCGGCCGCGGCCGGCAGGATCGCGCCGAGGATGTCCACGGCCTGGGTGATGCGCCCCTCCCCCAGCAGCCGCTTGACCTCCTCGACGGCGGCGGCGACGTCGGGCTTCTCGGCCGCCGGCGGCGCCGGCGCGACGGGGGCCGGCTGGGGCGCGGGGGTCCGGGCGCGGTCCGGCCAGGGGGCGTGCGGGCGCAGAAAAGGGCGCGTGGGGTCCAAGGGGGCCCCGGTGGGCGTCCCGCGCGCGGGCAGCAGCGCCGCCAGGTCCTCGTACACCTCCTGCGCGGACGCCGGCCGGTGCTGCGGGTCCTTCGCGAGCAGGCGCAGGACCAGCGCCTCGAGCGGCTCGGGGACCTCGGGGCGGATACGGCGCACCGGCAGCGGCGGCTCGTACAGGTGCCGGTGCAGCACCCCGAGCGCGGTGGAGCCCGCGAACGGCACGTCCCCGCTGAGCAGTTCGTGCATCAGCACCCCCAGCGCGTACAGGTCCGTGTACGGGCCGACCGCGCCGCCCATCGCCTGCTCCGGCGCCATGTAGGCGGGCGAGCCGATCGGGGAGCCGGTGTGGGTGAGCCGGGTGGTGTCGGTGTCCATGACCGAGGCCACGCCCAGGTCGAGCACGGTGACCGTGCCGTCCTGCTTCACCATCACGTTGCGCGGCTTGAGGTCGCGGTGCACGATCGGCACGGCGTGCACGGCGCTCAGCACGGCGCACAGCTGCGCGGCCACCGCGACCGCCCACGGCCAGGGGTACGGGTCGTGCTCGGCGAGATGGTCGGACAGGTCGGCGCCGTCGACGTACTGCATGACGAGGAACAGCTCCTCGCCCTCGCTGCCCGCGTCGTGCACGGTCACCAGGCCGGGGTGGTCCACCTGCGCGGTCACCCGGCACTCGCGCATGAACCGGCGGCGCAGCTCGTCCGCCTCCTGGCCGGCCACCTTGTCGGGGCGCAGCAGCTTCACCGCCACGCGCCGGTCCAGCCGCCGGTCGTACGCCGTCCACACCTGGCCCATGCCGCCCTGCCCGATGAGGGTGGACAGTTCGTACCGGCCGGCGACGACACGTCCTGCCGCCACGCTCACCTTCCGCTCTCGGAGCCGTCGTTGCGGCCGTCGTGCTTGCGCAGGTAGTCGCTCAGCTCGTCCAGTTCGGCGCGCACCTGCTCGATGTGGCTGGGCGCCGGGCGCTGCGGCGGCTGGGGCACGGGCGTGTGCGCCAACGGCGGCGGGGTGTGCGGGGCGACAGGGGCCTGCGGGAACGGCGTGTCGTGGCCCGCCCGGCTGATCGGCACGGTCGGGACGGTCGCCGCCGCGTACGGGTTCGCCGGGCCCGGATAGGCGTAGCCGCCGTGCGCCGCCCGCTGGGCCGCGTACGCCTGCCGCCGGCGGGCGTAGTGGCGGATCTCCGCCGCGAGGTAGTACACGATCGTGGCCGCCAGGGTGCCCAGCAGCAGGAACAGGCCGAAGTAGCCCACCGGGGTGTGGATGTCGTCGCCGGGTTCGGTGCCTATGAGCACCAGGCTGAGCAGGTCGGCGACCAGCGCGACGACGAACAGGCACCAGTCCACCGCCCGCCGCGTGACGGCCGCCAGCCGCAGCAGCATCACCCAGGCCAGCATGCCGATGCTGAAGAACCCGGTCGCCACGAACAGCACACGCAGCAGAACCAGCCACCCGGTGTGCGGCGGCTGCTTCACCGGCTGTCCGTGGCCGAGGCCTTGCATGGCTGCTCCTGATGCCTGAAGTGGGCGTACACATCCGACCGGCGTGCTCCGTCGGGGGAGAACGCCGGTCGTGCGATTGTCGCTTCGAGCATATGGCCCGGGACCGACAAGGACACGGGCAAGCCTCCCGGATCTACCGAACCGTTGTCCTGCCGCCCCCGTGGTCAGTCCGGCGCCACCGTGCCGTCGGTCAGGCCGTCGTACATTCCGCGCACGAGCTGCTCCCCGAGGCGGCTCGCGCGGCGCAGCGCCCGCTCGAACTCGTCGAGCGCGCGGAAGCGCGCGCCGTAGCGCCGCTGTTCGTCCAGCGGGAGCCGGGGCAGCTGCAGGCGGCGCACGTCCAGCCGGGTCGCGGTGGAGGCGTAGCTGCTGGCCTGCCGGTTGTTCGCGGTACCGCGCAGGAACCCGGCCAGGAACCACGGGTCGAGCGCCGCGCGGTCCGGGCGCAGCAGCACGAGGTTGCGCCCCAGGGCGGCGCCCGCCGTGGCGTCGTCGATCACGCGCGCCACCGAGCCGCCGCCCAGCACCGGTACGACGACGTCGCCCGGCTCGGTCAGCACGGGCTCCTCCTCGCTCTCCGGGAGCGTCCCGGAGGGCGCGGTGCCGGCGAGGACGTCGTGGTCGGTGAGCACGGGCACGCGCGCGTGGCCGCCGTTTCCGCCGGAGCGCATCATCAGCGCGCCCCCGCGCGAGAGTTCACCGACGGTGGTGAGCGGCCAGCGCGCGCCGGGCGCGGGCGCGGCGGGCGGCGGAGTGAGGTCGGCGGTCAGGCGCAGGGTCTCCCCGAGGCGCTCGCGCACCGCCGCGAGCTGCTCCGCGCCGTCGGCCACGACGGGCGGCAGATGGCGGGCGGGCGCGAGGTCCACGTCGTCGCCGAGGAGCTCGATGACCGGCACGGAACGGGCGAGCCCGGGCCGCTCCGCCAGCCGTCCCGCGCGGTCGAAGTCGCGCCAGGCGTCCAGGACGGCCTCGCGCACGGCCGGCCAGTCCGGACCGCCGCGCCCCTCCCCGGCGAACCTCCCGGTGTCCACGAGCAGCAGCTCGGGCGAGGCCGGCGTCCGCTCCGGCCGGCGCAGCACCCACACGTGCAGCGGGATGTTGTACGGCGGCGCCGCCCCGACCGGCAGCGCGACCACGGCCCGCAGCGCGCCCCGGCGCAGCAGATCGGCGCGGATCCGGCGCCCGGACCGGCGGGAGGCGGCGGCCGGCGGCATCAGCAGGACGGCGGCGCCGCCGTCGGCCAGCCGGGCCAGCGCGTGCTGCACCCAGGCCAGTTCGGACTCGGTACGGGCCGGAAAGCCGTACTCCCAGCGGGGGTCGTAGGCGAGTTCGTCGTGGCCCCAGTTGCGCTCGTTGAACGGCGGATGGCACAGCACCGCGCCGGCCCGCAGCCCGGGGAAGGCGTCGGCGCGCAGGGTGTCGCCGGCCGCGCCGCGCACACCGGCCCGGGAGTGCAGCGCGAGCCGCAGCGCGGTGAGCGCGGCCAGCTCGGGGGCGCTGTCCTGGGCGTACAACTCCTGGTCGGGGCGGGGCTCGACGGCCCGCAGCAGCGCGCCGGTGCCGCAGGCGGGGTCCAGCACGGTGCGGGCGGGGCCGGCGAGGTCGGCCATGAGAGCGGCGAGTTCGGCCGGAGTGAGCGTGTACTGGCGGGGGTTGGCGTCCAGATGCCGGCCCAGCAGGAACTCGAACGCCTGCCGCGCCCCGATCTCGGCGGCCAGCTCGCCCGCACCGCGCAGCAGGGGGACGGAGGGGAGGAGCTGGGGGCCGGTGGGGATGCGGAGCGCGGGGGTGGCCGCGGGGGCGGTGGCGGCCGGGGTGGCGGCGGGAGTGGCTGCGGAGACGCCGTGAGCGGCGTGAACACCGTGCCTGGCGGCCGGGGTGTGAACAGGAGTTTCGGCGTTCACAGGCGTCAGCACCTGTTCCAGCACGCCCGGCAGGATCGCGGCGAGGCGCGCGTCCGAGCCGGCGCTCGCGTCGAGCCAGACCGTGGGGCGCTCATGGATCAGCAGCAGGGCGCAGCCCGCGTGCACCAGGGCGGTGAGCGGGCCTTCGGGGTGCCCGACGAGCTGCTGCCAGACACGTTCGCGCAGCGGGACCTCGGCGAGTTTGCCCTGCCTGCGCAGCCAGGCCTCGACCTCGGCGAGCGCGAAGGACGGGCTGGTCTCGGTGCCGCCGACCGGCTTGGGGAAATCGGCGTGCCTGCGGCGCCAGTTGCTGACGGCGGCCCGGCCCACTCCGGCCAGCCGGGCGATTCCCGCTGCGGTCACCTCTGTTGCGTTGTCCTGCACCGGCTTCGTCCCCTCGTCCCGTGTGTGCGCCGAGCATACCGACGTACACAAGACCCGGGAATTCACGGCGTGCACCGACCCAACACTGTGAACCGTGTTGACTCGGTTCACAGGCTCTGGTCTTATTGACCCAGCGAACAGGCGGCCACCGGAGGGGGAGGCCGCCGCTTTGGGAGGGATTCGCCATGGGCTTCACCACCGCCGGCCGCGCCGACCGGAAGAAGACGGCCTGAGCCGGCCCGCCCGCTCACGGCCACTCCGCCCAGCGCTCAGCATCACCCGCTCACCCCTCACACACACCGCTCAGCGCATTGCGCACCGCTCACCGCGCATTGCGCACGCTCACCGAACTGTCCCACCGGCCTCCGCCGTCCGGGCTCGACCCGCACGGCCGGGCGGGCTGCGGACGCCGTACGGAACGCCGTACACGCATCCCCGTAAACCCAGCATTCGAAGGACTGTCATGCGTCTCGCCCCCCGTGTCGCCACGCTGCTCGCCGTCGCGGCACTTCCGCTGGCCCTCACCGCCTGTTCCTCCGGTTCGTCCTCCGACACCGGCGGGGCGAGCGCCGCGCCGGCCAAGGCGAAGGACCCCGACGCCGGGCTCGCCACCGGTACGCAGCTGAAGAAGGCGCTGGCGCCGGCGTCGGCCTTCCCGGCCGGTTTCGCCGCCGAGGCCGACGGCGCCTCGGACTCCGGCGGCACCTTCCTCGACCCGTCCGGCCGCAGCAAGGCGAAGCCGGACTGCACCCGGCTGGAGGCCACCTCCTGGATCCAGGTGACCGGTTACAAGGGGGGCGTGTCGTTCGCGCAGAACGACTACGTGAACCACAGCAAGACCGAGGAGATCGCCCAGGAGATCGACGCGTTCCAGGGCACCACCGCGACCGCGGTGATGAAGCAGATGCAGGCCGTGGCCGCTGAGTGCGCCACCTTCACGGACACCGACGCGCACGCCAAGGTGAAGGTCACCGGCACGTCCACGGCCGGGCTCGGGGACGAGGCCTACACGATGACGCTGACGAGCGGCGCCTGGGAGAACGGCACCACGCTCATGGCGGTGCGCTCCGGGAAATCGGTGATCACCGTGCTGTCCACGGCGGGCTCCGACGACGGCGCCGCCGGCGCGAAGAAGGTGACGACCCAGATCCTGGGCTCCCTGAAGGCCCTCAAGACCGCCTGACGGAACGCATCGATGAACGCGGCACCCGCCCACCTCGCGGCGGGTGCCGTGTCCATATGCCGGCCTCGGCTCGGACGGCGTGTCCGCTCAGTGCGCGCGGAAGCGTGCCGGGGCCTTGGTGGGGTTGCCGCCCGTGGGGAGTTTCTGGCCGGCGCAGCCGCTGAGGACCTTCTTCATGGCGGCCTTCTCGGCGGCGGTGACCCACAGGCCGTACTTCTTCTTCACCGCGACCTGCTCGGCGACGTAAGGGCAGCGGTAGGCCTTGTTCGGCGGGAGCCAGGTGGCCGCGTCGCCGTCGCCCTTGCCGCGGTTGGTGCTCGCGTCGACGGCGATGAGGTTGAGGGGGTCGTTGGCCAGGGCTATGCGCTTGCTGGCGTCCCAGTACTTGGCGCCCTTCTGCCAGGCGTCGGAGAGGGGGACGACGTGGTCGATGTCGACCTGGCTGCTGCCGCGCCGGTAGGTGATCTCCTTGCCGGAATAGGGGTCGGGCTCGAGCAGTCCGTAGGAGACCTTGCAGGTGCCGCCGGTGAACTTCACGTCCTTCAGGTCGCGTTTGAGGATGTCGTCGCGGGTGTCGCAGGAGTTGGAGTCGGTGTCCGCCCAGGCGGTGCCGAATCGTTCCCGCGAGTAACCGGTCTTGGGCGCACGGCCCTTGACGGCCAATGAGTCGACGGCGGCCAGGGCCGCGCCGGTGCCCCCGGTCGGCTCGGGCCCGGAGGACCCGCCGGTCTTGTCCGTCCTGCAGCCGGCCACGGCGACCAGCACGGCCACGGCGGCGACCGCCCCACCCCTCAGACGCGTCACGGTGCGTCCCCCTTGCCTGTCCTGGTCCGCCCGTCGGACTCAGGCGGAATCGTTCCGTCCCTTACGGTAACCGCCGTACGGCTGACAGCAGATGGGGACGAAAGCGGCGCTTTGGGGCGGCGGGCGGAGGAATAGGGGCACGGCGGTACCGTGCGGGGGCGTGCGGCCGGTGTGCGCCCGCGCCCGCTCACACCGAGCCGCCCCGCCTTCCGCGCCCCTGGCGCCTTCTACGACTTCAGGGTCGAGGCGCCTTCTACGACCCCAGGATCGAGGCGAGGAATTCGCCGACCCAGCCCAGCAGTTCGCGGCCGACCAGGGGCTTGCCGCCGACCTTCGCGGTCTTCGGGCGCGGCACCAGCACCTGGTGCGCGGCCGGCTTGATGACCGTGCCCGGGTAGAGCCGCTTGACCCGCAGTTCCTGCGACTCGCGCAGTTCCACGGGCGCGAAGCGGATGTTGGTGCCCTGGAGCACGATCTCGCCGACGCCGCAGGCCCGCGCGAGCATCCGCAGCCCGGCCACCAGCAGCAGGTTCTCCACCGGTTCGGGCAACTTGCCGTAGCGGTCGGTGAGTTCCTCGCGGACTGCCTTGATGTCCTCTTCGGAGTTGGCGGAGGCGATGGAGCGGTAGGCCTGGAGACGCAGGCGCTCGCCGGGCGCGTAGTCGTGCGGGACGTGCGCGTCGACGGGCAGCTCGATCTTGACCTCGAGCGGCGCCTCCTCCTCGATCTCGCCGGTCTCCAGCTGGCGCCGGTAGTCGGCGACGGCCTCGCCGACCATGCGGACGTACAGGTCGAAGCCGACGCCCGCGATGTGGCCGGACTGCTCGCCGCCGAGGAGGTTGCCGGCGCCGCGGATCTCCAGGTCCTTCATCGCCACGTACATGCCGGCGCCCATCTCGGTGTGCTGGGCGATGGTGGCGAGCCGTTCGTGCGCCGTCTCCGTCAGGGGCTTCTCCGGCGGGTACAGGAAGTAGGCGTACCCGCGCTCGCGGCCCCGGCCGACGCGGCCGCGCAGCTGGTGCAGCTGGGACAGGCCGAAGGTGTCGCCGCGCTCCACGATGAGGGTGTTGGCGTTGGAGATGTCGATGCCGGACTCGACGATCGTGGTCGAGACGAGGACGTCGAACCTCTTCTCCCAGAAGTCGACGACGACCTGCTCCAGCGCGGTCTCCGACATCTGGCCGTGGGCCGTGGCGATGCGCGCCTCGGGGACGATCTCGCGGAGCCGGGCGGCCGCGCGGTCGATGGACTCGACGCGGTTGTGGATGTAGAAGACCTGGCCCTCGCGCAGCAGTTCGCGGCGGATGGCGGCGCCGATCTGCCTCTCCTCGTACGGCCCGACGAAGGTGAGCACCGGGTGGCGCTCCTCGGGCGGGGTGGTGATGGTGGACATCTCGCGGATGCCGGTCACGGCCATCTCGAGGGTCCGGGGGATCGGCGTCGCGGACATCGTGAGCACGTCGACGTTGGCGCGGAGCTTCTTCAGCTGCTCCTTGTGCTCGACGCCGAAGCGCTGCTCCTCGTCGACGATCACCAGGCCCAGGTCCTTGAACTTCGTCTCGGAGGAGAAGAGGCGGTGGGTGCCGATGACGATGTCCACCGAGCCGTCCTTCAGGCCCTCGAGGACTGCCTTGGCCTCGGTGTCGGTCTGGAAGCGGGAGAGCGCCTTCACGCTCACCGGGAACTGCGCGTACCGCTCGGAGAACGTCCCGAAGTGCTGCTGCACCAGCAGGGTCGTCGGCACCAGGACGGCGACCTGCTTGCCGTCCTGTACGGCCTTGAAGGCGGCCCGCACCGCGATCTCGGTCTTGCCGTAGCCGACGTCGCCGCAGACCAGGCGGTCCATGGGGACCGACTTCTCCATGTCCTCCTTGACCTCGGCGATGGTGGTGAGCTGGTCGGGGGTCTCGGCGTAGGGGAAGGCGTCCTCCAGCTCGCGCTGCCAGGGCGTGTCGGTGCCGAAGGCGTGGCCGGGGGCGGCCATGCGCGCGCTGTAGAGCTTGATCAGGTCGGCGGCGATCTCCTTGACGGCCTTCTTCGCGCGTGCCTTGGTCTTCGTCCAGTCGGCGCCGCCGAGCCGGTGCAGGGTGGGGGCCTCGCCGCCGACGTACTTGGTGATCTGCTCCAGCTGGTCGGTCGGGATGTAGAGGCGGTCGCCGGGCTGGCCGCGCTTGGCGGGCGCGTATTCGACGACCAGGTACTCGCGGGTGGCGCCCTGGACGGTGCGCTGCACCATCTCGATGTAGCGGCCGACGCCGTGCTGTTCGTGGACGATGTAGTCGCCCGCCTCCAGGGTGAGCGGGTCGATGGTCTTGCGGCGGCGGGCCGGCATGCGGGCGCCGTCGCGGGTGGCGGCGCGCTGGCCGGACAGGTCGGTCTCGGTGAGCACGGCGAGCTTCAGGGCCGGGTCCACCAGGCCGTACTCGATGGAGCCGCAGGAGACGTGGACCACCGACGGGCTCAGTTCGCCGAGGTCGGCGTCCATGCGGGCGGCGATGCCCTCGTTGCCGAGCACCTCGACGGTGCGGGCGGCCGGGCCGTGCCCCTCGGTGACGAACACCGTGCGCCAGCCGTCGGCGAGCCAGCCCTTGGTGTCGGCGAGGGCCCGGGCGGTGTCGCCCCGATAGCTCTCGGGCGCGTGCATGCCGAGCTTGAGGGTGTCCGCGTCAAGTTCCTCGTCGGCGGCGAACGGCGACACCGACCACCACATCATGCCCAGCTCGCGTGCCCGGTCGCGGACGTCTGCGATGGACCACAGGGAGGCGGCGCCGACGTCGATCGGGGCCTCGCCGCCGCCCGCGGTGGCCGCCCAGGAGGCCTGCAGGAACTCCTGACTGGTCGCCACCAGGTCGGCCGCGCGCGTGCGGACCCGCTCCGGGTCGCAGACCACGGTCATCGCGCCCGCGGGCAGGACGTCGAGGAGCAGCTCCATGTCGTCGACCAGGACGGGGGCGAGGGACTCCATGCCCTCGACCGCGATGCCCTCGGCGATCTTGCCGAGCAGCTCGCCCAGCTCGGGGTGTTCCTCGGCGAGGGCACGCGCGCGTGCCCGGACGTCGTCGGTGAGCAGCAGCTCGCGGCACGGCGGTGCCCACAGGCCGTGTTCGGCGACTTCGAGGGAGCGCTGGTCGGCGACCTTGAAGTAGCGGATCTCCTCGACGTCGTCGCCCCAGAACTCGATGCGCAGGGGGTGTTCCTCGGTGGGCGGGAAGACGTCCAGGATGCCGCCGCGCACGGCGAACTCGCCGCGCTTCTCCACCAGCTCCACGCGCGCGTAGGCGGCGGCCGCGAGGGCTTCCACGACGTCGTCCAGGTCGGCGCTCTGGCCGGTCCTCAGGGACACCGGTTCCAGGTCGCCGAGGCCCTTGACCTGCGGCTGCAGCACGGAGCGCACGGGGGCTACGACGACGGAGACGGGGCCGGTCTCGGGGTCCTGGGGGCTGGGGTGGGCGAGGCGGCGCAGGACGGCGAGGCGGCGGCCGACGGTGTCGCTGCGCGGGCTGAGCCGCTCGTGCGGGAGGGTCTCCCAGGAGGGGTACTCCACGACGCCGGCCTCGGGCAGCAGGGAGCGCAGGGCCGCCGCCAGGTCCTCGGCCTCGCGGCCGGTCGCCGTGACCGCGAGGACCGTACGGCCGGCCTCGCGGGCCAGGGCGGCGACCGTGAAGGGGCGGGCCGCGGGAGGGCCGACGAGGTCGACGTGCATGCGGTTGCCGTCCGCGGCCGCCGAGATCGCTTCCGCGAGGGCGGGGTCCTTGACGACGGCGTCGAGCAGACCGTGCAGGCTCATGGGGCTTTGTTTTCCGTCCAGGGGTGGGCAACGCAAGCAGCCCGGCGCGGGGGGCGGCCGGGGGTGTCCAGCGTACGACTCCGTCGGGGGGTGGCGCCGGGGGCTGTGGATAACTCCGCCGAGAGGCGCCTGCGGAGTCGCCGCCCGGGCCGCCGCGAAAGAACCCGGTGCCGGGAAGTCCTGGCGACTTCACGGCACCGGGTCTCCCCCGCAACCCCCGTATGCGGTGGTCGTCTGGCCGGCCTGCGGCTAGTCCGTCGCGATCGCGTTCAGGACGTTCATCCGGCCTGCCCGGAACGCCGGGATCAGGGCGGCGAAGAGGCCCACGAAGGCCGAGGCGACGAAGACCGTGATGATCGTCGGCCAGGGAACCTCCAGGATCTTCAGGCCCTGCAGGGCGAGGAGTTTCTGGGCGGTGGCGCCCCAGCCGATGCCCAGGCCGAGGCCGAGGAGGGCGCCGAAGACGGCGATCACCACGGACTCCAGGCGGATCATGCGGCGCAGCTGGCGGCGGGAGAGACCGATCGCCCGCATCAGGCCGATCTCCCGGGTCCGCTCGACCACCGACAGGGCCAGGGTGTTCACGACACCGAGGACGGCGACGATGATCGCGAGGGCCAGCAGGCCGTAGATCATGTTCAGGAGCTGGCCGATCTGGTCCTTCAGCGCCTTCTTGTAGTCGGTCTGGTCGCGCACGGTGAGCTGCGGGTAGTCGTCGTGCAGCGCCGACTTCAGGGACGTGTAGGCCGCGGCCTGCCGTCCGTGCTCGGCGGTGGCGAAGACGAGCTGGTCGAGCGGCATCTTCCCGGCGGGCACGTACCTCGCGAGCGTGCTGATCGACGTGTACATCGCGCCCTGGTCGATCACGTCGTCGCTGCTGGTGATGGCCCGGACCGTCAGGTGGGCGGTGGAGCCCTCCTTGAACGCGACGGTGATCTTCGAGCCGAGGTGGATGCCGTGGGCCTTGGCGAACTTCTCGTGCACGGACATCGAGTCGGGCAGGTAGGCGTCCGTGAGGTTCCCGGCGACGGTCTTCTTGCGCAGGTCGGTCGCGTAGGTCCGGTCGGCCGCGGTGATGTCGGTGTTCTTCAGGGTCCGGCCGTCCGGTGTGGTGAAGTCGGCCTGGGTCGGCTTGTACTCGGTGACCCGGGCGAGTCCGGGGGTGTCCTTGATGAGCTTGACGGCCTGCGGGACGACGCGCTGGCCGTTGTCGCCCTGGATGATGAAGTCCGTGCCGACGGTCTTGTCGAGCTGGTCGGTGGCCGAGGCGACCATGGAGGAGCCGACCACGGACAGGCAGGCCACCAGGGCCAGGCCGATCATCAGGGCCGCGCCGGTGGCGCCGGTGCGGCGCGGGTTGCGCAGCGCGTTGCGCTCGGCCATGCGGCCGACGGGCCCGAAGATCCGCAGGATGACCGCGCCGAGGACCCGGACCAGTCCGGCGGCGAGCAGCGGGCCGATGACGACGAAGCCGATCAGCGTGGTCACCACGCCCAGGCCCAGCCAGCCGGAGCCCGCCTTGGCCTTGTCGGCGCCGGCCGCGACGTAAAGGCTCCAGCCGCCGGCGGCGGTGAGCAGCAGGCCGATCAGGGCGCGGACGGCGCCGGCCTTGGCGTCGGCCGGGGCACCGGCGTCGCGCAGGGCGGCCATCGGGGAGACCTTGCCGGCGCGGCGGGCGGGCAGGTAGGCGGCGAGGACGGTGACGACGACGCCGAGGAGCAGGCCGACGGCCGGGGTGGTCCAGGCGACGGTCAGGTCGTCGGTGGACAGGTGCATGCCCATCTTGCCCATGAGGTTCATCAGGCCGACGGCGATGCCGACGCCCGCGCCGACACCGAGCACCGAGCCGATCACGCCGAGCAGCAGCGCCTCGATCAGCACCGAGCGGTTGACCTGCTTGCGGGAGGAGCCGATGGCGCGCATCAGGCCGATCTCGCGGGTGCGCTGGGCGACCAGCATGGAGAAGGTGTTGATGATCAGGAAGATGCCGACGAGGAAGGCGATCCCGGCGAAGCCGAGCATCGCGTACTTCATGACGTTCAGGAAGCTCTCGACGCTCTTCTGGTTGGCGTCGGCGACCTCCTTGGCGGTCTGCACCTTGTAGCCGCGGCCGAGGGCGGCGGACACGTTCTGCTTCAGCCGCACGTCGCTGACGCCCTGGGCGGCGGTGACGTTGACGTTGGTGTAGACGCCGGTGCGGCCGATCAGGGTCTGCTGGGCGGTCCTGGTGTCCAGGTAGAAGATGGCCGCGCCGGGGTTGGTCACCTTGAAGGCGGCGATGCCGGACACGCGCGCGTGGTGCGTACCGACGACCGAGATCATGCCGATGTCGTCGCCGAGCCTCAGGTGGTGCTTGTCGGCGGTGTCCTCGTCGACCATGACCTGGTCGGGGCCCTTGGGCGCCGTACCGGAGACGATCTTCATCGTGCGGGCGTCGTTGCCGTTCCAGCTGCCGACGATGGTCGGCGCGCCGCTGCTGGGCGACAGCTTGTCCTTCTTGGCGTCGATGACGGTCACCGTGGTGGAGAACACCGTGCCCTCGGCCTTTTCGACGCCCCGGGCGCCGCGGACGGTGCCGACGACGGAGGCCGGCATGACCGGCGGCTTGCCGGTGCGGGAGGTGGTCTCACCGGTGTCGGAGGAGCCCTTCGCGCTGACCGTCACGTCCGCGGACGTGGCCTGGAAGAGCTTGTCGAAGGTGGTGTTCATCGTGTCGGTGAACACCAGGGTGCCGCACACGAACGCCACCGACAGCAGGACCGCGATCGCCGACAGCGCCATCCGGCCCTTGTGGGCGAAGAAGTTGCGCAGCGAGGTCTTCAGGACGGTCATGACGTGCGCCCCCGGGCGTCGAAGTCCTTCATGCGGTCCAGGACCTGATCGGCCGTCGGCTGGTACATCTCGTCGACGATCCGGCCGTCGGCGAGGTAGAGCACGCGGTCGGCGTAGGAGGCGGCGACGGGGTCGTGGGTGACCATCACGATGGTCTGGCCGAGTTCGTCCACCGAGCGGCGCAGGAAGCCGAGGACTTCGGCGCCGGCGCGCGAGTCGAGGTTGCCGGTGGGCTCGTCACCGAAGATGATCTCCGGGCGGGCGGCGAGCGCGCGGGCCACGGCGACGCGCTGCTGCTGGCCGCCGGAGAGCTGGGTCGGCCGGTGCTTGAGGCGTCCGGCGAGTCCGACGGTCTCCACCACGCGGTCCAGCCAGGCCTTGTCCGGCTTGCGGCCCGCGATGTCCATGGGCAGCGTGATGTTCTCGAGGGCGTTCAGCGTGGGCAGCAGGTTGAACGCCTGGAAGATGAAGCCGATCCGGTCCCGGCGCAGCCGGGTGAGCTTCTTGTCCTTCAGGCCGGTGATCTCGGTCTCGTCCAGGTAGATCTGGCCGCTCGTCACCGTGTCGAGGCCGGCGAGGCAGTGCATCAGCGTGGACTTGCCGGACCCCGAGGGGCCCATGATGGCGGTGAACTGGCCCCGCGCGATGTCCACGTCGACGTGGTCGAGGGCGACGACGCGGGTCTCGCCGGACCCGTACGCCTTCACGACCTGCCGCGCCCGCGCGGCAACGGCCGTACTCCCTCCCGCCGCCCGACCCCCACCCCTCATCGAGGCGCTTCGCGCCGCACCTTCTGAATCGCCCCCGTGCCCGGGAATGGTCACAGCCGATGTCACGGTATGTCTCCTATGTCGGTCGGCAAATCGGTCAGGTGTGCCCTGGTGTGCCAGGGCACTGTTCTCGGGTACGCGTTGAGTCTCGCGGTCGGCGGGGTCCTCGCGCGCTGGTGCGAAGCCCCCTCTTCCGCGGGGGAAAACCCCACCCCGCCGGTGCGGTCAGCCGCCCCCCAGCGACGTAAAGCCAGGTTAAGGACCGGGCCCGTCCCCTCACGTCCTCCGCCGGGACGACCCCTCCCCGAGCCGTAGTACGGAGGGACCCCTAGGGGTCCTCCACCCCCGGGCGGAGATGCGTCTCGGGGTCGCCTCCACCCCTCGGTGCGCCAAGCCTCCACCCTGCCGCCGCGTGAGAGTCAATGGGAAGCTGTCGTACCGGAGATAGGTGCAAGGGGCACGGGGAGGGGTTCCACGGTGGGGAGTACGACACCCGCGATACGCGGCGGCGCCGTCGACGGACAGGGCACCCGGCGCCGGGGCGCCGTCGTCGCCGCGCTGATGCTGGCGATGGCGCTGGCCGCGCTGGACTCCACCGTCGTCTCCACGGCCGTACCGCAGATCGTCGGCGACCTCGGCGGTTTCTCGGTGTTCTCCTGGCTCTTCTCCGGCTATCTGCTCGCCGTGACCGTCACGCTCCCCGTCTACGGCAAGCTGTCGGACACCTTCGGCCGCAAGCCGGTGCTGGTGACGGGCGCGGCCGTGTTCCTGGCCGGCTCGCTGCTGTGCGCGGGCGCCTGGAACATGGCGGCGCTGATCGCGTTCCGGATCGTGCAGGGCCTGGGCGGCGGGGCGTTGCAGGGCACCGTGCAGACGCTGGCCGCCGATCTGTACCCGCTGGCCCAGCGCCCGAAGATCCAGTCCAAACTGTCCACGGTGTGGGCGGTGTCGGCGGTGGCCGGGCCGGGGCTCGGCGGGCTGCTCGCCGCGTACGCCGACTGGCGCTGGATCTTCCTGATCAACCTGCCGATCGGCGCCGCCGCGCTGTGGCTGATCGTCCGTCATCTGCACGAACCCGCGCGGGAGAAGCCGGAAAACGGCCTCTACGCGCGCGTGGACTGGGCCGGCGCGCTCGCGGTGTTCGCCTGCGG
The DNA here is from genome assembly GCF_040703635.1 of Streptomyces sp. NPDC007189. Classification (NCBI taxonomy): domain Bacteria; kingdom Bacillati; phylum Actinomycetota; class Actinomycetes; order Kitasatosporales; family Streptomycetaceae; genus Streptomyces; species Streptomyces sp. NPDC007189. Next base: position 125,822 of record NZ_JBEYEY010000017.1, read on the forward strand.
CGGGGTGCTGCTGACCGCGCTGGTGCAGGGCGGGGTCGCCTGGCCGTGGCCGTCGGCGCCGTCGCTGACGCTGTTCGGCACGGGCCTGGCGCTGGCCGCAGTGGTGGTCGTGGTGGAGCGGCGGGCGGCGCAGCCGATCATCCCCGGCTGGGTGTGGCGGCGGCGCACGATCGCCGCCGTCAACCTGGCGCTGGGCGCGCTGGGGCTGCTGATGGTGGCGCCGAGCGTGTTCCTGCCGACGTACGCGCAGTCGGTGCTCGGACTCGCGCCCGTGGCCGCCGGTTTCGTGCTGTCGGTGTGGACGCTGTCCTGGCCGGTGTCGGCGGCGCTCAGCCAGCACGTCTACCGGCGCATCGGCTTCCGCGACACCGCGCTGCTCGGCATCGGCCTGGCCACGCTGATCCTGTGCGCGTTCCCGCTGCTGCCGTACCCCGGCTCGTGGTGGCAGCCGACGCTGCTGATGCTGCTGCTGGGCGGCGCCCTCGGGCTGTTCCAGCTGCCGCTGATCGTCGGGGTGCAGTCGACGGTGGGCTGGTCGGAGCGGGGCACCACGACCGCGTCGGTGCTGTTCTGCCGGCAGACCGGACAGACCCTGGGCGCCTCGCTGTTCGGCGCCGTCGCCAACGGCGTGCTGGCCGCGCGGCTGGGCGGGGCGGGCGATCTGGACTCCGTCACGCGCGCGCTGGACGCCGGTACGGCCCCGGAGGCGACCCGGCACGCGATCGCCGACGCCGTCCACGCGGTGTACCTCGGCGCGGCCGCCGCGGCGACGCTCGCCTTCGTGGTGCTGCTGACGGTGGCGCCGCGCCGGTTCCCGGTGCGGGACGAGTGAACGGCCCACCGGAAAAGGCAGGTTAACGCGGGTAACACCCCAGGTGGGGGCGGGTCTGGGCGTAGTAAGCGCATACCGACCGGCCAGTTCGGTGAAAACGCCGCGCGGCACCCCACCCGCGAGTAGCGTGCGTGGCTCCACACCCCCCACCTCCCTGCGGTCCGCCGCCACGGACCCGAGCCGCGCAAGGAGCCCCGGGATGTCACACGACCCGCCGCACCCGTCGTACGACCCTCCCCAGCCGTATCCCGACCCCTTCCCGCCCGCCCACGACCGGCCCCCCGCTCCCTACGACCCGCCCCACCTCACCTACCCCTGGCAGCCCGCTCCCCTGCCGCCGCCCCGCCCGGAGCGGCGGACCGGCCGCGAACCCCTCGGCCACCACAGCGACCTCAGGGTGCTGCGCAGCGCCTACCGCTGGCAGCGGCGCACCGCCACCCTCACCGCGCTCGGCTACTTCACCCTGTTCCTGGTGCTGTCCGCCTGCGCGCCCGGGGTGATGACGCGCACGGTCACCGACGGCATCCCCGCCGGCCTGCTGCTCGCCCTGGCCCAACTGCCGGTCACCTGGCTGGCGATCGCCCTGTACGAGCACACCGCCCGGCGGCACGTCGATCCGCTCGCGGACCGCATCCGCAGGGAAGCCGAACTGAACGCACGCCGAGGAGCGCTCCGATGACCGCCGCCGCACCCGCCCCGGGAGGCTTCACCGGATTCAGCGGCTCGGCGCAGTCCATGTCGCTGGTCGCCTTCTCCACCGTCGCCACCGTCACCCTGCTGCTGTGCGTGATGGCCGGCCCCGACCGCGACGACCTCGACGAGTTCTACACCGGCTACAGCTCCCTGTCCCCGCTGCGCAACGGCCTGGCGATCGCCGGCGACTACATCTCCGCGGCCACCGTCCTCGGCACCGGCGGAGTGATCGCCCTGTGCGGCTACGACGGCGTCGTCCTCGCCCTGAGCACGGCGCTGTCGCTGATGCTGCTGATGTTCCTGCTGGCCGAACCGCTGCGCAACGCGGGCCGGTTCACCATGGGCGACGCGCTCGCCCGCCGGCTGCCGGGCCGCTGTGTGCGCATCACGGCCTGCGCGGTGACCATCGCCGCGCTGCTGCCGCTGATGCTGGTCCAGCTCGCCGGGACCGGGCAGCTGATGGCGTTCATCCTGGGCTTCACCGACGCGTCCCTGAAGACCGCGTGCGTCGTCGGCCTCGGCGCCCTCATGATCGCCTACGCGGCGATCGGCGGCATGAAGGGCACCGCGCTCATCCAGATCCTGAAGATCGTGATGCTGGTCGGCTCGGGCGCCGTGATCGCCCTGCTGGTCCTCCACCGCTTCGACTGGGACCCGGGCGCCCTGTTCACCGCGGCCGCCGGCAACAGCGGCGCCGGGCCCGCCTTCCTGCACTCCGGCCTGGAGTTCGGCACCTCCGGCACGTCCCGTCTCGACATGGTCGCCTCCGAGCTGACCGTGGTCCTCGGCGGCGCCTGCCTGCCGCACATCACCATGCGCATGTACACCGCCTCCAGCGCACCCCAGGTGCGCCGCTCGATGTCCTGGGCGGTGTCGATCGTCGCCCTGTTCGTGCTGGTCATCACGGTGGTCGGGTTCGGCGCCACGGCGCTGGTCGGCCGCAGCGTGATCGCCGGGGCCGACCCGCAGGGCAACACCGCGTACCTGCTCGGCTCGCGGGCGGTGTTCGGCGCCGACGTGTCCACGGCCGAGACGTTCCTGTTCACCATGGTGACGACGGCGCTCTTCCTGACCCTGCTCGCCTCGGTCGCCGGGATGATCCTGGCCTGCGCCAACTCCCTCGCCCACGACGTGTTCGCGGCCCGCGTCGAGGAGATGCCGGCCCGGCGCGAGATGGCCCTCGCCCGCGTCTCGGCGCTCGCCATAGGGGTGCCGACGATCCTGCTCGCCACCCTGGTGCAGCACCACAGCCTGCAGCCCCTGGTGACGCTCTCCTTCTGCCTGGGCGCCTCCGCCATCGCGCCCGCCCTGGTGTACGGGCTCTTCTGGCGCCGCTACACCCGCAGCGGCCTGCTGGCCACGCTGATCGGCGGCACCCTGACCGTGCTGCTGCTCATGCCGGGCACCAACCTGGTCTCCGGCTCCCCCGTCTCGGCCTTCCCGCACGCCGACTTCAACTGGTTCCCGTTCACCACCACCGGCATCGTCTCCATCCCGGCCGGCTTCTTCTTCGGCTGGCTCGGCACGGTCGCCTCCGGCCGCGCCAAGGCCGAGCAGCAGCGGCGCCAGTACGAGGCGGTGGAGGGGTGGATCCTGGCGGGCGCGGTCCGCAGGGGCGGCTGAACCGGCGCGGCGGGTCATTCCAGGGACGCCCGGCCCGTCAGCGAGTGCAGCCTGCTGCGCGCGTGGTCCATGTGCGCGCGTACGACGTCCCAGGCCTCGCCGTGCGCGCGCAGCACCTGCTCGGTCTCCAGGGCGATGCGTTCCTCGCGCACGCGCGCGTCGGCGATGATCTCGGCGGCACGCGCGTGTGCCTCCTCCTGGCTGTGCCGCGCGTACTCCTCGGCCTCGGCCAGGGCCCGCCCGGCGTCGGACAGTCCGGTCTCGGCGCGGTTCATCCGCTCGGCGATCCGGGCCTCCAGCGCGGCAACCCGCCCGGCCTCCTCGCGCTCGGCCCCGGCCCACCGCTCGGCCATCTCCCGGGACTGCGCGGCGAGCATGCCGGCGGCGCGCTGCCGTACCTCGCGCACCTCGGCGAGCACCGCCGAGCGCCCCTCCCTCACCGCGCGCCGGGTGCCGGTGCGCAGGTCGTCGGCCTCGGCGCGCGCGGCCTCCAGCCGGCGGCGGGCGTGTTCGTCGGCCTCCGCGTGCAGCGCGTCCGCCGCCTCCTGCGCCTCCCGCCGTACCCGATCGGCGTACGCCCGCGCGTCCTCGACGTGCTGGTGCGCTTCGCGCCGGGCGCGCTCGCGCAGGTCCGCCGCCTCCTCCAGCACCCGCTGGAACAGCCGGTGTGCGCCCTCGCCGAGCGACTCGTACGTCTGCGGCGGGAGCTGGGCGACGGTCTCGCGCAGCCGCGCGGCCTCCGCCTCCATGTCCTTGGCGAGCACGGTCAGCCGCGCGGCCCGCTCCCAGGCGGCGTCGCGGTCGTCCGACAGCCGTGCCAGGAAGGCGTCGACCTGCTCGGGGCGGTAGCCGCGCCCCCTTGCCGTCACGAAGCCGTGCGGCGACATCGATGCGCTGCCCACCCTGGGAACCCCTCTCCACCGGACGTACACGACAGGATGATTCCGCGCACATCTTGATGGATCGGACATAAACGTTCATAACGCGACACTCCGCAGTCACGTCACGCTCCGAACGCTACGAATCCCCCACACCGGGATCGGCTCACGCCGGGCACACCGGCTCCGAGCACGCCCACCTCGGCGGCGACGACCGGGCGACGACCCGTCACCGAGCCGCTCTCGCACGGCGGACGAGGAGCGGCGGCGCCCACCCGTTCGGCCGACCCGGTCGTGCCCTCCACGCGCGCGTGAAGGGCACGACCGCTCAGTTCCGGTCGGTCTCGGCTACAGCAGGCCGTCCCACATCTGCTCCAGCAGCACCGACCACCAGCTCTCCGGCGAACCCAGCGCCGCCGGGTCCAGCGCGGCCAGCTGCGCCTGGAAGTCGACGGTCCAGCGGCCCGCCTGCTCCTGGTTCAGCCCGAACCGCAGCCGCCACATCCGGCCCAGCAGGGCCAGGCAGCGTGCGAACTCCGGCAGTCCGGTGTTCACGAACTGCGGCGGCACCGGAGCACCGCCCGGCCCCGCCTCGACCGGCACGGCCACGATGTTCGCCGTGCCGTACTGCACACAGATCGCCTTGCCGAAGTCGGTGCCCATCACCAGGTACGAGCCCGCGTCCGCCGCCGGCTGCACCCCGCGCTCGGCCGCCAGCTCCGCCAGCGTCGGCACCGGCCGGCCCGGCTGGGCCTGCGCCCAGAAGAACGGGCCCATGTCCACCGGCAGACCGGCCACCACCAGCGTGTGCGCCACGACCGGCGGCACACCCTGCCGCGACACCGCCTGCTGCTCGAACCGGAAGATCCCCGGCCCGAACGCCGCCGCCAGCTCCTGCGCGATGCCCTCCGGCGGCACCGGCGGCGCGGCCTGCACCGGCGGCAGCGGCGCCCGCACCGGCGCGGGCCGCGCCGGCCCGTCCGCCACCTGGTGCAACTCGCCCTGGTGCGCGAGCAGTTGCTGCATGCCCTGCTGCCGGCTCGCATGATCCGTGCCGTACGGCGCGATGCTCGTGATCCGCGCCTGCGGCCACTGCTCGCGGATCATCCGCGCACAGTAGGCGCCCGGCAGCTCGCACGACTCCAGCTCGGTGTGCAGCTCCAGCACCTGGTCCGGCGGCACGTTCAGCGCTCGCAGCTCGTGGAAGATCTGCCACTCCGGGTGCGGCGTGCCCGGCGCCGAACGCCGGATCAGCTGCTGCTCCGAACCGTCCTGCGCCCGGAAGCGCAGCACCGCCTGATAGCCGGGGCCCACCGTCGGCTGCCCCTGCTGCGGATACCCGTACGCCGGCACCTGCCCCGGCGCGGGCGCTCCCGGCGGCGGCATCGCACCCGGCGGCATCGGCTGCGGCGCACCCGGAACGCCCGGCGGCACACCGGGGACACCCGGCACACCGAGCACGCCGGGCGCGGGCGGCGGCGGGGGCGCGCCGAGGCCGGACGGCGGGGGCCCGCCGGGTACGGGCGGCGGAGGCGCGCCCGGACCGGTCACCGGGGGCCCGGCCAGCACGGTCTCCGCGTGATGCACGGCGCCGCCGGGGGCGCCGGGGGCGGGAGCACCGGGGATACCGGGAGCCGCAGGTGCGCCCGGGGGCTGGGGGGCGCCGGGGATGCCCGGAGGCTGGAGGGCGCCTGGGGCGCCGGGACCGGCAGGGGCGCCGGGACCGGCAGGGGCGCCCGGAGGCTGCGGGGCGCCCGGCACCGGAGGCATGCCCGGGGCACCCGGGGCCGCGGGAGCGCCGGGGACACCGGGACCGGCGGGGGCGCCCGGAGGCTGGGGCGCGCCGGGGGTGCCGGGAGCCGCGGGAGCACCCGGAGGCTGCGGGGCGCCCGGCGCGGGAGGCATGCCCGGGGCACCCGCGCCACCCTGCGCGCCAAAACCACCCTGCGCACCCGGCGCACCAGGAACGCCCGGGGGCTGCGGGGCGCCGCCACCGAGTCGGCCGGGGTCGGCGAACACCGTCGCGGCATGGTGCACATCGCCCGGAGGCGCGGCCGGCGGATTGGGGGCGCCCGGAGCGTTCGGCGCGCCCGGCGCCTGCGAACCGTCCGCGCCCGGCATGCCCTGTCCCTCGGGGCCCTGAGGCCCGAGCGCCGACACGAGCTGCGTCGGCACATACCCACCGCCAGGCGCACCCGGCGCGGGCGGCGGCGTCGCCGCACTACCCGGGCGTGCGCCCGGCGTGCCAGGGGCTCCCGGCGGCGGAGGCGGCGCACCCACACCACCGCGCGACTTCTTCGGCGGCGGCACGGCCTTGCTCGTCGCGGCATCCGCGATGTCCCCCGCGTTCGGCGCGAGCCGCCGCCCCGGCCCGCCCGCGTCCGTCGCAGCCTGCGGCGCACCGCCCGGCGCCTGCGGATAGCCGTACCCCGGAGCAGCCTGCGCGGCACCGGGACCCGGCGGATAGCCGTACGTCGGCACACCCGGGGGCGGCGGAGGCGTGCTGCCCTGCGGCGCACCGGGAGCAGCGGGCGCCGACGGGTACGCGGGCACACCCGGCGCAGGCGTGCCGGGAACCGCCGGCTGCGGCGGATAGCCGTACGGCGCGGCACCGGGCGGAGGCGTACTGCCCTGCGCAGGCCCCGGGGCGGACGGGCCACCCGGCGCGTGCGAAGAATCGAGGGCCGGCGCGACCGCCGTCGGCGGCAACTGGCTGCCCCCCGACATCAGCGCCGTCTTGGCGTCCGGCGCACTGGCCGGCGGCCGCGGAGCCTCGTCGGCATCGCTCAGCGGCGGCGCGAACACCGTCGCCGGCAACGGCACCGAACGGTCGTCCTCACCCGAATCCGCGTTGGTGTCCGTACCGGCCCAGGGCGTCGCCCCCACCGGCGTATCCGCCACGGCAGGCGCGTCCGCGACAGAAGGCACATCCGAAGGAACCGGCGCGCCCGGCCCATCCTGCACCTCACCGGAAGTCGCAGGCGCACTGGAAGTCCCAGGAACGCCGGACCCCACCGGCGCGCCCGCCTGCGTCTGCGGGAGCCCCGCCCCACCGACCGAAGACGACCCCACATCGGACAACCCGGCGCCGGACGACGCCCCCGCGCCGGAGAAATCCCCACCAGCCGAAGACGACCCCCCGCCGGAGGAATCCGCCCCGGAACCCGGACCATCCCCGTCCTGCGTCCCCCGCTCCCCGATGCCCAGTTTGTCCGCCGCCTCCTGCAACCACTCCGGAGGCGTCAGCAGGAACGACGTCTGGTTGAGGTCCACCCGGGCCGCCGCCGGCGCCGGGACCGCGTCCTGCGGCTCGCCGGCACCGCCGTACTCCTCCTCGTACCGGCGGATCACCTCACCCACCGGCAGAGCGGGCCACAGCGTGGCCTCCCCGCTGTCCCGGGCGATGACCAGCCGCTGCGCGCCCGCGTCCGAACGCGGGCCCTCCGCCCGGTCCTCGCCCCACACCACGAAGCCCAGCTCGAACTCCCGCACCCGCACCTCACGATGCTGGTACGCCGGCACATCGCCGTTGATCCACTCCTCGGCGCGCTCCTGCGCCTGCGCGTAGGTCACCATCGCCTGAAGCTCACTCCCCCACCGCACCGGACGACACCGGGACGACCCGCGCGAAACCACCGTCGACCATCAGATGCGCCACCGTCTCCAACTCCGGCGGATTCCCCGCCAGCCGCGACAAGAAGGCGTCGAAATCGTCAGCGCACGGCAGCAGCAGACGCTCCACCCGCTCCGCCGGCGACCACGACGGATCCACGTCCCGCACATCGTCGTACGCGCAGAACCACACCGAACCCAGCCGCTCGCCCTTCACCTTCACCGCGAGCAACCCGCCCTGCACGAAGGCGACACCCAGGTAATCCTTCGTCAGGTGGTCGCGCAGGCACTTGTTGACGTACACCAGGTCGTTGACCGCCGCCTCGTCCCGCACCGTGAAGAACGGCTGGTCCAGCAGCAGACCCAGCTCCGCGTCCAGCGCCGTACCCACCGGCGCGCACCCGCCCGCCGCCTTCAAGAACGAGCGATACGCCCCCGGAAGCCGGTACCCCAGGTCCTCCTCGACCCCCTGCACCTGCGCCTCCGACACCGCCACACCCGACTTCGGCAGCCCGAAATGCGCCGGCCGCGTCTCCTGCAACGGCCGCGTCCCCCGCTTGCCGTGGTCCACCGGCGCCGTCGCCACCCCACCGTGATGCCGCAGCAACGCCTTCACCTCGACCGGAACCAACTCCAGCCGCCGCGTCCCCGCCACGTGATGCCACGTCCAGCCGTGCGGCGTCGCCACATCCGGGACCGTGTCCCACAACTCGTGCCCCGCCGCCGCCAACGCCGCGTTCGCCGACACATAGTCCGTCAGCCGCAACTCGTCGACACCGAAACCCTCCGGCGGCTCGGCGATCTCCACCGCCACACGCGCGTACGGAGAGAAATCCGGGTAACCACGCTCATCGACCCGTACCCCTCTCGGGTGACGCGCCGCCCGCACCGGATCCGGAAAGTGCACGACCTGCCCGGCATAAGCCGCGTTCGGCGGCGCGGCTTGCTGCCCGAGCCGACCTGTCGTCATGGCGGTAGCCCCCTGCGGCGTCATCTCTGGCCTGAACGGCGGTGTCGATCGCGAACGCCGACAGCCTATGCGGTACGCCCACCCCGGTCACCGGCCCACCGCACCCCCGGCCCAGCCCCCCTCCGCACACCGTGACCAGCCGTCACCCCACCGTGACCACCACCCCCGGCCCGGGCGTGTCGCAGCGCCCCAGCTTCCGCACCAGCCACGGCATTTGGCACCCTGTGTCCTTCGGGGGGATGCCCGGGGAGGGAACAACGATCATGAATACCTTGCGAACCGGAGGTACGGACGTGCGGGCCGGCGACCCACGCATCGGCTGGAGCAGCACCGACACACCCCCCGCCCCCACCCTCCGCCACCGCCGCGACGGCATCCTGCCCACCGTCGCCGCCGCCCTCTCCGTCCGCGGCGCCACCCTCACCGGCACCGCCGCCCGCGGCGACCAGCCCCCGCCCCTGCACCCCCTCGTCCAGGACTTCCTCGACACCCTCACCAGCGCCCAACGCGACCGCTTCACCGGCCGCTGCGCCGAAACCATCCTCATCTCCCGCCACCTCACCGCCGCCGACGCCGCCCGCAGCAAACGCGCCGCCCGCAAGCCCATGACCAACGGCGAGGCCCGCAAAGCCCTCAAACACGCCAAACTCACCGCCCGCCGCATACGCGAGGACGGCGACCCCCTCCACGGCAGCTTCGCCACCCCCTGCCGCGCCTGCACCGCCCTCAGCGCCCACTTCGGCGTCCGCATCGTCGACCCCACGGCAACCGACGGCTGAAAACCACCGTCACCCCAAGGACCACCCCGCCGACACGACGGACTAGACGGACGAGACGGACGAACGGCAGATGCACCCCGACCACGCCACCACCCCCAAGCCCCCCGCCCACCACGACCACGCGGCCGGGACCGGGACCACCCCACCCCGCTTCCCCGTCCCCGTCGACGCCGCCCTGCGCACCGCCGGCTGGCAACCCGGACGCTGGGACATCAAACAAGCGGAAATCTGGGCCGACACCCTCCGCGAGCACACCTCACCCGCCGGACACCGGCACACCGTCTTCCCCGCGGCCGTCGAAGCCTGGGCCGAATTCGGCGGCCTCACCATCACCCCCCACGGCCCCGGCCGCCAGATCGCCCCCGCCGCCCTCCACCTCGACCCCCTCCACGGCCTCCACCACGCCCGCACCCTCGGCGACCTCGGCCGCGCCCTCGGCACCGAACTCTGCCCCCTCGGCGAAGAGACCGACACCGCCGCCGTCCTCGCCATCGACACCCAAGGCCGCGTCTACACCCTCGACCACACCGGCGACTGGTACGTCGGCCCCGACATCGACCACGCCCTGACCACCCTCATCACCGGCATGCCCCCCGTACGCCTCACCGCCGGCTGACCCCAGCCCTACGCCGCCGGAATCACCGCCGACACCCGGAAACCCCCCGCATCCGTCGGCCCCGACACGAACACACCACCCAGCGCCACGACCCGCTCACGCATCCCCACCAGGCCGTTCCCACCCGACGGCAACCCCGCCGCCGACGCCGACCCCGGCTCCGGCGGCGGCTCGTTCTCCACCTGCATCGCGATCTCCGACACCCGGTGCGCCAACCGCACATGCGTCTTCGCACCCGCCGCATGCTTGTGGACGTTCGTCAGCGCCTCCTGCACCACCCGGTACGCCGTCTGCTCCACCGCCGCCGCATACGACCGCGCCTCCCCCTCCACCGACAGATCCACGACCATCCCCGCCGCAGCCGACTGCCCGATCAACTCCTCCAGCTCCGACAACGACGGCCCGTCCTCCTCCCCCGCCCGCGACGCCGCAACCGCAGCCGCCTCCCGCACCGCGGCCAACGGCACCCCCGGCACACGCCGGCCCGCATCCTCCCCCGCCCGCAACACCCCCAGCATCTGACGCAACTCCGTCAACGCCTGCCGGCCCATGTCCCCCACCAGCGCGGCATTGCGCACCGCCTTCTCCGGATCCTTCCGCGCCACCGCCTGCAACGCCGCCGCATGCACCACCATCAGACTCACCCGGTGCGCGACCACGTCATGCATCTCCCGGGCGATCCGCGTCCGCTCCTCGTTCCGCGCCCACTCGGCCCGCTCCTCCGCCCGCTCGGCCAGCAGCTGAAGCTCCCGCTCCAGACTGTCCGCCCGCTCCCGCAAGCTCTCCATCAACCGCCGCCGCGCCCCCACATACAGCCCCAGCAGCACCGGCGGCGCCGTCAGCCCCAGCGCCGTCGTCACCGCCGCGAACGGCACGAACCAGTCGCCCAGCGTCAGATCACCCCGCGCCATGCCCTGACGCACCCGCACGAACGTCACCACCGCCGTGCCCACCAGCGACATCCCCGCCAGCGCACCGATGATCCGGCGCGGCACCTCACACGCCGCCAGCGTGTACAGGCCGACGATCCCCAGCAGGAACCCCATCTGCGCCGGCGTGATCGCGATCGCGACCAGCACCACCGCGATGGGCCACTTGCGCCGCACCAGCAACACGGACCCGGCGACCACCCCGAAGACGACCCCCACCGCCACCGGAATACCCGCGTCCCGCGCGAACGGCACGCCCTCCGCACCGCACTCCACGGCCGACACCAGCGCCAGACTCCCGTCCAGCACCGCGCTACGCCATCTGCTCCACCACCACGGCCCGCTCCCGGCCCTGGCGTGCTCTTCCCCCGTCGTGGTCATACCTCCAGCCTACGGGCGACGCCTGCGCCTTTTCCGGTGACTTTCGCCGACCTCCACACGCCGCGATCGGTAACCGAACGCCCTCGAAACCCACCAGAATCACTCGAACTGATGGACCCTTCCCGTTCGACCCCGGAACCGCTCATTCCGGCCAGACGGTATGCCCACGGCACATTCACCCAGCAAATACGCCGACTTCGAGGACCTGCGGGAGAGGGCGGTCGCACTGCGCCGGGCCGGCCTCAACCTACGACCAGATCCAGGTCGAACTGTGCTGCTCCAAGAGTTCGATCTCACTGTGGGTACGGGACCTGCCGAGGCCGGAGCGCAAGCGGAGCCCGGAGGAGGCCGCGAAGATCGCGAGGCGGGGCTGGGAAGCGAAGCTGCGCCTCCGTGACGAGGAGCGACAGCAAACCAAGGAGGCGGCCAAGCGGGCGATCGGAAGCCTCAGCACTCGCGAACTCTTCCTGGTGGGCGTGAGCCTCTACTGGGCCGAGGGAAGCAAGGACAAGCCGTACGACCGCCGCGAGAACGTCACCTTCGTCAACAGCGATCCCGGAGTCATCGCGGTCTTCCTCGCCTGGCTCGACCTCCTGGGGGTGGAGCGCGAGCGCCTGCGGTACACCGTCATGATCCACGAGAACGCGGACGTTGCATGGGCTGAGAGGTACTGGGCCGACCTTGTCGATGCCGACCGGTCCTCCTTCAACAAGACGACCCTCAAGAAGCACAACCCCAAGACGGTTCGCAAGAACACCGGTGAGAACTACCGCGGGTGCCTCGTGATCAAAGTCCTGAAAGGAGCGGACTTGTACCGTCGCATCGAAGGCTCTTGGTACGGCATAGTGTTGGGAGCCGCCCGCCCGATCGGCGAAATGTCCGATTAGGTTGGGTTTGTAATCCCCTGTGGTGTAATAGGCAACACTATCCACTTTGGATGGATCATTCCAGGTTCGAGTCCTGGCAGGGGAGCACATGCTCGGTTCGGGTCCTGACCGGTGTCACCACCGCCAGGGCCCGCTCTCATGCCCCCCAAAACTCCCCCCGGTATCCTGCGGCTGTCATCCCCACTCACCCACAGCCGAAGGGCAACCCCGTGAGCGCCATCCGCCCGGCAGCCGTCGTCGTTCTCGCAGCGGGTGAGGGCACCCGTATGAAGTCGGCCACACCGAAGGTCCTGCACGAGATCTGCGGTCGTTCCCTCGTGGGCCATGTGCTGGCCGCCGCCCGTGAGTTGGACCCGCAGAACCTGGTCGTCGTCGTGGGGCACGCCCGTGAGCAGGTCACCGCGCATCTGAACGAGATCGACCCGGCCGTCAGGACCGCCGTGCAGGCGGAGCAGAACGGCACCGGGCACGCCGTGCGGATGGGGCTGGAGGAGCTGGGCGGGTCCGTGGACGGGACCGTGGTGGTCGTGTGCGGGGACACGCCCCTGCTGACCGGCGGGACGCTCAAGCGGCTCGCCGAGACGCACGCCGCCGACGGCAACGCCGTGACCGTGCTGACCGCCGAGGTTCCGGACGCCACCGGTTACGGCCGGATCGTCCGGGACGAGGCGACGGGTGCCGTCACCGCGATCGTGGAGCACAAGGACGCCTCCGACGCCCAGCGGTCGATCCGGGAGATCAACAGCGGGGTGTTCGCGTTCGACGGGCAGTTGCTGGCGGACGCGCTGAAGAAGGTGCGGACGGACAACAGTCAGGGTGAGGAGTACCTGACGGACGTGCTGGGGATCCTGCGGGAGGCCGGTCACCGGGTGGGCGCCTCGGTGGCGGGCGATCACCGGGAGATCGCCGGGATCAACAACCGGGTGCAGCTGGCCGAGGCGCGCCGGATTCTGAACGACCGGCTGCTGACCGCGGCGATGCTGGACGGGGTGACCGTGGTCGATCCCGCGTCCACCTGGGTGGATGTGACGGTGACCTTCGGGCGGGATGCCGTGGTGCTTCCGAACACGCTGCTGTCGGGGTCGACGCACATCGGTGAGGGTGCCGAGGTGGGGCCGAACAGCCGGCTGAAGGACACGCAGGTGGGTGCGGGGGCGCGGGTGGACAACACCGTGTCGGACGGGGCCGTGGTGGGGGCCGAGGCGTCCGTGGGGCCGTACGCCTACCTCCGTCCCGGCACCCGGCTCGGCACCAAGGGCAAGATCGGGACGTACGTCGAGACGAAGAACGCCAGCATCGGTGAGGGCACGAAGGTGCCGCATCTGTCCTATGTGGGTGATGCGACGATCGGTGAGTACACGAACATCGGGGCGGCGAGTGTGTTCGTGAACTATGACGGAGAGCACAAGCATCACACGACGGTGGGCTCGCACTGCAAGACGGGTTCGGACAACATGTTTGTGGCTCCTGTCACGGTCGGGGACGGTGCGTACACCGCCGCCGGGTCTGTGATCACAAAGGATGTGCCGCCCGGTTCGCTGGCCGTGGCCCGTGGTCAGCAGCGGAATATCGAGGGTTGGGTGGCTCGGAAGCGTCCGGGGAGCGCGGCGGCGAAGGCGGCCGAGGCGGCGTCCCGGAGGGGCGAGAACGAGGACTGACCGGAAACGGGTGCGTCAAAGTCGGCGTACCGTGATAAGTGCACATCCGCACGCGTGCACCCGCACCCCCTACCAGCTGATATGGCCTCTCTTGTGCTGTCGGGAGGCTGTGTGAGCAGTCGGCTGGCTGAGACAACCTCTGAGGAGACTGTGCTGTGACCGGGATCAAGACGACCGGCTTGAAGAAGTTGATGTTCTTCTCCGGCCGCGCCCACCCCGAGCTTGCCGAGGAGGTCGCCCAGCAGTTGGGTGTCGGGGTCGTCCCGACGAAGGCCTTCGACTTCGCGAACGGTGAGATCTATGTCCGCTACCAGGAGTCGGCTCGTGGTGCGGATTGTTTCCTGATCCAGAGCCACACGGCTCCGATCAACAAGTGGATCATGGAGCAGTTGATCATGATCGACGCGCTGAAGCGTGCTTCGGCTCGTTCGATCACGGTGATCGTGCCGTTCTACGGTTACGCGCGGCAGGACAAGAAGCACCGGGGGCGTGAACCGATTTCGGCGCGTCTGATCGCGGATCTGATGAAGACGGCGGGTGCGGACCGGATCCTGACGGTGGATCTGCACACGGATCAGATCCAGGGCTTCTTCGACGGGCCGGTGGATCATCTGTTCGCGCTGCCGCTGCTGGCGGACTACGTGGGCCAGAAGGTGGACCGGGACAAGCTGACGGTGGTGTCGCCGGACGCGGGCCGGGTGCGGGTGGCGGACCGGTGGTGTGACCGGCTGGGTGCGCCGCTGGCGATCGTGCACAAGCGGCGTGACAAGGACGTGGCGAACCAGGTGACGGTCCACGAGGTCGTGGGTGAGGTCAAGGGCCGGGTGTGTGTCCTGGTGGACGACATGATCGACACCGGTGGCACGATCTGTGCGGCGGCGGACGCGCTGTTCGCGCATGGTGCGGAGGACGTGATCGTCACGGCGACGCACGGTGTGCTGTCGGGTCCGGCGGCGGACCGGCTGAAGAACTCGCGGGTGAGTGAGTTCGTGTTCACGAACACGCTGCCGACGCCGGGGGAGCTGGGCCGGGATCTGGACAAGATCACGGTGCTGTCGATCGCTCCGACGATCGCGAGTGCGGTGCGTGAGGTGTTCGAGGATGGTTCGGTGACGAGCCTGTTCGACGAGCAGTGAGGTTTCTGCACCGGCTGCGCTGACCGCGGCTGAAGATCGTTTTGGGTACGGCCTCCCCCTCCGAGTAGACTGCTGCAGTTGCTCGGCGAGGGAGGCCGTACTCGTGTACGGCGGTCCGTTATCGACGCGCTCTTCGTAGCAGGCCGTTCGTGGCCGGGTGACCACGTCCGTTCCGAGTTCCTACGAGGAGTGATCATCATGTCCGAGGTGAAGCTCGCCGCCGAGACCCGTACCGAGTTCGGCAAGGGTGCGGCCCGTCGCATCCGCCGTGACAACAAGGTGCCGGTTGTTCTCTACGGCCACGGCACCGACCCGGTGCACCTGACCCTGCCGGGTCACGACCTGCTGCTGGCGCTGCGTACGCCGAACGTCCTGATCTCCCTGGACATCGACGGCAAGTCCAACGAGCTGGCGATCCCGAAGGCCGTGCAGCGCGACCCGCTGAAGGGCTTCCTGGAGCACGTCGACCTGCTGCTGGTCAAGCGCGGTGAGAAGGTCACGGTCGAGATTCCGGTGCACGCCGAGGGCGAGCTGGCCCCGGGTGGCAACCTGCTGGAGCACGTCCTGTCCGCGCTGCCGGTCGAGGCCGAGGCGACCCACATCCCCGAGGCCCTGACGGTCTCCGTCGAGGGCCTGGAGGCCGGCGCCTCCGTCCACGCCAAGGACATCACCCTGCCGCAGGGTGTCTCCCTGGCCGTGGACGAGGACGCGGTCGTGCTGCAGGTCCTGCAGGCGCAGGCCGAGGAGACCGCGGGCGAGGCCGCCGAGGAGGGCGAGGAGGCGGCCGAGGCCTGATCCTCGACCGTCGTCGTCATCGGTTCAGCCGCCGCTGCCCCTCGCGGGCAGCGGCGGCTGGCGCGTATCAAGGAGAGATGGACGTGACCACCCCCGCCAGCACTGATCCCTGGCTGATCGTCGGGCTCGGCAATCCCGGGCCGGAGTACGCCATGAACCGGCACAACGTCGGTTTCATGGTGGTGGACCTGCTCGCGGAGCGGATCGGGGGGAAGTTCAAGCGGGCGGGCAAGGCGCAGGCGCAGGTTCTGGAGGGGCGGATCGGTCCGGCGGGGCCGGGGAGCCGGCGGGTGATCCTGGCGAAGCCGATGTCGTACATGAATCTGTCCGGTGGTCCGGTGAACGCGCTGCGGGACTTCTACAAGGTGCCGGTGGGGAACGTCGTGGCGGTGCATGACGAGCTGGACATCGACTACGGGACGCTGCGGCTGAAGCTGGGCGGCGGCGACAACGGGCACAACGGCCTGAAGTCGATGACGAAGGCGATGGGTTCGGACTATCACCGGGTGCGGTTCGGGATCGGGCGGCCTCCGGGTCGTATGCAGGTGGCGGACTTCGTGCTGAAGGACTTCTCGTCGGCGGAGCGCAAGGAGCTGGACTACCTGGTGGACCGGGCGGCGGACTCGGTGGAGTGTCTGGTGACGGAGGGTCTGGAGCGGGCGCAGAGCGCGTACAACTCCTGACATGTGCTGGTACGGCGGGCGGGCGAGTTGACCGGTCGTGGCCCTATGGCCAATGATCCCGGCCATGCCTGCCTCAGCCACCTCTGCTCGCCAGGCGTCCGTGACCGCGTTGCGGTTCGGGCGGGTCGCGGCGATGGGCGCGGTCGCCGCGCTGATTGTGTTCGCGGGGGTGTGGGGTTCGTGGGGGACCGCGCAGCACGTGATGCTGACGAAGGGCCGGGAGCAGGGCACGGTGCGGGTGACCGCCTGCACGGGGGACACGTGCACGGGTGCGTTCACGCCGGTGTCGGCGGGGGCGCGGGCACGCGCGCGCGTGGAGCTGGCGAAGTCGGTGGCGGTGCGCAAGGGGCAGACGTACGACGTGGTGCTGAAGCCGGGTACGGCGGTCGCGGTGCGTTCGGGCCCGGCGGGGATTCTGTACGCGTGGGTGCCGTTGGGCGGTGCGTTGCTGCTGGCCTCGGTGGTGGTGGCCGGCGGGTTGCGGCTGACGCGGGTGGCGTGGGTGCTGGCGGGGTGTGGTGTGGCGTTGCTGACGGGCGCGTTCGTGGCGGTGTCCGCCGGTTCGTGAGGCAGCGCGCCGGTGGGGGCTGGCAGGTGTTGTCTGTTCGTGATTGACGTTGGGTCAGCGGGGGATGGAAGCTGAGCCGCCACCCCCACTTCTTCCCCCATCAGCAACATGAAGAGTGGACCGCCTCATGCGTACCCCCACCCGCGTCGGCGCCGTGTGCGCCGTCGCTGCGGCCGCCGTGTTCACGGCGCCTTCCGCTCATGCGACCGCGCCCGGCGACAACGGCACGGTCAAGATCCACGATGCCTCGACCGGCGCGGAGTTGCGCCGGAACGAGCCGCATGTGTGCACGTTCTATCTGGACGCCTTCGGTTTCGACGGTGGCCAGCAGGTGTCCTGGCACATCGATTCCTGGGCGCCGACGGCCGGCGTCAAGGGCGAGACGGTGAAGTCCGGTTCGATCGTCCTGGACGGCGCGGGTCATGGCCGTACGGAGGATCTGTCGCTGCCGGACGGGCACTACAAGCTGTTCTGGAACTTCGCCGGTGAGAAGAGCAAGGCGGCGAAGCACAAGGTGTTCTGGACGGACTGCTCGTCCCCCGAGGGCGGCACGGGGGCGTCGGCGTCCGCGTCCCCGTCCGCCCCGGCGTCCGCGTCGGCGTCGGCCGGGTCGTCCGCGTCGGCCGCTGCGTCGGCTTCGGCGTCCGCCTCCGCCGGTGGTGCCGTCCCGTCGGCGTCCGCCTCGGCGCAGGGCGGTGCGGGCGGGGGTGACCTGGCCGAGACCGGCAACGGCGTCCCGGTGGGCGTGCTGTCGGGTGTCGCGGCGGCGCTGGTCGCGGGCGGCGGTTTCCTGGTGCTGCGGCGCCGGAAGGCGGCCCGGGGCTGACCGGAGCCCGTGGACGAGGCGGTGCCCCCGAGCAGCGAGGCTCGGGGGCACCGTCGTAGTGCCGTCCCCGGCGGGTCAGCCGGTGTTGCGCAGGCCGGCCGCGACGCCGTTGACGGTGAGCAGCAGGGCGCGGGAGAGCAGCGGGTCGGGCTGCTCGCCGGCCGCGGCGGCGTCGCGCTGGCGCTTGAGGAGGGTGACCTGGAGGTAGCTGATCGGGTCGAGGTAGGCGTCGCGGATGGCGAAGGTCTGCTTCAGGACGGGCTGGTGGTCCAGGAGTTCCTTCTCACCGGTGACGCGGAGCACCTCGGCGACGGTCAGTTCGTGTTCGGCCTTGATGGTGTCGAAGACGTGCTTGAGGTCGTCGGGGACGAGGGTGTCGACGTAGTGCTGGGCGATGCGCAGGTCGGTCTTCGCGAGGGTCATCTCGACGTTGGAGATGAAGTTGCGGAAGAAGTGCCACTGCTGGTGCATCTCGTCGAGGACGGTGTCGAGGCCGGTCTCGCGCAGGGCCTTCAGGCCCGAACCGACGCCGAACCAGCCGGGGACGATCTGCCGGGACTGGGTCCAGCCGAACACCCAGGGGATGGCGCGCAGGCCGTCGAGCGAGACGCCGGAGCCGGGGCGGCGGGAGGGCCGGGAGCCCAGGTGCAGGTCGGCGAGCTGGTCCACCGGCGTCGACGCGAGGAAGTACGTCGGCAGGTCGGGGTCCTCGACGAGGCGGCGGTAGGCGGCGTGGGCGGCGTCGGAGACGACGTCCATGGCGGCGTCCCAGCGGGCGAGGGCCTCGGTGGACTGGCGGGGGGCGGTGTGCAGGGCGGAGGCCTGCAGGGTGGCCGCGACGGTCAGTTCCAGGTTCTCCCGGGCGAGGGATGGGATGAGGTACTTGTCGGAGATGACCTCGCCCTGCTCGGTGACCTTGATCTCGCCTTCGAGGGTGCCCCAGGGCTGGGCGAGGATGGCGTCGTGGGAGGGGCCGCCGCCGCGGCCGACGGTGCCGCCGCGGCCGTGGAAGAGGCGCAGCCGGACGCCGTAGCGGTGCGCCACGTCACGCAGGCGCCGCTGGGCGCGGTGGATCTCCCACTGGCTGGTGGTGATGCCGCCGAACTTGGAGGAGTCGGAGTAGCCGAGCATGACCTCCTGGACGTCGCCGCGCAGCGCGACCAGGCGCCGGTAGGACGGGTCGGAGAGCATGTCCTCGAGGATGGTGTCGGCGGCGCGCAGCTCGTCGGTGGTCTCCAGCAGCGGCACGATGCCGATCCTGGCCCAGCCGGCGTGCAGGTCGACGAGGCCGGCCTCGCGGGCGAGGACGGCGGCGGCGAAGACGTCGTCGGCGCCCTGGCACATGGAGATGATGTAGGACTCGACGACCTCGGGTCCGAAGACCTCCAGGGCGCGCTTGACGGTCTGGAAGACGCCGAGGGTCTTGGCGCCGGCGGCGTCCACGGGGGCCGGGCTGGGGGCCAGCGGCCTTCTGGAGCGCAGTTCCTTGGCGAGGAGCTTGGCACGGTACTCGCGGGGCATGTCGGCGTAGCGCCAGGACTCCTCGCCGAGGCGGTCGAAGAGCTGGCCGAGGGCGTGGTGGTGGGCGTCGGCGTGTTCGCGGACGTCCATGGTGGCGAGCTGCAGGCCGAAGGCGGCGAGGGTGCGGATGGTGCGGGCGAGGCGTCCGTCGGCGAGGAGGGCGCCGCGGTGCTCGCGCAGGGAGGTCTGGATGATCCGCAGGTCGGCAAGGAGTTCGCTGGTGCCGAGGTAGTCGCGGCCCGGCTCGTGCGGGGTGCCCTTGGCGAGGCGCTGCTTGGTGTTCTCCAGCTTCTGCCGGATGCAGGTGGCCTTGAGCCGGTAGGGCTCCTCGGCGTTGAGGCGCTTGTAGCGGGGGCTGATCTCGGGCAGCCGCTCCAGGTCGGCCTTGAGGGACTCCAGGAGTTCTTCGGTGGCGCCGGCGTAGCGGATGGAGTTGGAGAGCAGGCCGCGCAGTTCGTCGATCGTCTCCAGGGCGTCGTTGATGCCGTGTTCGTGCTGGAGGATCAGGACGTCCCAGGTGACCTGGGGGGTGACGTTGGGGTTGCCGTCGCGGTCGCCGCCGATCCAGGTGCCGAAGGTGAGGGGGCGGGTGTCGTCGGGGAGCTTGACGCCGACGCGTTCCAGTTCGGCGGTCAGGTCCTCCAGGACGTCGCCGACGGCGTTCGCGTGGAGCTCGTCGAGGTAGTAGATCGCGTTGCGGGCCTCGTCGGCGGGCTCGGGGCGTACGACCCGCAGCTCGTCGGTCTGCCAGACGAGGTCGATGTTCTCGGCGAGGCGGACGTCGTGGCGGCGGCGGTCGGAGCCCTGGACCGGGGCCTCCAGGAGCGCGGCGATGCGCCGGAGCTTGTTCAGCACCGAGCGGCGCGCGGCCTCGGTGGGGTGCGCCGTGAACACCGGGCGGACGTTCAGGTTCTGGACGGTCTGCTTCAGGTGCTCCGGGTCGGCGTCCTTCAGCCGGTCCGCCGTACGGGCGAGGAGGCCGCCCTCGGCGGCGCGCCGGGCGCGCAGTTCGCGGCCGCGGTGCACCTGCTCGGTGACGTTGGCGAGGTGGAAGTAGATGGAGAAGGCGCGGACCAGCTTGGCCGCGGTCTCCAGCTCGGTGCCGCGCAGCAGCTCGGCGGCGGCCTCGCCGTCCTCGCGGGTGAGGCGGCGGACCTTCTCGACCAGGTCGAGGAGCTCGGGTCCTTCCTGCCGTACGAGGGTCTCGCCGAGGAGATCACCCAGCCGGCGGATGTCGGCGCGCAGCTCGCTGCTGGTCGTGGTGGTCTGGTCGTCGGCACTGCTCACAGGTGCGGCTCCTTGCAGTGTGGAAGCTCGTCTGGAGGGAACCCGGCCGGCTGCCGCGGCGGCGGGTGCCGCATACGGGCCGGAGCGTCCGGGAAGGAAACTTCAGCGGACCGCGCTGTCCGACCGAGTTCAAGGATAGGTGTCGATGGGGACGCGCAGGCTCCGGGGCTCTTGCCGCCGCACGACACGCTGCCATACTTACGACGCCGTAGGTTACGGAACCGTAGGGAAGGGCCGTCCACTCCCGTGCGGTTCCGCTCGCCCGGCGCCTGCCTCGACCCTCGACCCCACAGGGGACGCGCATGACCTCAAGTTCCGACGTGATCGAAGAAGCCCGTAAGGCCACCGACACCTCCACCCCCTCCGCCACACTGGGCGGCGAGCAGAAGCGTTCGATCGAACAGATCACACTGCTCCTGTTCATCGTCGTGCCGTTCGTGGCACTCGTGGCGGCCGTGCCGCTGGCCTGGGGCTGGGGGGTGAGCTGGCTCGATCTGGGCCTGCTGGTCTTCTTCTACTTCCTGGGGTGCCACGGCATCACGATCGGTTTCCACCGGTACTTCACCCATGGCTCGTTCAAGGCCAAACGGCCCCTGCGGATCGCGTTGGCGGTCATGGGGTCGATGGCGGTGGAGGGGCCCCTGGTGCGCTGGGTGGCCGATCACCGCAGGCACCACAAGTTCTCCGACGCCGAGGGCGACCCCCACTCGCCGTGGCGGTTCGGGGAGACCGTTCCGGCGCTGATGAAGGGCCTGTGGTGGGCCCACATCGGCTGGATGTTCGACGAGGAGCAGACTCCGCAGGACAAGTACGCGCCGGACCTGATCAAGGACAGGGCGATCCGGACGATCTCCCGCCAGTTCGTCCTGTGGACGATCGTGTCCCTGGGGCTGCCGCCGCTGATCGGCGGTCTGGTGACGATGTCCTGGTGGGGCGCGTTCACGGGGTTCTTCTGGGGTTCACTCGTCCGGGTGGCGTTGCTGCACCATGTGACGTGGTCGATCAACTCGATCTGCCACGCGGTGGGCAAGCGGCCGTTCAAGTCGCGGGACCGTTCGGGCAACGTGTGGTGGCTGGCGGTGCTGTCGTGCGGCGAGTCCTGGCACAACCTGCACCACGCCGACCCGACCTCGGCGCGGCACGGTGTGATGCGCGGCCAGATCGACTCCTCGGCGCGGTTCATCCGGATCTTCGAGCTGCTCGGCTGGGCGTACGACGTGCGCTGGCCGTCACGCTCGCGTATCGATTCGCGCCGCAGCACCGGTGATGACGGCTCCCGGCGCCGGAAGGAGACCGCGAAGGCGGCATGATTGACGCCGTGGCGACCGACTCCAGCAGCACCTCCAGCAACGAAAAGCCGCGGCGGACCCGCCGGACCCGTATGACCGGTGCCGAGCGCCGCCAGCAGCTGCTGGAGATCGGTCGCACCCTCTTCGCGGCGAAAGGTTTCGAAGGCACCTCGGTGGAGGAGATCGCGGCGAAGGCCGGGGTGTCCAAGCCGGTGGTGTACGAGCACTTCGGCGGCAAGGAGGGCCTGTACGCGGTGGTCGTGGACCGCGAGATGCGCCGCCTGCTGGACATGGTGACCAGCTCTCTGACGGCCGGGCACCCGCGTGAGCTGTGCGAGCAGGCGGCGTTCGCGCTGCTGGACTACATCGAGGAGTACACGGACGGCTTCCGCATCCTGGTCCGCGACTCCCCCATCCCGCAGTCCACGGGCTCCTTCGCCTCGCTGATCTCGGACATCGCGACGCAGGTGGAGGACATCCTGGGCCGCGAGTTCAAGTCCCGCGGCTTCGACCCGAAGCTGGCCCCGCTGTACGCGCAGGCGCTGGTCGGCATGGTCGCGCTGACCGGGCAGTGGTGGCTGGACGTACGCCGCCCGAAGAAGGCGGAGGTCGCCGCCCATCTGGTGAACCTGGCGTGGCACGGCCTGGACGGGCTGGAGCAGAAGCCGCGGCTGATCGGGCACCGCAAGAGCTGACCGGGCCGGATTACCCGGCCGGCTCCAGGAACTCCAGCCGGTTGCCCACCGGGTCCTCGGAGTAGAAGCGCAGGTGGCCGGGGAGGTTGTCGTCCCAGGTCACCGGTGCGCCCCTCGCGGCGAGCCGGGCCGCGTACGCCTCGATGCCCGTCACCCTCAGCCCCGGGTGGGCCTTCTTCGCCGGGCGCCAGTGACATTCTCCGCCGCCGGCGGGGGCGTCCTCGACGCCCAGGTGGAGCTGGACGGCGCCCGCCTGGAACCAGCAGCCGCCGCGTGCCGCCAGTGCCGGTGGTTTCGGGATCTCGGTCATGCCCAGGACGCCGGCGTAGTACGCCCGCAGCGCGTCCTCCGATCCGGGCGGGGCCGCCAGTTGCACATGGTCCAGCGCGGTGATCATGCTCAGGCTTCCTTCACGGCGACGGCGAACAGGCGGCGGAAGGGCAGGACGGTGCCGTACGGCGCGCTCGGGTAGGCCTGCCGCAGCAGGTCCCGGTACTCGGCGAGGAACCGCTCCCGTGCCTCGGGGTCGCCGGCGAGGGCGGTCAGCGCGGGCCTGAGTCCGGTGCCCTTCACCCAGTCCAGGACGGGGTCCTCGCCCTCGAGGACGTGGAAGTACGTCGTCTGCCACACGTCGGCCGCGCAGCCCAGGCGGGCGAGGCGGTCCAGATAGGCGCCGGGGGTGTGCACGGAGTCGGTGCGGCGCAGCACGTCGGCGAGGCGGGCCTTCCAGCGGGGGGTGGCGGCCAGTTCCCGCATCAGGGCGTGCAGCGGGGCGTCGATGTTGTCCGGTACCTGGAAGGCGAGGGTGCCGCCGGGCCTGAGGCCGGCGATCCAGTCGGCGAAGCGGTCGGCGTGCCCCGGCACCCACTGCAGGGTCGCATTGGAGACGATCAGGTCATGCGGCTCCTCGGGCGCCCAGGTGCGGACGTCGGCGTGGGCGAAGTCGAGCCGTCCGCCGCCGGCCGTGGGGCCCTCGTGCTCGGTGTGGGCCCGATCGAGCATGGCGGGCGAGTTGTCGTAGCCGGTGACGTGGGCGGCGGGCCAGCGTTCGGTGAGTTGCGCGGTGACGTTGCCCGGGCCGCAGCCGAGGTCGGCGATGCGGGGCGCCGGGGTGGGCAGGGCGGGGACGCGGGCGAGGAGGTCGGCGAAGGGACGGGCCCGGTGACCGGCGTGCCGCAGATACTGCCCGGGGTCCCAGATGGGGGTCGTCATGGCCACCACTCTCCTCTCCAATTTCTCTCGATGTCAAGAGACTTGACATCAAGAGACTTCACGTCGACACAACCACTACACTGATCTCCATGGAGGACGAGGTCGATCGGCTGGTCGCAGCGTGGCGCCGGGAACGTCCGGACCTCGACGTGGAGCCGCTGGAAGTGCTCAGCCGGGTGAGCCGGCTCGCCCGGCATCTGGACCGTGCCCGGCGGCTCGCCTTCGCCGAGCATCAACTGGAGCCGTGGGAGTTCGACGTGCTCACCGCGCTGCGGCGCGCCGGCACGCCGTACCAGCTCTCCCCCGGCCAGCTGCTGACGCAGACCCTGGTCACCTCGGGCACGATGACCAACCGGATCGACCGGCTGGCCAAGAAGGGCCTGGTGGAGCGGCTGCCGGACCCGAGCGACCGGCGGGGCGTGCTCGTCCGGCTGACCGACACCGGCCGGGACCGCGCGGACCAGGCGCTGGCCGGCCTGCTGGAGCAGGAGCGGGCGATCCTCGGCGAGCTGTCCCGCGCCCAGCGGGCGGAACTGGCCGGGCTGCTACGCCAGTTGACCGCCCCGTTCGACAACATCCCCGGTTAGGTCGGCCGGTCCGACCCCCGCGCGGCGGGCGAGGGCGACGGCGGCCAGCGTGGAGTGGACGCCCAGCTTGCCGAGGACGTTCTGCATATGGGTGCGCACGGTGTGCGGGGAGAGGAACAGCCGCTCGGCGACGGCCTTGCGGCCCAGCCCCGCGACCATGCAGCGCAGCACCTCCCGCTCGCGCGGGGTGAGGGACTCCACCAGCCGCTCGCTCTCGGTGCGGTGCCGGCGGGCGGCCGTCATCTCCTTGAGGACGCCGGTGAGCAGCGCGGGCGGCAGATGGGTCTCGTCGCGCAGCACGCCCCGGATCACCGTCAGCAGCCGGGACAGCGAGCAGTCCTTGGCGACCCACCCGGAGGCGCCGGCCTGCAGCGCGAGCGCGGCGCGCCGGGAGTCGTCCTTCTCGGCGAGCACGACGATCCGCACGCCGGGCTGTGCGACGCGCACGCCCGCGACCAGTGAGATCCCGTCGACGAGGCCTTCCTCGTCGTCCTGCACGGGCACGGCCGGACGGCCGCCGGGCACGGTGCCGCCGAGGTCGGCGTCGACCAGCAGCACGTCGAAGCGGCGGCCCTCCGCGGCCGCCCGCTCCAGGCAGCGCAGCGCGGCGGGGCCGCTGCCGGCGGCGGAGACCTCGACGTCCGGCTCGGCGGCCAGGGCAGCGGCGAGCGACTCGGCGAAGATGCGGTGGTCGTCGACGACCAGGACTCGGATACGAACCACGAAACCCCTCCCGGACCGGGCCTGGTCCTGTGGAGAACGAGACGCCGCGCGGACACGGCACCCACGGAAGAGGTCATGCGCCGCACGGCCGCCGCCGTCGCGGACACAGATACCCCACCGCGGGCGCCGTACCCGCCTGTCTCGCCCCCTGATCAGCACCGGCCCCCACCGGCGCTGCTCCTCAGAGTACGGATGGCGGCACGCGGCGGAAGCGGATTTGCAGAACTGGCCGTCTTCAGGCGTGTGTGGTGAGCCGGGAGTTTCGTAGCGGGACGAAAGTCGACAGAGCCCGACGTGATCTGCCCGGGGCAGACCGCGAGGGCGTCACAGCAGCCGGACGGCCCCCGCCGACGGCACCGCCTCGAACACGCGCGGGGTCGTGAAGCCCGCGGCGGCGAAGGCCTCCTCGACGGCCTTGGTGAGGGTGTCCACCTCGGCCGCCTCCGTCAGGACGATCGCCGAGCCGCCGAAGCCGCCACCGGTCATGCGGGCGCCGAGGGCGCCGTTGGCCAGGGCGGTGTCGACGACGAGGTCCAGCTCCGGGCAGGAGATGCGGAAGTCGTCGCGCAGGGAGGCGTGTCCCTCGGTGAGGACGGGGCCGATGGCGCGGGTGTCGCCGGCGTGGAGCAGGCCGACGACCCGTTCGACCCGCTGGTCCTCGGTCACGACGTGCCGGACCAGGCGGCGCACCTCCTCCTCGTCGCTCAGCCGCTGAAGCGCCGCGTCGAGTCCGTCGTAGGGGATGTCCCGCAGGGCGTCGACGCCGAGCAGGGCCGCGCCCTTCTCGCAGCCGGCCCGGCGCTTGCCGTACTCGCCGCCGCTGTGCGCGTGCTTGACCTGGGTGTCGACGACCAGCAGGCGCAGGCCCTCGGCGGCGAGGTCGAAGGGGATCTGCCGCTGGGACAGGTCGCGGGTGTCGAGGAACAGGGCGTGGCCGGCCTCGCAGCAGGCGGACGCCGTCTGGTCCATGATGCCGGTCGGGGCGCCGACGTAGACGTTCTCGGCGCGCTGGCACAGGCGTGCCAGCTTCCAGCCCGGAAGGCCCAGCTCGTACAGGTCGTTCAGGGCGAGGGCGATCACCACCTCCAGTGCCGCGGAGGAGGACAGGCCCGCGCCGGTCGGGACCGTCGAGGACAGGTGGACGTCCGCGCCGGTCACCGCGTGGCCCGCCTCGCGCAGCGCCCAGACGACCCCCGCCGGGTACGCCGTCCAGTCGTCGTCGCTCTGCGGGGCCAGGGCGTCCAGCCGCAGTTCCTGCACGCCGCCCTCGATGTCCGCCGAGTGCAGGCGCAGGACGCCGTCGGCGCGGCGGGAGACCGCGGCGACCGTCCGGTGCGGCAGGGCGAACGGCATCACGAAGCCGTCGTTGTAGTCGGTGTGCTCGCCGATCAGGTTGACCCGGCCCGGTGCCGCCCAGACGCCGTCCGGCGCGGCCCCGTACAGCTCGGTGAAGCGCTGCGCGACCTGCTGTGCCCCCACTACTGCCCCCTTGCGGTGTGCTGTGCGAACTGCCAGGCGTCCGCGACGATGCCCGCGAGATCCGCGCGGGACGGGTTCCAGCCGAGTTTCTCGCGGGCGGCCTCGGCGGAGGCGACCAGGACCGCCGGGTCGCCGCCCCGGCGCGGGGCGACCACCTCGGGGATCGGGTGGCCGGTGACCTGCCGGACCGTCTCGATGACCTGGCGCACGGAGAAGCCCTCGCCGTTGCCGAGGTTGCAGATCAGGTGCTCGCCCGGGCGGGCCGCCTCCAGGGCCAGCAGGTGGGCCTCGGCCAGGTCGGCGACGTGGATGTAGTCGCGCACGCAGGTGCCGTCCGAGGTCGGGTAGTCGTCGCCGTAGACGGAGATCGCCTCGCGGCGGCCCTGGGCGACCTGGAGGACCAGCGGGATGAGGTGCGACTCGGGGTCGTGGCGCTCGCCGTAGGCGCCGTACGCGCCGGCCACGTTGAAGTAGCGCAGGGAGACCGCGGCCAGGCCGTGGGCGTTCGCCTCACTGGTGATCATGTGGTCGACGGCCAGCTTGGTGGCGCCGTAGGGGTTGGTCGGCCGTGTCGGGGCGCTCTCCACGATCGGGACCTGCTCCGGCTCGCCGTAGGTGGCCGCCGTGGAGGAGAACACCAGCCTGCGCACGCCCGCCTCGCGCATCGCGCCGAGCAGCGCCAGCGAGCCGGCGACGTTGTTGTCCCAGTACTTCTCGGGCTTCACCACCGACTCGCCGACCTGCGAGGACGCGGCGAAGTGCAGCACGCCGTCGTAGGAGGGGTCGAGCCACTTGGCGGCGTCGCGGATGTCGCCCTCGATGAAGGCCGCGCCGGCCGGGACGCCCTCGCGGAAGCCGGTGGAGAGGTTGTCCAGGACGGTGACCTCGTGGCCGGCCTCCAGCAGGTGCTGGGCCACGACACTGCCGACGTAACCGGCGCCACCGGTCACCAGGTACTTCATGAACTCGCTACCTCTCGCAGTCGCTCGGCCGCGCGTTCCGGCGGCACGTCGTTGATGAACACGTTCATGCCGGACTCGGAACCCGCGAGGAACTTCAGCTTGCCGGAAGTGCGGCGGATGGTGAAAAGCTCGAGGTGCAGCGCGAAGTCGTCGCGCGTGACGCCGTCGAACTCCTCCAGCGCGCCGAACGGGGCCTGGTGCCAGGCCGCGATGTACGGCGTCGGAGGCTCACCCTCGCCGAAGATCCGGTCGAAGCGCTTCAAGAGTTCCAGATACACCTGGGGGAATTCTGTGCGCGCCGCCTCGTCGAGCGCGAGCAGGTCGGGCACGCGGCGCTTCGGGTACAGGTGGACCTCGTACGGCCAGTGGGCCGCGTACGGCACGAACGCCACCCAGTGTTCACCCTCGAGGACGACCCGTTCCCCGGCGCGTTCCTGCTCCAGGACGGCGTCGAAGAGGTTCTCGCCGCCGGTCGCCTCCTTGTGCGCGGCGAGCGAGCGGAGCATCAGCGCGGTGCGCGGGGTGGTGAACGGGTAGGCGTAGATCTGTCCGTGCGGGTGACCCAGCGTCACACCGATCTCGGCACCGCGGTTCTCGAAACAGAACACCTGCTCGACGGAGGGCAGATGCGACAGCTCCGACGTCCGGTCCGTCCAGGCGTCCAGCACCAGGCGCGCCTGCTCGACGTCCAGGTCGGCGAAGGAGGCATCGTGGTCGGAGGTGAAGCAGACGACCTCGCAGCGGCCGGAGTCCCCGGCGAGCGAGGGGAACCGGTTCTCGAAGACGACGACGTCGTACGACGAGTCCGGGATCTCGCTGAGCCGGTCGCCCTGCGTCGGGCACAGGGGGCACTCGTCGGCCGGCGGGTGGTAGGTGCGGCCCTGCCGGTGGGAGGCGACGGCGACCGAGTCGCCGAGCAGCACGTCACGGCGGATCTCGGACGTCGTGAGGGTCCGCTCCAGCGGGCGGCGGTCGACGGCGTCCCGCACGGTGTCGTCCCGCAGGTCGTAGTAAATGAGCTCACGACCGTCGGCCAGCCGTGTCGAGGTCTTCTTCAACGCCGGACTCCTCTACGTCCCGCACCCAATCACTCAACACAATCAAACATAACAGACCACAACTCGACAACACTGCGGTTCATCACAATCAAACAAAGAACACCAACAGAAGTGTTCAAATACTGAAGGCGGCGGCGTAGGTTCCGCACTGGATCAGTTCGCGCAACGAAGCGAGTACCCATGCAAACCCCCACAGACAGCCCCGTGTACCTGGCGGCGCAGCTACGGCTCCCCACCAACTGGCTGGACTACACGATCCTGGCGATCTACTTCGTCGTCGTGCTCGGCATCGGCTTCGCGGCCCGCCGCTCGGTGAAGACCAGCCTCGACTTCTTCCTGTCCGGACGCTCGCTGCCCGCCTGGATCACCGGCCTCGCCTTCATCTCGGCGAACCTGGCGGCCACCGAGATCCTGGGCATGGCGGCGAACAGCGCCCAGTACGGCGCGTACACCGTGCACTGGTACTGGATCGGCGCCATCCCGGCCATGGTCTTCCTGGGCCTGGTGATGATGCCGTTCTACTACGGCAGCAAGGTCCGCTCGGTCCCCGAGTTCCTGCTGCTGCGCTTCGACCGGGCCGCTCACCTGCTGAGTTCGATCCTGTTCGCGTTCGCCGCCATCCTCATCGCGGGCGTCAACCTCTACGCCCTCGCGATCGTCGTGGAGGCCCTGCTCGGCTGGCCGCAGTGGGTGGCCATCGTGGTCGCCGGCGCCTTCGTCCTCGCGTACATCACCCTCGGCGGTCTGTCCTCGGCGATCTACAACGAGGTCCTGCAGTTCTTCGTGATCCTGGCCGCCCTCATCCCGATCACCGCCCTCGGCCTGAAGAAGGTCGGCGGCTGGGACGGCCTGACCCACAAGCTCACCGCGAGCCACGGAGCGAACTTCACCACCGCCTGGGGCGGCACCGGCATCGGCCACGTCAACCCGCTGGGCGCCAACTGGCTGACCATCGTCCTCGGTCTCGGCTTCGTCCTCTCCTTCGGCTACTGGACGACCAACTTCGCCGAGGTCCAGCGCGCCCTGTCCGCCAAGAACCTCTCCGCCGGGCAGCGCACCCCGCTGATCGCCGCCTACCCGAAGATCTTCATCGTCTTCCTGGTGATGATCCCGGGCCTGGTCGCCGCCGCGCTCATCCCGAAGTTCGGCACCGCCGGCTCCGGCTACCAGTACAACGACGCCATCCCGTTCCTGATGCAGGAGCTGCTGCCGAACGGCGTGCTCGGCATCGCGGTCACCGGTCTGCTCGCCGCCTTCATGGCCGGCATGGCGGCCAACGTGTCGTCCTTCAACACCGTGTTCACCAACGACATCTGGGCGAAGTACGTGGTGCGGGGCCGCGAGGACGCGTACTACGTCGGGTTCGGCCGCCTGATCACCGTGGTCGGCGTCCTCGCCTCCATCGGCACGGCGTTCCTGGCGTCCTCGTTCTCGAACATCATGTCCTACCTGCAGACGCTGTTCTCCTTCTTCAACGTGCCGATGTTCGTGGTGTTCATCGTCGGCATGTTCTGGAAGCGGGCGTCCGCCAAGTCCGGCTTCTGGGGCCTGCTCGCGGGCACCGTGACCGCGATGATCAACTACTTCGTCCTCTACAAGAAGGGGATCATCGCCATCCCCTCCGACCAGGGCGCCAACTTCGTCTCCGCGATCGCGGGCTTCGTCGCCGGCGCGGTCGTGATGGTCGCGGTGTCCCTGTTCACCAAGCCCAAGCCGGCCGAGGAACTGCAGGGCCTGGTCTACGGCACCCGCTCCCCCGGCATGTCCGAACCGCCCGCCCCCGGGGACGAGGCCTGGTACCGCAGGCCGGCCCTGCTGGGCTGGGGCGCGGTCGTGCTGGCCGCCGTCTGCTACATCCCGTTCTCGTTCTGACGCGGGAGGATCGAGGAAACCATGAGCGACAACGCGCACTCCGACCGCCCGGGCGAGGGCTTCCACTACAGCGAGAAGGACGTCCAGCGGGAGGTCACCGAGCTGCAGGGCAAGTCCGCGACGGCGGCCCGCATCTTCGACCTGCGCCGCATCATCGGCGGCCTGTTCGTGCTGTACGGCGTCATCGTCACCGTCACCGGCATCACCGACTCCAAGGCCGCCATCGACAAGGCCCAGGGCGTCAACATCAACCTGTGGACCGGGATCGGCATGCTCCTGCTGGGCATCTTCTTCCTGGTCTGGCTGAGGCTGCGGCCGACGCCTCCGCCGGTTCCTCCGGAGGGGCTGCCGGAGGACGAGGAGTAACCGCCGGCCGCCTTTCGACCGCGGGTGCGTGGGGGCTGATCGCGCAGTTCCCCGCGCCCGTTCGGGGCGCTGGTAGCTGCGGGCAGTCGCGCCTCCCCCAGTGCCTCAAGGGCCTGGGGCGCCCCCAGGCGGCACGGGTGGGCGGTGGGGGAGGCACCTCCCAGCGAGCAGCGCCATCAACGGGGCCCTCAGCGACGCCGGGCGCCTACTCAGGACCGGAGCCCAATGGCCCCGCCCGGTCCAGCAGCCCCGTCCGCGCCGCCAGCGCCGCCGCCTCCAGCCGCGAGCCCACGCCCAGCTTCATCAGCACCCGCTGGACGTGGGTCCGGGCCGTGCTCGGCGCGATGCCCATGCCCGCCGCGATCACCCGGGTGTCCTCGCCGTCGGCCACCCGGACCAGCACCTCCACCTCCCGGGGCGTCAGCATCGACAACAGCCGCTGTGCCTCGTCGTCGGGCTGCGCGGCGGGGTTGAGCAGCTCCTCGAACGCCCCCTGCAGCAGCTGCGGGGCGACCGCCGCCTCGCCGGCCCGCGCCTTCATGATCGCCCGCTCGACGCCCTCGATCCGCTCGTCGTGCCGCACGTACCCCGACGCGCCGGCCGCGAACGCCGCCGCGATCCCGCGCGGCGACGGCACCGGCCCGAGCACCAGCACCGCGACCTGCGGCCGCTCCCGCTTGATCTTCGTCACCGGGTCGAAGACGCCCGGTTCGGCCGGCGCCGCCGTACCCAGCAGGCACACCTCCGGCGCCCGCGCGATCACCAGGTCCGCCGCGCCCGCGGCCGGCGCCGCCGCGGCGAGCACCCGGTGCCCGCGCAGCTTGAGCGCCGACGCGAGCGCCTCCGCGAGCAGGCGATGGTCGTCGACGACCATGAGCCGCACTCCCATAGAGCAACCCCACCCCCCAGTCCCCCATGGATGCCCCACTATGGACGCCCACCGGTCCGCAAGGACAGAGGGCCCCCCGGCGCCTCCGCCCTCCATATGCCCCCGGAAGCTACACGCTTGTTCGACGTCGCGCTGCCCCTCTTGATGAGAAGTGCCCCGGATCGATGAAATCCGGGGCACTTCTCGGCAAGTCACCCATTCGGGCGAGACCCGCCACGGCGGTCCTTTGGGACGGTCAGCCGCCCGTGCCGAACACCAGCACCAGGTCCTGTTCGCCGATCGACGACGAGCCCTTGTGCTGGGCGAAGACCTGCCCCAGGTACAGGCGGCCGTCGTGGAAGAGGAACTCGTCGCTGTCGGGCAGGAAGTTGCTCTCGGCCTCTCGCGCCTTCTGCCCTCCGGCATTCACCAGCAGCTTGGTCGCCTTGAAGCTGCCGCCGTCGATGCTGACGACCTGACCGCCGTCCTTGTACGTCGGCGGCTTGTAGGCGAGCAGGTTGCTCCCGTCCATGCGCAGCGGAACGAGCGTGGTGCCGTCGCCGGCGTCGGCACGCTGGCCCGTCGGTTTGCCGGTGGTGAGGTCGAAGGCGACGATCGAGTTGGTCTGGCCGAGACCGGAGGAGGAGTCGTGCTCCGCGGTCGGCAGGTACAGCTTGCCGTTGCCGACGGCGATCTCGTGGCAGTCCTCGAAGCGGGTGATGCCGTCGCACTTGCCGCCGTAGGTGTCGGCCGGCGCGGAGATGTGCGCGAGCAGCCTGCCCGTCTTGTTGTCGATGGAGAAGTAGTCGGTGATCTGGGTGCTGTCGCCCGCGGAGGCGGCCACCACCAGCGGGTCGGTGGAGACGACGGACGCCTTGTCGATGCCCTGGTCCATGCGGTACTCGGAGATCACCTTCCCCGTCTTCGGGTCCAGGGTCTGGATGAGCAGCCGCGTGTTGTCGACGTCTCCGCAGCTGCGCACCGCGACCAGCTTGGCGCCGCCGCCGTACCCGGCGTCGTAGCAGTCGTCGCCCGGCTTCGGCAGCCACAGCGGCTTGCCGGAGTCGATGTCGAAGGCGGCCCCGCCCTCGGTGTCGCCGGCCGCGACGGTGCGCTGGCCGACCGTCACGTTCTGGTAATTGACCGGGTAGTCACCGGACTTGACCGTCTTCGTCCACAGCTTCTTGCCGGCGTCGAGATCGATGGCGGCGATCTGCGTGCATCCGGCGAAGTGGTCCTTCGTGTCCCACTTCGGCTGGTAGGTGATCGCGGTCCGGCCGTCGGACGTGGCCTGCCTGCTGGCGGCGCACACCGGGCCGGGCAGCTTGATCGTCCAGAGCTTGGTCCCCTTGGCCGGGTCGTAGCCGACGATCTCGGCGACGCCGCTCTTGGCGTACACCTTGTCGGTCAGCCACGAGCCCACGGTGCTCACCACGTCGTCCGCGGTGGGCAGCGGCACCTTGAACAGCTCCTTCGCCGCAGGGTCGGCCGGCGCCTTCTCCTTGCCGCCGCCGGTGCCGCCGCTGCCGTTCTTGCCGCCGGTGCCGCCGCTGGAGGAGGCGGTGTCGTGCTTCTTGCCGCCGTCCCCGGAGGAGTTGGCGTACCAGATGCCGCCGGTGACGATCAGGGCGATCGCGACGACCGCCGCGACGACGATGACGAGCGCGGTGGTGTTCCGCCCGCCGCCCTGCCCCGGCTGCGGCGGCATCGGCGCCTGAGGTGGCTGGCCCGGATAGCCGTAACCGGGCGGCGGTGCGGGCTGGGCGTACGGGTTCTGCGGCCCGGCCCCGTAGCCCGCGGCGGGCTGCTGGCCGTAGACCGGGGTCTGCTGACCGTAAGGATTCTGCTGCGGGCCGGGGTAGCCGTAACCGGGCTGCGGGGGCGGCGCCGGGTGCGGGTAGCCGTAGCCGGGTGGCGGCTGCGGGGGCTGATTCGGGTTCGAGGGGCCGAAGCCGGGCGGCTGCGGGGGCTGGTTCGGCGGTTGGCTCGGCGGCGGAGGGGGCGGCTGGGTCATGACGCGGGTACCTCGGTGAGGCTCGTACGAGCCTGTCGGGGACGGGGACTTGAGACGGGCGGAAGGGCGCCGGGCGGCGGCTCAGTTGCCGAAGGCCATGATCAGCTTCTCCTTCGCCTGGTCGCTGCCGGACAGCCGGCCGGAGGAGATGAAGAACCGCCCGTCGGCCCAGTCCACGACGCTGTCGTAGAAGGTGTCCTCGATCTCGGCGGTGCCCTGCGGGTTCTGCAGCAGCTTGGTGATGCGGTGGGAGGAGCCGGTGGCCGGGACCGACACCACCTGGCCGCCCGCGTCGAACGACGGCTGCACATAGGCGACGAGCTTGCCGCCCTCGACCCTCACCGGGTACATCGGCTCGTCCGCCGGGGACTTCACCCGCCACTTCGCCTTGCCGTCGGCCAGGCCGATGGCGACGATCTCGTTGGCGCTCGCGGTGGCGTTCGTCGGCAGGTACAGCGTGTCGGCGTCCGCGGCCACGCCCTGGCAGCCCTGCAGATCGCGTTCGAGGATCGCCCAGCCGCAGCGCGGGCCGAACTTCTCGTCGACCTTCACCTCGGAGCGGAACCTGCCGTCCTTGGTGAACGTCGAGATGTTCCAGGCCTTCTTGTCCTGGTTGGTCAGATAGACCACCAGCGGGTCCACGGAGAAGGCCCGGGTGACCTGCCAGCCCTTCTTGACCGGCTGGGACCAGCGCACCTTGCCGGTGGCCGGGTCCAGTTCCTGGATCTCGTCGTGCGCGTTGCTGCCGCCGGCGCCGCACGAGGACACCTGGATCAGCCGGTCGGTGCCGCCCGCGTACGCGGCCGGGAAGCAGGCGGCGCCGTACTTCTCCTTGTCGTACAGCTTCTTGCCGCTGTCGATGTCGTACGCCGTGCCCGACTCCGAACGACCCACCATCAGCGTCCTGCCGCTCACGGTCAGTTCGACGTTGAGCGCGCTGTCGAACAGTCCGCCGTCGGCGACCTTGGCGCTCCAGCCCTTCTCGCCGGTGCCCAGGTCTATCTGCTGCAGCTGGTTGCACTTGGCGTTGTCGCCGGCGCCGCTCATGTACGCGACGACGACCTTGTCGTCCGCCGACTTCTGCGGGGTGACCGCGCAGATCTTCTGCGGGAAGGAGAGCGGGCTCCAGGCGGGCTTGCCGTCGCCCAGGCCGTAGGCGAAGACCTGCTTGTACGCCGCCTTCACCACCGCCTTGCCGGTGACCCACATGCCGGGCGCGTCGGCGCCGCCGCCGGGGGCGTCCGGGGCCGGCTTGTACCAGAGCACCTTCGCCTCACCGGCCTTGCGGCCCGCGTTGAGGTCCTCCGGGTCGTCGCCGCCGCTCGACGGGCTCGGCGAACCGGAGGAAGAGGAGGAGTGCTTGGAGTCGTCGCTCTGCTGGGCGACCGGCTTCTTCTTGCCGCCGTCGTCACCGCCGCTCGTGACCGCGTACACCGTGCCGCCGATGACGAGCAGGGCGGCCGCCGCGGCGCCGATGATCAGCGCGGTCTTCTTCCCGCCGGACGCGGGGGCGGGCGCGCCCGGGTACGGCGGCTGCTGCGGGTGGCCGAACCCGGGCTGGGGCGCCGCCCCGTAGGGGCCCGGCTGCTGCGGATAGCCGTAGGGGGCGGGAGCGCCGTACGGACCCGGCTGCTGGGGGTAGCCGTAACCGGGCTGGGGCTGCGGCGGGCCGGCGGGCGGCGGGGGCGCGGCGGGGGCGCCCGGAGCGCCGGGGGTGGGCTGAGGGGCGCCCGGAGGACTCTGCGGGGCGCTCGGGGGCCCGAAGCCGCCCTGGGCCGGAGGCGGCTGGGGCGCTCCGAATCCGCCACCCTGCGGTGGCTGGTCCTGCGGCGCTCCGAATCCGCCCTGCGGCGGCTGACTGGGCGGCTGGGTCATCAGCGCTCTTCCCCCTCGTTCACTGATTCTTCGCCACGCCCTGAGGTTCTCGACGGACCCTGGGTCGTTACTCAGACGGTTCTCAGACGGCTCTTTCTATCACCCGGTACCGACAGCGCACGGGCCCGGATCCGCCGCTGTTCCCAAGGGACGACCGCCCCGTGATGCCGCCGTTACGCGCCTTCACGCCCCCTTCACGCGGCGCACGCAACCTGACTGACTGCCGTCTGAGCGCCCGGAGTTACGCGTCCTCCGCCAGCTCCAGCCAGCGCATCTCCAGTTCCTCGCGCTCGCCGGCGAGGTCGCGCAGCTGGGCGTCCAGGTCGGCGACCTTCGCGAAGTCGGTGGCGTTCTCGGCGATCCGGGCGTGCAGCTTCGACTCCTTCTCGGAGATCTTGTCCAACTGGCGCTCGATCTTCTGCAGTTCCTTCTTCGCGACGCGCTGGTCGGCGGCGCTCTTCTCCGTGGTGGCCGGCCTGGGCGCCGCGGCGGCGGTCTGCGCGGCGACCGCCTCCTCCATGCGCCGGCGCCGCTCCAGGTACTCGTCGATGCCGCGCGGCAGCATCCGCAGGGTGCCGTCGCCGAGGAGGGCGAAGACGCGGTCCGTGGTGCGCTCGACGAAGAACCGGTCGTGGGAGATGACGATCATCGAGCCGGGCCAGCCGTCGAGGACGTCCTCGAGCTGGGTGAGGGTCTCGATGTCGAGGTCGTTGGTGGGCTCGTCCAGGAAGAGGACGTTGGGCTCGTCCATCAGCAGGCGCAGCAGCTGCAGCCGCCGCCGCTCACCGCCCGACAGGTCGCCGACCGGCGTCCACTGCTTCTCCTTGGTGAAGCCGAACGTCTCGCACAGCTGCCCGGCGGTCATCTCGCGCCCCTTGCCCAGGTCGACGCGCTCGCGGACCCGCTGCACGGCCTCCAGCACCCGCCAGGTGGGGTCGAGTTCGGCGACCTCCTGGGAGAGGTAGGCGAGCTTGACCGTCCTGCCGACGGCGATACGGCCGCCGGCCGGCTGCTCCTCGCCGTCGGAGTACGCCGCGGCGGCCATGGCGCGCAGCAGCGAGGTCTTCCCGGCGCCGTTCACGCCGACGAGACCGATCCGGTCGCCGGGGCCGAGCTGCCAGGTGACGTGCTTGAGCAGCACCTTGGGCCCGGCCTGCACGGTGACGTCCTCGAGGTCGAAGACGGTCTTGCCGAGCCGCGAGGAGGCGAACTTCATCAGCTCGCTGCTGTCGCGGGGCGGCGGCACGTCCGCGATCAGCTCGTTGGCGGCCTCGACGCGGAAGCGCGGCTTGGAGGTGCGCGCGGGCGCCCCGCGCCGCAGCCAGGCCAGCTCCTTGCGGATCAGGTTCTGCCGCTTGGCCTCCTCGGTGGCGGCGATCCGCTCGCGCTCGGCGCGCGCGAAGACGTAGTCGGAGTAGCCGCCCTCGTACTCGTACACGTCACCGCGCTGCACGTCCCACATGCGGGTGCAGACCTGGTCGAGGAACCAGCGGTCGTGGGTGACGCACACCAGCGCCGAGCGCCGGTTCTGCAGGTGCTGCGCGAGCCAGGCGATGCCCTCGACGTCGAGGTGGTTGGTGGGCTCGTCGAGGACGATCAGGTCCTGTTCCTCGATGAGCAGCTTGGCGAGCGCGATACGGCGCCGCTCGCCGCCGGAGAGCGGGCCGATGACGGTGTCCAGGCCCTTGGGGAACCCGGGCAGGTCCAGCCCGCCGAACAGCCCGGTCAGCACGTCCCTGACCTTGGCGTTGCCGGCCCACTCGTGGTCGGCCATGTCGCCGATCACCTCGTGCCGGACGGTGGCGGCCGGGTCGAGGGAGTCGTGCTGCGTGAGCACGCCGAGCCGCAGCCCGCCGGAGTGCGTGACCCGACCGGTGTCCGACTCCTCCAGCTTGGCCAGCATCCGGATGAGGGTGGTCTTGCCGTCGCCGTTGCGTCCGACGACCCCGATACGGTCCCCTTCGGACACGCCGAGCGAGACGCCGTCGAGCAGGGCACGGGTGCCGTACACCTTGCTGACGTTCTCGGCATTGACCAGGTTGACGGCCATTTCACTCCTGTGCGCGGCTGTGTCGATGTGCGGCTCCGCCGCGGGGGTCAGCCTTCTAGCGTAGGGCCTCGGTCGGCGGGGGCGGAGTGCGAGACCCTTCAGAGCACCGTCGCCCCCGGCACCGGCCCCGCCGCGGTCCGCACCGCCTTGCACGTGCCGGACGCCCGCAGGGCCGCCGCGACCTTCTGCGCCGACTCGGCGTCGCGCGTGAGGAACGCCGTCGTGGGCCCGGACCCGGAGACCAGCGCGGCGAGCGCGCCCGCTCCGCGCCCGGCCTCCAGCGTGCCGGCGAGTTCCGGGAACAGGGAGAGGGCCGCGGGCTGGAGGTCGTTGGCGACCGCCGCGCCCAGCGCCTCGGCGTCCCCCTTCGCCAGCGCCTGCAGCAGTTCGGGCGAGGCCACCGGCTCCGGGATGTCCCGCCCCTCGGCCAGCCGGTCGAACGCGCGGAACACCGCCGGTGTCGACAGGCCCCGCTCGGCCATCGCGAACACCCAGTTAAAGGTGCCGCCGACCTCCAGGGCGGTCAGCCGCTCGCCCCGGCCGGTGCCGAGAGCGGCCCCGCCGACCAGGCTGAACGGCACGTCGCTGCCCAGGTCGGCGCAGATCGCGAGCAGCTCGGCCCGCGAGGCCGCCGTGCCCCACAGCCGGTCGCAGGCGAGCAGCGCGCCGGCGCCGTCCGCGCTGCCGCCCGCCATGCCGCCGGCGACCGGGATGTCCTTGGCGATGTGGATGTGGACGTCCGGCTCGATCCCGCGCCGCCCGGCGAGGGCGATCGCGGCGCGCGCGGCGAGGTTGGTGCGGTCCAGCGGCACCTGGGCGGCGTCCGGGCCCGCGCAGGTGATCCGGAGTTCGTCCGCGGGGGTCACCGTCACCTCGTCGTAGAGGCCGACGGCGAGGAAGACGTTGGCGAGGTCGTGGAACCCGTCGGGCCGGGCGGCGCCGACCGCGAGCTGGACGTTGACCTTGGCCGGTACCCGGACCGTGACGCTCACGCGCCCGCCTCCTCGTGCTCGGTGACCGCGTGCTTGTGCTCGGCGATCCGCGCGAACTCCTCCACCGTCAGCGACTCGCCGCGCGCCTGGGGCGAGACGCCGGCCGCGACCAGGGCGGCCTCGGCCGCGGCGGCGGACCCGGCCCAGCCGGCGAGCGCCGCCCGCAGGGTCTTGCGGCGCTGCGCGAACGCCGCGTCGATCACCGCGAAGACCTGCTCCTTGGAGGCCGTGGTCTTCACCGGCTCCGCCCGCCGCACCAGCGACACCAGTCCGCTGTCGACGTTCGGCGCGGGCCAGAAGACGGTGCGGCCGATGGCCCCGGCCCGCTTCACGTCGGCGTACCAGTTGGCCTTCACCGACGGCACGCCGTACACCTTCGAGCCGGGCGGGGCCGCGAGCCGGTCGGCGACCTCGGACTGCACCATGACGAGGGTGCGCTCGATGCTCGGGAAGGTGTCGAGCATGTGCAGCAGCACGGGGACGGCGACGTTGTAGGGGAGGTTCGCCACCAGGGCGGTCGGCGGGGGGCCGGGCAGTTCGGTGACGTGCATCGCGTCGGAGTGGACCAGCGCGAACCGGTCGGCGCGCCCCGGCATCCGCGCGCCGACGGTCGCGGGCAGGGCCGCGGCGAGCACGTCGTCGATCTCGACGGCGGTCACCCGGTCGGCGACCTCCAGCAGGGCGAGCGTGAGGGAGCCGAGCCCCGGCCCGACCTCGACGACCACGTCCTCGGGGCGGACCTCGGCGGTGCGCACGATACGGCGGACCGTGTTGGCGTCGATCACGAAGTTCTGGCCGCGCTGCTTGGTGGGACGGACACCGAGCGCTGCCGCGAGTTCACGGATGTCGGCCGGTCCGAGAAGGGCGTCGGGGGTGGGGCTGCTCACGGGGACAAGAGTACGGGGGTCAGGCCGGCCGGGTTGCCAGGCACCGGGCGCACCCGGCCCACCGCGCACCCGGCCACGGGTAACGAGCCCTACTGCGCCTCATCCATGCAACCGCACCCCGCAATGCGGCCAGGGCGTCGTCCCCCGCCGCTTGTACAGCTTCTTCGCGCGGAAGGTCTGTTCCGACGCCGGGGCGTCCTGGGGGCGGCCGGCGCCGCCGAGGCTGTGCCAGGTGCGGGAGTCGAACTGGTACAGCCCGCCGTACGTCCCGGACGAGTCGACCGCGTGCGCCCGGCCGCCGGACTCGCAGGCGGCCAGACCGTGCCAGTTCAGGCCGTCCGCGCCGGTCACGGTCCTCGGCAGCGCCTTGGTGCCCACCTTCACGATCTGCTTGCGCGGCCCGCGCACCACCTCGGAGGTCACCCGGCGCGGCTTGTCCCGGACCCCGTTGACGGTCCGCAGGAGGTAGGTGTCGCGCCGCAGCCCGGGCCGTCCGGACTGCACGACGACCTCGGCGCCCCGGAACAGGGTGGGGTCCTTGACGCGCTCGACCTTGAACGGGATCTCTTCCTCGCGGATCTCCCGGGTGCCGCTGATCCGCAGCACGGTCACCGTCTGCCCGTCGCGCGGGAAGCTGTCGGGCGGGACGGAGGTGGTGTCCTGGCCGTGCAGGGTGATGCCGGCCTCCTCGACGGCGTCGCGGACGGTGGGGGCGTTGGTGCGGATGGTGCGGGTGCGGCCGTCGGCCATGACCGTGACGGTTCGCTCGGTGCGCACGTCGAGGTCGAGCCCGCCGCGTCCGATGGGCTTGCTGCGGGAGGCGGACAGGTAGGCGCCCTCCGCGCGCACGCCCAGCTCGTTCAGCGCCCCTTCCACGGTGTGCGCCGTCGTCCACACCTCGCGCCGCCGGCCGTCGAGGGTGAGCCGGACCGGGCGTCCGTAGCGCACGGCGACCGTGTCGCCGCCGGCGAGGTCCGTGTCGGGGTCGGGCGCCACCATGTCGTGCGTCCCCACACGCACACCCTCCTCGGCGAGCAGCCCGCGCACGTCGTCGGCGAAGGTGTGCAGGGTGCGCTGATGGCCGTCGACGGTCAGCTCGACCGCCTTGTCCTCGGCGACGAACGCGGTGGTGCCGCCGGCGAGGAAGGCCACGACCAGCGCCTGCGGCAGCAGACGGCGCACGGCGGACTCCGGGCGTTCCATGCCGCGGGCCCTGCGCCGGCGTGCGCCCCGCCCGCTCACCTCGGCGGCCGGAGCGTCGCCGTGCCCCTCGGCGGCCGGAGCGTCGTCGTGCGCCTCCTCGTCCGGGGCGCCCGCGGCGCGGGTCACCCCTACGCCGCGCCGGGGCCGCGCCGGCTCCTGGACGAGGTAGGCCTGCGCCTCGTAGGCGGGCCGGCAGGTGTCCGGGTACAGCCCGGACGGCAGGGTCTCAGCGGTGTGCAGGGAGGCGCCGGGGCCGTACGGCTCGTGGGGCCCCGGCTGCTGGTGGGACGACGCAGCGGGCTGCTCGTGCCGCTCCTGCGGCCCATCGGTCCCGAACGTCTCGTAATGCGACTTGCTCACGCCGACACGCTCCAGAGGTGCCAGAGGGGTCCGGAGAGGTCCGGATCGGGCCCACAGAACCTAGCGGAGCGTTCGTCACTCTCCAAAGCGACTCGACCACGCACAGTTGCGCGTCGAGCCGTTCGGCCTATTTTCGTACGAGCGCACGAGTGTGGGGCTCAGTAGCCGAAGGCGCGGGCCGTGTTGGCGGCCAGGGCGGTGGCCAGCGCGTCCTCGTCGATGCCGCGCACGGCGGCCATCGCCCGGACGGTGACCGGGACGAGGTAGGGCGCGTTGGGCCGGCCCCGGTACGGCGCCGGGGTGAGGAAGGGGGCGTCGGTCTCCACGAGGACCAGCTCCAGCGGGGCCACGGCGAGGGCGTCCCGCAGATTCTGGGCGTTCTTGAAGGTGACGTTCCCCGCGAAGGACATGTAGTAGCCCTCGCGGGCGCAGATCTGCGCCATCTCCGCGTCGCCCGAGTAGCAGTGGAAGACGGTGCGCTCGGGGGCGCCCTCCTCCTTCAGCACGCGCAGGACGTCCGCGTGCGCCTCCCGGTCGTGGATGACGAGCGCCTTGCCGTGCCGCTTGGCGATCTCGATGTGGGCGCGGAACGACCGCTCCTGGGCCGCCTTGCCCTCCGGGCCGGTGCGGAAGTAGTCGAGGCCGGTCTCGCCGACGCCCTTGACCTGGGGCAGCGCGGCCAGCCGGTCGATCTCGGCGAGGGCCTCGTCCAGCGCGGCGTCGCCGCCGGGCTCGCGGGCGCCCTGCCGGGACCATCCGTCGGGGTCGCCGTGGACGATGCGCGGGGCCTCGTTCGGGTGCAGGGCGACGGCGGCGTGGACGCTGTCGTGGGCGGCGGCGGTCTCGGCGGCCCACCGCGAGCCCTTGATGTCGCAGCCGACCTGGACGACGGTCGTCACCCCCACCGACGCCGCCTTCGCCAGGCCCTCCTCGACCGTGCCGGACTGCATGTCGAGATGGGTGTGCGAGTCGGCGACCGGAACCCGCAGCGGCGCCGGGAGCGGCGGTGCGGCGTTCTTGTCGCCCTTGGCGGTCTGGCCGGCGTTCGAAGGCATGCCCCGATCCTACGAAAGGGGCATGCCCGCACCGGCCGGCGATCCGCTCAGCCGGCCTTGCGGTGGAAGGAGTGGAGGAGATCCGACAGATGCCAGTGGTGCGGCTCCTCGGGCCGGGCGGGCACCTGCGGCGTCTCGACCGGGCCCGCCTGCGGCACGATGTGGTGCGGGTCGGCGGCGCCGCGCACCGAGGAGACCTGCCCCGCCCGCATGATCCGTACGACATGACCGTCGCAGTTGTGGCAGCGCGGCCGGCTCAGCGGCGAC
Source organism: Streptomyces sp. NPDC007189 (assembly GCF_040703635.1). Lineage (NCBI taxonomy): Bacteria > Bacillati > Actinomycetota > Actinomycetes > Kitasatosporales > Streptomycetaceae > Streptomyces > Streptomyces sp. NPDC007189. The sequence continues at coordinate 168,310 of NZ_JBEYEY010000017.1, forward strand.
GGCACGACCCGGCCGTCGGCCACGTACAGCACGAACTCCTGGCCGTCGCCGTCCCTGTGGTGCTCTATCTCGTACGACTGCTCCCAGCCGTGCCCGCATCGCATGCAGGCGAACGCGTACGACTCGTGAACGACGGCGGTGGGCGTGCCACGGAGGCCGGTCTGCCCTGCGATCTCGCTCATGCCAGCTCCTCTTGTCCGCTGGACAAACGCCCCGCAGCGGGGCGTTTCTTCAACCAGTGGACGCCTTCGCCGGCGCGAACGCAGCAGGGCTGTCGAGTGTTGGAGTCGATTTGGGCCTTCCTTGCAGAAAGGGCCCCGATCGGCGGCGTTTCCCTTTGCCATCGGCGACAGCCCTTTGCCGTCCCATGGCCCGCCCGCTCACCCGAGAACAGCCCTGCTCAGAGCGGGTGTGCCCCGCGTCACGCACGGCGCGCGGGAGCCGTGCGAAACGGGCGCCCGCACACCCGCGACCACCGCCGGCGCACACCCCGGGCCGTCAGCCGGCCGAACCGCCGTCACTCACCCGAACGCTTCGCAGCAACCACCGCGTCGAAGACGACCCTCTTGGGCACCCCCGCCTCGACCGCCACCGCGGCGATCGCCTCCTTGCGCCGCTCCCCCGCCTCCTCACGCGCGCGTACGCGCCGCACCAGCTCCTCCGCGTCCAGCTCCCCGGGACCGCTCTCCGGCGCCCCCTCGACCACCACGGTGATCTCCCCGCGGACCCCCTCCGCGGCCCACCGCGCCAGCTCGGCCAGCGGACCGCGCCGTACCTCCTCGTACGTCTTGGTCAGCTCGCGGCACACGGCGGCCCGCCGGTCGGCGCCGAAGACCTCGGCCATCGCGGCGAGGGTGTCGTCGAGCCGGTGCGGGGCCTCGAAGTAGACGAGGGTGCGCCGCTCGGCCGCGGCCTCCCGCAGCCGGGACAGCCGCTCACCGGCCTTGCGCGGCAGGAAGCCCTCGAAGCAGAACCGGTCGACCGGCAGTCCCGACAGGGCGAGCGCGGTGAGCACGGCGGACGGCCCCGGTACGGCGGTGACCCGGATGTCCTGCTCCACCGCCGCCGCGACCAGCCGGTAGCCGGGGTCGGACACGGACGGCATCCCGGCGTCGGTCACGAGCAGCACGCGCGCGCCGCCGAGCAGTTCCTGGACCAGCTCCGGGGTGCGGGCGGACTCGTTGCCCTCGAAGTACGACACCACGCGGCCCTTGGGGGTGACGCCGAGGGCCTGGGTGAGCCGGCGCAGCCGCCGGGTGTCCTCGGCGGCGACCACGTCGGCGCCGGCCAGCTCCTCGGTCAGCCGGGGCGGCGCGTCCGCGATGTCGCCGATGGGGGTACCTGCCAGGACAAGGGTTCCAGTCACACCCCCATCCTCCCAGGAGCCACCGACAGCCCGGCCCGCACCGGCGTTCCGGCCCGCGGCGGCCCGGAAACCGACCCGATTCCGACCACTGCCCCACATGCACGGGACTCGCACAGAACGGTTCCCTACCATGGCGCGGGTGACCAGTACCGCGTCCTCCACGGACCTCCGGCAGGGCCAGGCGCCGCACGACCAGCGGCCGCCGTGGCAGCAGCGGCTGCGCCGATTCGGGTACGTACCGGCCGAGGACGCGCCCTCGGGCGACGTGCGCGACCGGCTGGTACCGCCGTACACGGAGCCCGGCCCCCGGCTGTGGCAGGTGCTCGGCGTGCCGCCGGTCCTGGCCGGGCGGATCACGCGCTGGTCGGGCTGGGGCGGTCCGCTGCTGGTGACGCTGATGGCGGGCCTGATGCGGTTCTGGAACCTGGGCAGCCCGCGCGCGGTGATATTCGACGAGACGTACTACGCCAAGGACGCGTGGGCGCTCGTCCACCGCGGCTTCGAGGTCAACTGGGACAAGAACGCCAACGACCTGGTGCTGCAGACGCACGGCCACCTCCCGATCCCCGCGGACGCGGCGTACGTGGTGCACCCGCCCGTCGGCAAGTACGTCATCGGGCTCGGCGAGCTGATGTTCGGGTTCGACCCGTTCGGCTGGCGGTTCATGACGGCGCTGCTGGGCACGCTGAGCGTGCTGCTGCTGTGCCGGATCGGGCGCCGGATGTTCCGTTCCACGTTCCTCGGCTGCCTGGCGGGCGCGCTGATGGCGGTGGACGGCCTGCACTTCGTGATGAGCCGCACCTCGCTGCTCGACGGCGTGCTGATGTTCTTCGTGCTGGCCGCGTTCGGCTGCCTGGTCATCGACCGGGACCGGTCGCGGGAGCGGCTGGCCGCCGCGCTGCCGGCCGACCGCGACGGCCGGGTCCGCCCGGACGCGCGCGTGGCCGACACGTTCCGTTTCGGCCTGCGGCCCTGGCGCTGGGCGGCGGGGCTGATGCTGGGCCTGGCCCTGGGCACCAAGTGGAACGGCCTGTACATCCTGATCGCGTTCTGCGTGATGGCGGTGCTGTGGGACGTGGGGGCCCGCAGGACGGCCGGCGCCCTGCAGCCGTACACGGCGGCCCTGAAGTACGACACGGGCCTCGCCTTCGTGGCGACGGTCCCGGTGGCGATCGGCGTCTATCTGCTGTCCTGGCTCGGCTGGATCCTCTCCCCGGCCGACGGCACCGGCGGCTACTTCCGCAACTGGGCGGCCACCGACGGCAAGGGCGGCAGCTGGACGTTCCTGCCGGACTGGCTGCGCAGCCTGTGGCACTACGAGCACGAGGTGTACAAGTTCCACGTCGGCCTGACCTCCCCGCACACCTACCAGTCCAACCCGTGGAGCTGGATCGTGCTGGGCCGCCCGGTGTCGTACTTCTACGAGTCCCCGAACCCCGGCGCCGACGGCTGCCCGGCGAACGCGGGCCAGAAGTGCGCCCGCGAGGTGCTGGCGATCGGCACGCCGCTGCTGTGGTGGGCGGCCTGCTTCGCGATCTTGTACGTGCTGTGGCGGTGGGCGTTCCGCCGCGACTGGCGCGCCGGCGCCATCGCCTGCGGCATCGCGGCGGGCTATCTGCCCTGGTTCCTGTACCAGGAGCGGACGATCTTCCTGTTCTACGCCGTCGTCTTCCTGCCGTTCCTGTGCCTGGCGGTGGCGATGATGATCGGCGCCGTCGTCGGCCCACCGGGCTCCTCCGAAACCCGCCGCGTGATCGGCGCGACGGCGTCGGGCGTCCTGGTGCTGCTCATCGCCTGGAACTTCATCTATTTCTGGCCCCTGTACACGGGCACGGCCATCCCGATCGACTCCTGGCGGTCGCGGATGTGGCTGGACACCTGGGTCTGATCCGGCGGTTCACGGCGGGCCGGCGGCCTGCACGCGCGCGTGGAATGTCGCAACCGTGCTACGGATCGGCCGTCGGCGTCACCCTCCGATGTGGGCACCTTAAGGTGAGTGCCGTCGTTGGGGAGTGTGAGGGCTGCGGGGACCCTGGGGAAGGCACGGAGGAACTGAGGCTGTGGGCAAGAGAAGGCGCGTCGCCGAGCGACGGAGGACGACCGGGCCCGTGCTGGTCGGCGGGGTGATCGCCCTGGTCGTCGGCGGCGCCGGGTTCGCCGTCTACGCGCTGACCGGCGGCGGTGCCGCCGCCGACGAGCGGGCCCCCGCCGCAGCCGGCCACAAGACCGTCAAGACCGGCCCGCTCACCGCCGCCGAGGTCCGCACGGCCTCCACCCGCTTCCTGACCGCGTGGCAGCAGGGCAGGCTCGCCGAGGCGGCCGCCGCCACCGATGACACCTCCGCCGCCACCCGGGTGCTCGACGGGGTCGCGAAGGACGCCCACGTGAAGGACGTCACGCTGACGCCGGCCGCGGCCAAGGGCGACACGGTGCCTTTCTCCGTCAAGGCGACCGTGTCGTACCAGAAGCTCAGCAAGCCGCTGGCGTACGCCAGTTCGCTGACCGTGGTGCGGCGGGCGAGCGACGGCAAGCCGCTGGTCGACTGGCGCCCCTCGGTCGTCCACCCGGATCTGAAGGACGGCGACACGCTCGTCACCGGGGAGTCGGGCACTCCGCCGATCAAGGCGCTGGACCGTGACGGCGGCGAGCTGACGGCCGCCAAGTACCCGTCGCTTGGCACGGTGCTGGACGGGCTGCGGGACAAGTACGGCAAGACGGCGGGCGGCAGGGCCGGCATCGAGCTGCGCGTGGTGCGCGGCAAGGCGTCGCAGAAGGCCGGGCTGTCCGACAAGACGCTGGTGGAGCTGAGCAAGGGCACGCCGGGTACGGTGAAGACGACGCTGAGCCCGGCCGTCCAGGCGGCGGCCGAGCAGCAGGTGGCCAAGCAGAAGCGGGCGTCCGTGGTGGTCCTGCGGCCCTCGACCGGCGAGATCCTCGCGGCCGCCAACACCGACCACGGCTTCAACGTCGCCTTCCAGGGCTCGCTCGCGCCCGGCTCCACGATGAAGATCGTGACGTCGACCATGCTGTTCGAGAAGAAGCTCATCACCCCCGACGCGTCGCACCCGTGCCCCAAGACGTACAAGCTGGCCGGCTGGACGTTCCACAACGACGACGACTCCGAGATCAAGAAGGGCACGTTCAAGCAGAGCTTCGGGGCCTCCTGCAACAACGCCTTCATCGACTTCGCGCCGAAGCTGTCGAACAGCGACCTGACGAAGGAGGCCCAGCAGGTCTACGGCCTCGGCATGGACAACTGGGCCATCGGCGTGCCGTCCTTCGACGGTTCCGTGCCGGTGCAGAGCGGCGCGCAGATGGGCGCCTCGCTGATCGGGCAGGGCGGGGTGCGCATGAACCCGCTGAACATGGCGTCGGTGGCGGCCACGGTGGAGTCGGGCGCCTTCCACCAGCCGTACCTGGTCTCCCCCGACGTCGACCACCGCACGCTGGCGAAGGCGGCGCGCACGATGTCGGCGAAGACGCAGTCCCAGCTGAAGGACGTCATGCGGTTCACGGCGGACTACGGCACGGCGGCCAAGGCGATGGCGGGCATGAGCGGGGACTACGGCGCCAAGACGGGCTCCGCCGAGGTCGACGGGCAGAAGAAGCCCAACGGCTGGTTCACCGCCTACAAGGGCGACCTCGCGGCCGCGGGCGTGGTGCAGGCGGGCGGCCACGGCGGCGACACGGCCGGTCCGATCGTGGCGGCCCTGCTGAAGATGGGCGGCTGATCAGCTGCGTACGGGCTCGGCGGTGTAGGTGCGGCGCAGGAACCGCAGCAGCGCCTTCGACTCGAACTGGACCACCTCGACACCGTTGTCGGTGTGGAACTCCACGACGGCCTGCACCCGGCCGCAGGGCCACACCCGTACCTTGCCGCTCTCGGCCGGCGCCCGCAGGCCCCGTTCCAGCAGCGCGCGGGAGAAGGTCCACTCGTGCGGGCCGGGCAGGCCGACCCGGACCGACCGTGGATCGGAGTCGGGGTCGTACCGCAGCACCACGGCCACGGCCCCCGGGTCCTCCTCGTCCGTGACGATATGGGCGCGTGCGTACTGCTCGACCACAGACATCGGACCGCCCTTTCACCCTGAGTGACCTGTACGAAAGCCGTAATTCCGCTTCCGCTTTCTCCCTAATGTCCCATATTTTCCGATTCACGCCTCGCGGAGCCGGCCGCCGATGCCCTCGCGGTGAGCCTGCGGTCCTCTTCGCCGTACAGGTGTTCACCTTCCCCGTCGCCGCCCGCGCCAAGCGGTTGCCCGCCTCGATGAGGCCAAGGTCACCGTCCCTGCGGCGGGGGCGCGTCCGTGACAATGGGCGCGTGACGAACGAGGACCGCGCCGCCGAGGGGTCGCTGCTGCTGGACGACCAGCTGTGCTTCGCGCTGTACGCCGCACAGCGCGCGGTGACCGCCGCCTACCGTCCGCTCCTGGACGACCTCGGGCTCACCTATCCCCAGTACCTGGTGCTGCTGGTCCTCTGGGAGCGCGGCGAGACCAGCGTGAAGGAGCTGGCCCGCGCCCTGCGGCTGGACTACGGCACCGTCTCCCCGCTGCTGAAGCGGCTGGAGGGCGCGGGGCTGGTGCGCCGGGAGCGCGCGGCCGGCGACGAGCGCTCGGTGCTCGTCGCGTGCACGGGGCGCGGGGAGGAACTGAGGGATCGCGCGGCGCGCATACCCGGCGCGCTCCTCACCACGACAGGCCTCGGCGCCGAGCAGGTCGCGTCGCTGCGCGAGGCGCTGTGGGACCTCACCCAGCGCGCCGACACGGCGGCCGACCGGCACTGATCCGGCGCACACCGGCCCGGCGTCACCCACGGTTGCCGCCCCCCTGACGCCGCCCACCGACCTACCGGCCGGTATCTTGTGCACGATGCACTTGTGCGCGACCTGTTCGCCATCCGTTCCCGGGAGAGGCCGGCCATGACCGAGGGCACCGCCGTCGAGGAGACCCCCGTCGGGGAAACCCCCGTCGACACCCGTCCGACGAAGATCGTGTACGTCGCCGAGGCCACTGCCCACGGCGGCCGCGACGGCCATGTCACCAGCCAGGACGGCCAGATCCAGCTGAAGGTCGCGATGCCTCCGGAGCTGGGCGGCGACGGCAACGGCACCAACCCGGAACAGCTCTTCGCGGCCGGCTACAGCTCCTGCTTCCACAACGCGCTGATCCTCGTCGGCAACCGCGCGGGCTACGACCTGACCGGCTCCACGGTGGCCGCCAAGGTCGGCATCGGCCCGAACAGGCACCACGGCTACGGCCTCGCGGTGGCCCTCAGCGTCTCCCTGCCGGTGCTGGACCCCGACGTGGCGGCCCGGCTGGTGGACGCCGCGCACGAGGTGTGCCCGTACTCCAACGCCACCCGCGGCAACATCGACGTAACGATTCTCCTCGGGTAGCGCCACCAAGGAATCCCAGGCCGACAGTGGCTGTTGGACCCACTGTCGAAGGCGAGCCGAAGGGAACGAGCGGACGTGGACGTGAACGGCACAGTCGCCGAGGGCTTCGAGCCGGTCAGGGAGGCGTTCGCAGCGAACTTCGCGCAGCGCGGGGAACGCGGCGCGGCCGTCGCCGTCTACCGCGACGGCCGCAAGGTCGCCGACCTGTGGGCCGGCTCCCGGGACGTGGACGGCACGGCCCCCTGGGAGCCCGGCACCGCGCAGATCGTGCGCTCCGCGACCAAGGGCGTCGCCGCGGCCGCGCTGCTGCTCCTGCACCAGCGCGGCGAGCTGGACCTCGACGCCCCGGTCGGCGCGTACTGGCCCGAGTACAAGGCGGCCGGCAAGGAGCACACCCTCGTCCGGCACCTGCTCGCCCACCGCGCGGGCGTCCCCGTGCTGGACCGCCCCCTGACCCCCGCCGAGGCCGCCGACCCGGACCTGGGCGCCGCGGCCGTCGCCGCGCAGGCGCCGGTGTGGGAGCCGGGCACGGACCACGGCTACCACGCCCAGACCTACAGCTGGCTCACCGGCGAGCTGATCCGGCGGATCACCGGCCGCCCGGTTGGCGCGTGGATCGCCGAGGAGATCGCCCGCCCCGTCGGCGCGGACCTGTGGCTCGGCCTGCCGGACTCCGAGCATGCGCGCGTGGGCCGCGTCGGGCCGGTCGAGGCGCCGGAGGCCGCGGGCGCCCTGAAGACCCGCCCCAAGCGCACGGTGGCCGAGGCCTACGCCGACCCCGGCTCGCTGACCCGGCGCGCGTTCGCGGCCATCACCCCGCTGCCCGACGAGAACGACCCCGCCTACCGCGCGGCCGTCCTGCCCGCGTCCAACGGCATCGCCACCGCCGACGGGCTGGCCCGCTTCTACGCCTCGCTCATCGGCGAAGTGGACGGCGCCACGCGGCTGTTCACCCCTGAGACGGTGCGGCTCGCCCGCGCCGAGCAGTCCGCCGGACCCGACCGGGTCCTGGTGGTCGGCACCCGGTTCGGCCTCGGCTACATGCTGCACGGCGCGGCGTCCCCGCTGCTCTCCCCCGGCTCCTTCGGCCACCCCGGCCGGGGCGGCGCCCTCGCGTTCGCCGACCCGGAGACGGGCATCGCGTTCGGCTATGTCACCAACGGCTTCCGCAAGAGCGTGACGGCGGACCCGAGGGCGCAGGCGCTGGTCCGCGCGGTCCGCACGGCGATCGCGTAGCGCAGCGCGCCGGCGCGCCCGTGGAGCCGTACGCCCGGGACGCTCACACGTTGATCGTGTGGGAGGTCCGTCCGGACGCCGCGTCGATCTCGTCGTGGGCCTTGGTCAGCAGCTGCATGGCCAGTTCGTTCAGGGCACGCGCGCCGGCGATCTCCTCGCCGACCCTCGGCTGGTTGGAGTCGACGCGGTGCCGGGTGGCGTGCCCGTGCGACCGCACCTCGGTGCCGTCGGGCAAGCGCACCAGCGCCGCCGCTTTGGTGTGCTGATCGTCCTCCATGAACTCCAGCTCGACATGCCATCCGACAGTGGTGTGCATCATGACGATCACCTCCGGAAAACAGCTGGTTTCCAGCTGTTTCCAGGGTGCTCCCGCGCGCGGGGAACGTCACCTCGGCGGCACCGCTCACCCCTTGTCGTCCTCGGCCTCCTCGAAGCTGGCGAAGTACGCGGCGACCATGTCCTCGTCCGCGTGCCCCCGGGCGGCGGCGCGGGCGAGCCGCTCCGCGGTCGCGGCGGCCACGTCCAGCCGTACGCCGCCGCGCTCGCCGGCCCGCACGATGAGCCGGGCGTCCTTCTCGGCGGTGGCGACGGCGAACGACGGCGGGGTCAGCTTGCCGTCGAGGATGAGCCCGGCCTTGGCGCGCATGTACGCCATGTCGAGCGGGCCGCCCTCGATCACCTCGAAGAACGCCTGCGGATCCACGTCCAGGGCCCGGGCGAGCGCGAGGACCTCACCGGTGGCCGCGGTGGCCGCGAGCACCCAGCTGTTGGCGACCAGCTTCAGCCGGCTGGCACTGCCCGCGGCGCCGTCGGAGCCGGTCCACAGGGTCTTCGCGCCGATCGCGTCGAAGACCGGCGCGACTGTCCGCCGCCCCTCCTCGGGCCCGGCGGCCAGCACGGTCAGCTGCCCGGCCTCGGCGGGCTGCTTGGTGCCGAGGACGGGGGCGTCGTAGAAGACGAGCCCGTGCTCGCGGGCGAACGCCGCCAGGTCGCCGATCAGTTCGGTCCCGGCGGTGGTGCACTGCGCCCACACGAGGCCGGGGCGCAGGGCCGGAGCGGCCTCGCGCATGACGTCCAGGACGGTGGCGCCGTCGTACAGCATCGTCAGGACGACGTCGGCGCCCTCGACGGCCTCCGCGAGTGTGCCGGCGATCCGCGCGCCGTCGGCGGCGAGCGGCTCGGCCTTCTCCCGCGTACGGTTCCACGCGCGCACCTGGAGTCCGGCGCGGCACAGGTTCCGGGCCATCGCGGCCCCCATGATCCCGGTGCCCAGAACGCTGACGGTCGGCTTGTCGGTCATTGACGGCTCCTGTCGTCCGGTTGCTGCCCGGTGGCTCTGCCCTGCCGGGCTACCCGGCGTGCAGCATCAACCCGATGCCGACCACCAGCAACCCGGCCGCCGCGATCCTGGGTGCCCCGAAACGCTCTTTGAAGAACACGGCGCCGATCGCGGCGCCGACCAGGATCGAGGACTCGCGCAGCGCGGCGATCGGCGCGAGTTCCGCGCGGGTCTGGGCCCACAGCACCAGGGCGTACGCGGTCACGGACAGGGCGGCGCCGAGCAGGCCGAGGGCGGCGTACGGCCGCAGCAGCCGGACGGTGCCGCCACGCGCGCGTGCGTACGTGTACGCCGGGATGACGACGCCCTGGATCGCCATGAGCCAGGCGATGTACCCGAGCGGTGAGTGCGCGGTGCGTACCCCGAGTCCGTCGATCACCGTGTAGGCGGCGATGGTCAGCCCGGTCGCGAGGGCCGCGCCGATCGCCGCCCAGTCGGGCCGGCTGCCGCGCAGCCCCCACAGACTGACGCCGGTCAGCCCCACGCAGGACACGGCGATCCCGGCCAGCGCCCAGCCGCCGGGCACCTCGTGGGCGAACACGGCGGCCAGCACGGTGACCACGAGCGGGGCGCTGCCGCGCGCGATGGGGTACGCCTGCCCGAAGTCGCCGAGCCGGAAGGAGGTCATCAGCAGGGCGTAGTAGGCGATGTGGACGACCGCCGAGGTCAGCAGGTAGGGCCACGCGGCCCTCGCCGGGAGCGCCACGAACGGCGCGATGGCGAGCCCGATCAGCACCCCGCCCCCGGAGATCAGGGTGAAGCCGACGAGCTTGTCGGTGATCCGGTGCGCGATCGCGTTCCAGCTGGCGTGGGTCACGGCGGCGAGCAGGACGGCGGCCGTGACGAGGGGGGTCACGCGGTCTGCTCGCGCACGTCCACCAGGTCGGCGCCGGCGTGGGCCACCAGCGCCTTCGGCTCGATCGGGAAGACGGTGTGCGGCGTTCCGGCGGCCGCCCACACCACGTCGTGGGCGAGCAGCGAGCGGTCGGCGAGGACGCGGGTGCGCGTGCGGTGCCCGAAGGGCGGCACGCCCCCGATGGCGTACCCGGTGGTCTCGCGGACCACCCCGGCGTCGGCGCGGGTGACCTTGCCGGCGCCCAGTTCCCGCCGTACCCGCTCCGTGTCCACCCGCGAGGCGCCGTCCATGAGGACCAGCACCGGCGCCCCGTCGGCGGCGAAGACCAGCGACTTGCAGATCTGGCTCAGCTCGCAGCCGATGGCCGCGGCGGCCTCGGCGGCGGTGCGGGTGCCCTCCGGGAACCTCCTGGCCCGTACGAGCACGTCCTGCAGCCCGAGCGCGCGCAGCGCCTCGGCGAACCGGGGGTGGGCTCCGAAGTCGTCGGCGTCAGTGGCGGCTGTCGTCGTCATGCAGGGCACGCTACGACATCGCCGTCGCCGCGCTCACCCGGGTTTCGCCCGCGTGCGCGGCAGAAGGCCGGTGAGGGTGCGGCCCCGTCCCCACGGGCACCCTCACCGGCCGGTCCGTCGCCGGAAGCGGTACGTCAGACCCGTACCAGCTCCCGCTCCTCGTCCGGGTCGGCGTCCTTGCCGGCCGCGGACGGGGTGTGCAGGCCCTCGCCCTCCACGTCCACGTTGGGCAGTGCCCGGTCGAGCCACTTCGGCAGCCACCAGGCGCGCCTGCCGAGCAGGGCGAGGACCGCCGGGACGATGGCCATGCGGACGATGAACGCGTCGAAGAAGACGGCGACGGCGAGGCCGAAGCCGATCATCTTGACCATCGACTCGCTGGAGCCGATGAAGCCGGAGAAGACGGCGATCATGATGACGGCGGCGGCGGTGACGACCCGTGCGCCGTACTTGAAGCCGGTGACCACGGCCTGGCCCGGCGTCTCGCCGTGGACGAACGCCTCCCGCATCCGGGTGACGAGGAAGACCTCGTAGTCCATGGCGAGGCCGAAGACGACGCCCACCATGAAGATCGGCATCATCGACATGACCGGGCCGGTCTGCTCGACGTTCATCAGGCCGGACAGCCAGCCCCACTGGAAGACCGCGACGACCGCGCCGAGCGCCGCGAGCACGCTGAGCAGGAAGCCGAGCGCCGCCTTCAGCGGGACGAGGACCGAGCGGAAGACCACGATCAGCAGCAGGAACGCCAGGCCCACCACCAGCGCCAGGTAGGGCAGGAGGGCGTCGTTCAGCTTCTGCGAGACGTCGATGTTCATCGCCGTCGAGCCGGTGACCAGCACCTTGGAGTCGGTCCTGGCCGTGATGTCCGCGCCCTTGTCGCGGATGGCGTGCACCAGGTCCTCGGTCGTCTGCGAGGACGGCTTGGACTTCGGTACGACGGTGATCGTCGCGGTGTCCCCGGCCTTGTTGGCCACGGGCGGGGTGACCGTGACGACGTCCTTCAGACCCTTGATCTCGTCGCCGACCTCGGTGAACGCCGTCGTGGGGTGCGCGCTGTCCTTGGCGTCGACCACGACCATCAGCGGGCCGTTGAAGCCGGGCCCGAAGCCCTCGGAGAGCAGGTCGTAGGCGCGGCGCTGGGTGGTGGAGACGGGCTGGGAGCCGTCGTCGGGCAGGCCCAGCTGCAGGGAGGCGGCCGGGATCGCCGCCGCGCCGAGGCCGAGCACGCCGAGGAGGAGGACGGCGACCGGGCGGCGCACGACGAAGCTCGCCCAGCGGGTGCCCATGTTGGGGCGGCCCGGCCGGCGAGGCGTACGGCCGCCGCCGAGCAGCCTGCTCTTCTCGCCCGCCGGCTTGACCCTGCGGCCCGCGAAGCCGAGCAGCGCCGGGATCAGCGTCAGCGCGATGAGGACGGCGATGGCGACCGTGCCCGCCGCCGCGATGCCCATCTTGGTCAGCATCGGGATGTTGACCACCGACAGGCCGACCAGGGCGATGACCACGGTGAGACCGGCGAAGACCACCGCCGAGCCCGCCGTGCCGACGGCCCGTCCGGCCGCGTCCTCGCGCTCGCGTCCCTCGGCCAGTTCGGCGCGGTAGCGGGAGACGATGAAGAGGGCGTAGTCGATGCCGACGGCCAGGCCGATCATCGACGCCAGCGTGGAGGTCGTGGAGCCGAGATCCAGGGCGCTGGCGAGCGCGGTGATCGTGGAGACGCCGATGCCGACCCCGATGATCGCGGTGAGCAGCGGGAATCCGGCCGCGAGGAGCGAGCCGAAGGTGATGACGAGGACGACGGCGGCGATCCCGATGCCGATGACCTCGCTGGAACCGGTCTCCGGGGTGGCGCTCAGCGCGTCACCGCCGACCTCGACGGTCAGCCCGGCGTCCCGCGCGTGCTGCGCGGCCTGCTTCAGGGCGTCACGGGAGGAGTTCTTCAGCTCCATGCCGGAGACCTTGTACTTCACCGAGGCGTACGCGATCGTGCCGCTCCGGCTGACCGCGTGCCCGGTGTAGGGGTCGGCGACGGAGGCGACCTCGGAGCCGCTCTTCAGCTCCTTCACCGTCTTCTCGACGGCCGCCTTGTTGTCGTGGCCGGTCATCTTCTCGCCGGCCGGCGCCTTGAAGACGACCCGCGCGGTGGCGCCGTCGGCGCTCATGCCGGGGAAGCGCTGCTGCAGCAGGTCGAAGGCCTTCTGCGCCTCGGTGCCGGGGATGGAGAAGGACGTGTTGCCGGCGGCCGGCGCGGAGGCGGCGCCCACCCCGGCGAGGGTGAGCAGCGCGACCCATATCAGGGCGACGAAGTGCCGTCGCCGGAAGGCGAGACGGCCGAGTTTGTACAGAAACGTGGCCATTTCTGGCGTACTCCCGGTCAGGTCGTGGGGTTCATCAGGGCAGGGGTGATCAGCCCGACGACGTGAGCGGTGACGTCAGACGATGGGCTTGCTCGGGGAGGGGGAGGGGAGGGGAAGGGGATCGGAGGGCGATCGGTGGTGATCAGCCGGTGGTGACGCCGAGGGCGGGGAGGACGACGGCGTCGATGTACGACAGGAGGAAGGCCTGCGTCGGCGGCTGCTCGTCGATGAGCGTGCGGGCGGCGAACCCGCCGATCATCATGTGCATCACGTAGTCGATCGCCGGGTTGTCCGCGCGGACCTCACCCCGGTCGATCGCCCGTTGCAGCACACGGCGGAACGCCGCCAGCTCCGGCTCGATGAGATGCTCCCTGAACGCCCGCAGCAGGTCCGGGTTGCCGTGGACGGCCATCGCCAGACCCCGCATCAGCGCGGAGTTCTGCTCCATCTCGCAGTCGTCGGAGCGCAGGGTGAGGGCGTGCAGGTCGCCCCTGAGCGACCCGGTGTCGACGACCTCGTCGGCGAAGCCGCCCGGCTTGTTGTGCCGCACCGCCTTCGCGACCAGCTCGGCCTTGCCGCCCCACTGGCGGTAGAGCGTGGCCTTGCTGGAGCGGGTGCGGGCGGCGACGGCGTCCATGGTCAGGGCGTCGTAGCCGACCTCCCGGAGCAGGTCGAGCACGGCCTCGTACAGCTCGGCCTCGCGCTCGGGCGTGATCCGACTGCGACGCCCCGGTGCGAGCACCGGCTCCACCGGAGCGGCTAGCGCCGCGCCCTTCGATGCGGCGTCGGTCATGCCGTCCACCTCCCCACTCCGGAGCCTCCTGCTTGTGTACACCCTGAACATACCCTGAGAGGGTTCGAAACGAAACCGTTTCGTACGTGTGTTGGGTCACGGGCGTGAGGACGGTATAAACGCCCGGTGCCGCTCCTGCGCAGGTCGCGGGCGCCGGTCGCGCACGAGTTGCTGGTGCCCTTCGACAGGAAAAGCATGGGAAGGTGAGCTATCTGCGCCATCCCCACCTCAGCGGCGACCTGCTGTGCTTCGTGGCCGAGGACGACCTCTGGCTGGCCCCGCTCGACGCCCCGCGCCGGGCCTGGCGGCTCACGGCGGACCGCACCAAGGCCGGGCACCCCCGCTTCTCGCCGGACGGCAGCCGCATCGCCTACACCAACTGGCACACCCTCGAACCCGAGATCCACCTCGTCGGCGTCGACGGCGGGCCGGAGCGGCAGCTGACGTACTGGGGCAGCTCCGACACCCAGGTCTGCGGCTGGACCCCGGAAGGCGACATCCTCGCCGTCGCCTCCCACGGCCAGCCCTTCTCCTACTTCACCTGGGCCTACAAGGTGTCCACCGACGGCGACCCCGGCCGCAAGCTGCCCTGGGGGCCGGTCGCCGACATCCAGGTCGCCGACATCGACGGCGTGCACAAGACCCTGCTGCTCACCGGCACCCCGCCGCACGAACCGGCATCCTGGAAGCGCTACCGGGGCGGCGCCATGGGCCGCCTCTGGCTGCACGGGCAGCAGCTCGTGCCCGACATCGGCGGCCATCTGGCCTGCCCCATGTTCGTCGCCGGCCGGATCGCCTTCCTCTCCGACCACGAGGGCGTCGGCAACCTCTACTCCTGCGCCTACGACGGCAGCGACCTGCGCCGCCACACCGACCACGACGCCTTCTACGCCCGGCACGCCTCCAACGACGGCACCCGGGTGGTCTACCAGTGCGCGGGCGACCTGTGGCTCGTCGACGACTTCTCCCCCGGCGCCGTACCGCGCAAGCTGGACATCCGCCTCGCCGGGCCGGCCAACGGGCGCCGCCGCTACCAGGTGCCCGCCGCGCAGAACGTCGACGGCATCTCCGTGGACGAGACCGGCCGGGCCAGCGCCGTCGTCGTCCGCGGCAGCCTGTACTGGCTCACCCACCGCGACGGCCCCGCCCGGACGATCAGCGACACGCCCGGCGTACGGGTACGGCTCCCGGAGATGCTGGGCACGACCGGGCAGATCGCGTACATCACCGACGCGGAGGGCGAGGACGCCGTCGAGATCGCCCACCTGCCCCGCGCGACCGGCGACCGCGCCCCCCGCCGCCTCGCCTCCGGCCGCCTGGGCCGCGTCCTGGAGATGGCCTCCGACCCCCTGGGCGAACGGCTTGCGGTCGCCTCGCACGACGGCCGGCTGCTGCTCATCGACGTGACGGAGCAGGGGGGCGGGGAAGCGCTGGAGGCGGGGGAGGTCCTGGCAGCGGCCGGGGAGACGGAGCCCGCCGAAACCACCGGAGCCCAGCCCGCGGAGCCCGCTGAAACCACCGAAGCCCAGCCACCCGACTCTGCCACCCCCGCCGCCCCCGCCGAACCCGGCGAACCCGCCGAACCCGCCGGAGGCCAGGTCACCGAGTTGATCCGGTCCATCAACGGTCCCGTGCGCGACCTCGCCTTCTCCCCGGACGGGGCCTGGCTCGCCTGGTCCCACCCGGGCATCGGGCGCTCGCTGCGCCAGATCAAGCTGGCCCGGATCAAGGACCGGCTGATCGTGGACGTGACCAACGGCCGCTTCGAGGACGAGAACCCGGTCTTCACCCGCGACGGCCGCTATCTCGCCTTCCTCTCCTGGCGCGGCTTCGACCCGGTGTACGACGTCCACACCGGCGACCTGTCCTTCCCGCTCGGCTGCCGCCCGTACCTCGTCCCGCTGAACTCGGCGACCCCCTCCCCCTTCGCCCTGAACCCCGAGGGCCGTCCGGCGGCCGGCGGGCTGGACCCGGTCGAGGACGAGGAGACGGGCGAGGCCGGCACGGTGACCGTGGAGGTGGAGGGCCTGGCCAACCGGGTCACGCCGTTCCCGGTGATCGCCTCCAAGTACTCCGCGCTGCACCCGGTGGCGGGCGGCGGACTGGTCTGGCTGCGCTGGCCGATCTCCGGCGCGCTCGGCGAGACCTTCGCCAACCCCTCCGACGTCAGCGGCCGCCCGACCCTGGAGTACTTCAACATCACCAAGGCGAAGAAGTCCGAACTGGTCGACCACCTGGACTGGTTCGCGGTCAGCGGCGACGGCACCCGGCTGGTCGTCGTGGACGAGGGCGATCTGCGCGCGGTGCCCGCGACGGAGCTGGGCGACAGCGACACGACCGTCTGGATCGACCTGCGCCGCATCCTGCACGTGGTCGACCCGCCCGCCGAGTGGCGCCAGGCCTTCGACGAGGCGGGCCGGATCATCCGCGCCTACTTCTGGGACCCCGGGATGTGCGGCATCGACTGGGACGGGGTGCTCGACCAGTACCGTCCCCTCGTCGAACGGGTCGCCTCCCCCGACGAGTTCGCGGACCTGCTCCGCGAGGTCCTCGGCGAACTGGGCACCTCGCACGCCTACGTCACCGCCGCCCGCCGCAACGAGGGCCCGCCCCACTACCAGCGCTGGCAGGGCCTGCTCGGCGCCAACTTCGTCCGCAGGGACGGCGGTTGGACGATCAAGCGCATCCTGCCGGGCGACTCCTCCGACTCCAGGGCCCGCTCACCGCTGGCCGGCACGGGCATCCGCGAGGGCGCGGTCCTCACCCATGTCGACGGCCGCCCGGTCGACCCGGTGACCGGGCCGTTCCCGCTGCTCGCCGGCTCCGGCGGTACGACCGTGGAGCTGACGTTCGTCCCGCCGGAAGGCGAGCCCGGCCGGGCCCGCCGGGTCGCCGTCGTCCCGCTCATCGACGAACGCCCGCTGCGCTACCAGGACTGGGTCGCCAAGCGCCGGGAGGTCGTACGCGAGCTGAGCGGCGGCAAGTGCGGCTACCTGCACATCCCCGACATGGGCGGCTCGGGCTGGGCCCAGTTCAACCGTGACCTGCGCATGGAGGTGTCCCGGCCCGCCCTGATCGTGGACGTGCGCGGCAACGCGGGCGGCCACATCAGCGAACTCGTCATCGAGAAGCTGACCCGGACGATCCTGGGCTGGGACCTGACCCGGGACGCACAGCCGGTGTCGTACACCTCGAACGCGCCCCGGGGCCCGATCGTCGCCCTCGCCGACGAGGCCACCTCGTCGGACGGCGACATGATCACCGCCGCCTTCAAACTGCTGAAGCTCGGCCCGGTGGTCGGTACCCGCACCTGGGGCGGCGTGGTCGGCATGACCGGCCGGCACCGGCTGGGCGACGGCACGGTCATCACGGTCCCGATGAACGCGGCCTGGTTCGACGCGTACGGCTGGTCCGTGGAGAACCACGGCGTCACCCCCGACCTGGAGATCATGCGGACCCCCCTGGACTGGGCCGAGGGCCGCCACGCCCAGATGGACGACGCCATCCAACTCGCCCTGGACCTCCTGGAGTCCACCCCCGCGGCCATCCCCCCCGACTACACCGACGTCCCCAACCGAACCCGCCCCAAGCTCCCACCGAGAACTGACTGACCGATCAACGAGGGACGAGTGGTCGAAGGGGTGCGAGGAACTGCGCGACAAGCCCACCACCACCCGCATCCGAAAACGAAACCGCACCACCCCAAACAAAAGACGCAGGGCACCCTCCACCAAGAAGGGCGCCCCACGCCGTTCGGCCAAAGCCGAGCGCAGCGACTACGCGTCGTAGTCCCGGTCGAAGCGGTCTTCCATCTCCGACTCGGTGTCCTCGATGTCGCGCAGGTTCTCGCGGCCGCGCTGCGGCTGCTGGCCGCGAGAGGGCTGCTGCTGGCCGCGCTGGGGCTGCTGCTGGCCACCGGCCCGCTCGCGAGCCTCACCGAGCTTCTGCTTGCCCTGTTCCTGCCACTCGTTGGCCTTGTCCTTCATACCCATGTGGGTTCACTCCCGTGGTGGGTGAGGTGGGGAATCGGCCCCTCAGTGGGGCCTCACCCAGATTCACACGGGCGACCACGGAGCGCATGTGGATCAGTCACGGTGCGTAGCGCGGGCCGCCTCGTCGGCCGCCCCACCTGCACCGACGAGCCCCGAGCGCATCCCCTGCAGCCGCGGTGCGAACCGCTTCATCTCGCGCTGCCCGACCGTCCCGATGAGCGCCGGCAGATAGCCGCGCATGCCCTGCATGCCGCGCAGCCACCACTGCCCGTACACATGCGCCGAGCGCCGCTCGATCCCGGCGACCAGCCGGTCCACCGCCGGTCCCAGCGGGTAGGTCTTGTTGGACGGCCACGGCAGCCGCTGCCGCAGCTCCCGCATGACGTCGTCCTGGTCCGCGCCGCGCACCATGTCGGTGTCGGTCCAGGACAGGTAGGCGACGCCGACCCGCACGCCCTGGTAGCCGACCTCGGCGCGCAGGCTGTGCGCGTACGCCTCCACGCCCGACTTGGACGCGCAGTACGCCGACATCATCGGCGCCGGGGTGATCGCGGCGAGCGAGGCGATCTGCAGCAGATAGCCCCGGCTCTCCACCAGCACCGGCAGGAAGGCCCGCGCGGTCACCGCCGAACCGATCAGGTTGACCTCGATCACCCGCCGCCAGGCCTGCGGATCGGAGTCGATGAACGGACCGCCCGTCGCCACACCGGCGTTGGCGACCACGATGTCGACCTTCCCGAACCGCGCCTTGACCTCCTGCGCGACCCGGCTCATGGTCTCGTGGTCGGTGACGTCGGCGTACCAGTGGGCGCTCTCGCTGTGCAGCCGCGAGGAGACGTCCTTGAGGGCGTCCTCCTCCAGCCCGACCAGCGCGACCTTCGCGCCGCGCGCGGAGAGCTTGCGGGCCAGCAGCTCACCGACGCCGCGCGCCGCCCCGGTGACGACCGCGACCTGTCCTTCGAGGCTCACCCTGCTCATGCGCCCTCCTTGATCTGTGCGGGGCCGGCCCCCGTGGCTTCGGACGTGGTGTGTGCGGTGACGTACGTGGTGACGAGTTCCCGGATCCGGCCGGTGACCGGGCCGGGGGCCTCGATCGGGGTCATGTGGCCGACGCCGGCCAGCTCGGTCAGGCCGACGCAGTGCGGCAGCGCGGCCACCAGCGCGTGGGCGTGCACGGGGGGCGTGAGCCGGTCGGACGCGCCGTGCACGATCGCGGTGGGCGTGTGCAACTCCCGTACGCCGTGGTCGAGATCGAGCGAGTCGAGGACGGCGGCCCAGGCGTGGCGTACGGCGCGCGGGCAGGCGTGCACGATCCGGGCGCACGCCTCCACCATGTGCGGGGCGGACCCGGCGCCCATGGTGGCGTACTTGAGGATGCGTTTGGCGACCGGCGTGACCGGCCCGAGGGGGGCGCGCGAGCCGAGGATGCGCCCGGTGATCCAGGTGCGCACCCGCCCGGCGCCCAGCGGCAGCACCCGCGACTCCGCGACGAGGCGTGAGCTGCCGGTGCTGCACAGCAGGACGGCGGCGGCGTGTTCCCGGAACCGGGGGCGCGTGGCGGCGGCCATGACCGTCATCCCGCCCATGGAGTGGCCGACGATCAGCGCCTTCTCGCCGGGCGCGAGCGTCTGCGCGAGCACTGCTTCGAGGTCGTCCGCCAGCGCCTGGGTGGTGCACGCGGGGCTCGCGGGACTGCGCCCGTGCCCCCGCTGGTCGTAGGCGATCACCCGGTGGTCGGTGGCGAGGTCGCGTATCTGCGCGGCCCAGAAGGCGGTCGAGCAGGTCCAGCCGTGGGAGAGGACGACGGGCGGCGCGTCCTCGGGGCCGTGCACCTCGACGTGCAGCGGGGCGCCGTCGGCGGAGACGACGGTGAGTTCGCGAGCGGGCGCGGGCGGGGCGTACGGCCCGGAGGTGACGGAAGCGGCGGGGGCGGGGCGGCTCATGCGGCGCCTTCGCTCTGCCGGGCGGCGGCCACGGTCTTCGGTGCGGCCGTGCCGGACGGCTGGGCGGCGGACCCCCGGATGACCTCGTACTCGGCCAGGTCCACCCGCCGGGTCGCGCGCCGGAACTCCGACGTCGTACCGGGCCAGATGGTGGTGTTGCGGCCGCTGTCGTCGAGGTACCAGCTGGTGCAGCCGCCGGTGTTCCACACCGTGCGCTTCATCCGCTCCTGGACCTTGTGGTTCCAGTCCTCGACGGCCGCCGGCCGGGCATCGAGGGCCGTACGGCCGCCGAGGACGTTGAGCTGCCGCAGATAGTCGGCCATGTAGTTCAGCTGGGACTCGATCATGAGGATCATCGAGGAGTTCCCGAGGCCGGTGTTGGGCCCGATGATCGTCATCCAGTTGGGGAACCCGGCGGCAGCGGCGCCGCGCAGCGCCTGCATGCCGTTCTTCCAGGACTCGGCGAGGGTGATGCCCTCGGCGCCGACCACGCGCTCGGCGATCGGCATGTCCGTGACGTGGAAGCCCGTGCCGAAGATGATCGCGTCGACCTCGGCCTCGGTGCCGTCGGCCGCGACGACGGTCGAGCCGCGGATCTCGCTGAGCCCGCTGGCGACGACGTCCACATTCGGCTGGGCCAGCGCCGGGTAGTACTCGCTGGACAGCAGGATCCGCTTGCAGCCGATGCGGTAGTCGGGGGTGAGCTTGGCGCGCAGGGCCGGGTCCTTGATGGCGCGGGCCATGTTGCGCTTGGCGAGCTGCTCGACCAGGCCGAGTTCCTCGGGGTGCTTGGTGAACGCCTGCACCTGCAGCTCCCGGATGCCCCACAGCAGCCCGCGCCGCAGCTGGGTGGTGAAGGGGAGCAACCGGTGCAGCCGGCGCTCCGCGCCGCTGATGGCGCGGTCCATGCGGGGCATCACCCACGGCGGGGTGCGCTGGAAGAGGGTGAGCCGGCCGGCCTTCGGCTGGATGGCGGGCACGATCTGGATGGCGGAGGCGCCGGTGCCGACCATGGCGACGCGCTTGCCGCGCAGGTCGTAGTCGTGGTCCCAGCGGGCGGAGTGGAACACCTTGCCGGGGAAGGACTCCAGGCCCGGGATCTCGGGGATCTTCGGGTCGGACAGCGGCCCGGTGGCGGAGACGACGACGTCGGCGGTGAGCGTGCCCCGCACGGTCTCGATCTCCCACCACAGCTTCTCGGTGTCCCAGGTCATCAGCTTGACCTCGGAGTCGAAGCGGATGTGCGGGCGCAGCCCGAACAGGTCGGTGACGTGCTCCAGATAGGCGCGGATGTGCTGCTGCCCGGAGAAGGTGCGCGGCCAGTCGGGGTTGGGCGCGAAGGAGAAGGAGTAGAGGTGGGAGGGCACGTCGCAGGCGCACCCGGGGTAGCTGTTGTCCCGCCAGGTGCCGCCTACGCTGTCCGCCCGCTCCAGGACGACGAAGTCGGTGATCCCTTCGCGGCGCAGCCGCACGGCGGCTCCCAGACCGCCGAACCCGGACCCGATCACCGCCACCCGTACATGCTCGTGCTGGGCCATCCCGAAGCCTCCACGCATCGCCTTGGACTCTGCCAGTGAACACTGGCGCAATGGGACTGTAGAGCAGCTCCGTACTGAGCGGTAGGGGTCGGGAAAGGAAAGTTACCGGCGGTACAACATAGGCTTCGGGCGTGGCAGAGGACACGGAACGCCCGCAGGCACGGCCGCCAGGACGGCGCGAGTACCGCATGGAGGAGCTGGCGCGGCTCGCCGGCATCACCGTGCGCACCCTGCGCTTCTACCGCGAGCGCAAGCTGATCCCGCCGCCCCGCCGCGAGGGCCGTATCGCCTGGTACGACGACCACCACCTGGCCCGTCTGCGCACCATCGCCGCCCTGCTGGAGCGCGGCCACACGCTGAACGGCATCGCGGAACTCGCCGAGGCCCTCGACCAGGGCCGCGACGTCGCCGACCTGCTCGGCGTCGGCACGCCCACGGAGGAGGAACCGGTCCGCCTCACCCCGGAGGAACTCGCCGCCCGCTTCGAGGGCGAGGTCACCCCGGAGAACCTCGCCGCCGCCATGGAGCTGGGTTACCTCGGCACCGACGGCGACGAGATCGTCCACATCAGCCGCCGCCTGCTGGACGTGTCCTCCGCGCTGGTCCGCGAGGGCATCCCGCTCGCCGAGGTCCTCACGGCCGCCGCCCGCGTCCGCGAACACGCCGACGCCCTGGCCGAACTCTTCACCGACCTGATCCTCCGCCACGCCCCCGAGGAAGACCTCCACCGCCTGCGCCCACTGGCCCGCAACGTGGTGGAGGCGGAACTGTCCCTGGCCCTGGACCGGCGGATCAGCAAGCGGGACTAGAGGACTTCGGACTACAGGTCGTACACGACCGTCACCGGCGCGTGGTCCGACCAGCGCTCGGCGTGCGTGGCCGCGCGCTCGACGAAGCCCTTGACGGCCTTCCCGGCGAGGCCGGGCGTGGCGGCGTGGTAGTCGATGCGCCACCCCGAATCATTGTCGAACGCCCGCCCCCGGTACGACCACCAGGTGTACGGGCCCTCGGTCCCGGGGTGCAGGGCGCGCACGACGTCGACGTAGCCGCCGTCCTCGGCGGCGAACACGCGGCTGAGCCAGGCGCGTTCCTCGGGCAGGAAGCCGGAGTTCTTGGTGTTGCCGCGCCAGTTCTTCAGGTCGGCCTGCTGGTGGGCGATGTTCCAGTCGCCGCAGACGACGACCTCGCGGCCCTCGGCGGCGGCCCGCTCGCGCAGCGCCGTGAGGTGGGCGAGGAACTCGTCCATGAAACGGATCTTCTCGTCCTGCCGCTCGGTGCCGACCTCGCCGGAGGGCAGGTAGAGGGAGGCGACCGTGACGCCGGGCAGATCGGCTTCGGCGTAGCGCCCGCTGCCGTCGAACTCGGCCGAGCCGAAGCCGATGCGGACGGCGTCGGGTTCGCGCCGCGTGTAGAGGGAGACGCCCGCGCGGCCCTTGGCGGCGGCCGGGGCGTGCAGGACGTGCCAGCCGTCGGGCCGGCGCACCTCCTCGGGCAGCTGGTGCGGCTCGGCCCGCACCTCCTGCAGGCAGACGACGTCCGCGTCCGTCTGCGCGAGCCACTCCACGAAGCCCTTCTTGGCGGCGGCTCGCAGCCCGTTCACGTTCACCGAGGTCACAGTCAGCACCCGGGCACGATACCGGCACACTGGTCGGAGCCCGCACCAGCCCGGGGCCCACCGACTGCATAGAAGTACGATGCTCAGCATGTATATACGCCGCGTTCGTTTCGATCACCCCGACGCCGTGAAGCTCAACGACGAGGTCCAGGCCGAGTACGCCGAGCGCTACGGCGACGAGGGGGACGCCACCGTCCTGGCCGCGACGGACTTCGACCCGCCGAACGGCGTCTACCTGATCGCGTACGACGCGTTCGACCGCCCCGTGGCCACCGGCGGCTGGCGCAGCCAGGATCGCAACGGCGAGGGCAACGAGGACGGCGACGCCGAGCTGAAGCGCATGTTCGTCGTCGCCGAGATGCGCGGCCGGGGTATCGCCCGCCGCATCCTCACGGCCCTGGAGGAGGACGCCCGCGCGGCCGGGCGGGTCCGGATGGTGCTGGAGACGGGCACCAAGCAGCCGGAGGCCATCGCCCTGTACACCTCCAGCGGCTACGAGCCGTGCGCCAAGTTCGGCTACTACCGCCACCACGCGGACAGCCGCTGCTTCGCCAAGCGGCTGTAGACACGATGAAGCCCCGGTCGGCTTTCACCGACCGGGGCTTCATGCTGCGTGGACCTGAGGGGATTTGAACCCCTGGCCCCCTCGATGCGAACGAGGTGCGCTACCGGACTGCGCCACAGGCCCTTGCAACGAGTGAAACTTTAGCATCCCGATCGGGGTGCTTGGAAATCCGTTCCCGGACTGGTCAGCGCGCCCTTCCGGAGTGTGGTGGGCGTCACTCGTTGGCCGCGCGCGGGCGGTCGCGGTCCTCGTACTGGTCGAACAGGGGCGTGCGGCCGCGCTCGCGCGACCGGCGGGCGGAGGCACCGGGACTTCCTCCGCGGGAGCGGTTGCGGGCCTGGGGAAGCGCGTCCTTGCGGCCGCCGGCCGGCGTGTCCTGGGACGCGGGCGCCTGCTCGCCGGCCTCGGTCTGCGGCGCGTGGTCCGTCTCCTGCTCCGGCGCGACCGAACTGGAACGCGCCGAGCTCCAGGTGTCGGGCGCCCCCAGGTCCACGTCGGACGTGGCGCGCGGCGCGACCGGCGCGGTCACGTACGTCGGCAGGGGCACCGGCACCGGGTCCCAGCTGTCCCCGCCGGGCCGCCGCTGCCGCTCCCGCTGCTGGTCGACCCACTCGGCGTGGTCCGTCTGCTCGACCAGGGCGCGCCGGTCGGCGGCGAGCGCGGCGAGCCCGGGGTCCGTCGCGGTCTGAGGGGCCTCCTCCGGTTCGTCGGCGCCGGGACTCTCGTCCAGGGGTGCGCGGCGACGCGGCTGG
Organism: Streptomyces sp. NPDC007189; assembly: GCF_040703635.1. NCBI lineage: Bacteria > Bacillati > Actinomycetota > Actinomycetes > Kitasatosporales > Streptomycetaceae > Streptomyces > Streptomyces sp. NPDC007189. The sequence goes on from NZ_JBEYEY010000017.1 coordinate 192,572, forward strand.
CGCTCCCGCTCCCGCAGCCGCTGGGCGGCGACCTCCGCGCGGCGGCGGTCCATCTGGTAGGCGAAGCGGCGGCGCTCCTGGGAGCGCAGGTACGCGATGTAGGCGCTGAGCAGCACGGCCGGTACGGCGGGCACCCACAGGAAGGCGAGTCCGCCGACGGCGGCGACGATCGCGCCCAGGGTGAAGGCGAGGAAGAGCATCACGGTGGTACGCCTGCGGCGCGCGAGGACCTTCGAGCGCCGGGCGCGCGCCGCGGCCGCCTGCGCGGAGGGCGTCGGCCGCGCGGACGGCGTCCGTTCCCGCGCGGGCACGGAAGGGGACTTGGGCGAGGGCGCGGCGTCCTGCTCGCGCGCCGGTTCCGCCCTTTCGGGTGACTCGGGCTCGGTGCCGGCGTCCGTCTGACGGCGGGTCGGAGGCACGGCGAAGGCCCGGACGTCCACCGAGTCGGTGACGGCGTCCGGTTCGCCGGCGTCCCGCTCCCCCTCCTGGGCGGAGCGTGCCCGCAGGTCCCTGGCGTACCGGCGCTCCATTCCCGCCCGTCCGGACAGCAGCCGGATGGCGGTGCTGAAGCGTTCCGTCGGACGGGCCTCGTTCAGCTCGTCCTGCCTACGGAGCCACATCGGCACCAAGTAGGCGGCCCAGGCCCCGACAATGACTGCGTAGATGAGGCCGCTGCTGCTCACGTCTCACACCGTAGAGGGGTTTACGCGAGGCCATCCGCCAATTGGGCCGGTGTGTCGCACGATCTGGCTGATATTTCCAGCTTTTTTTGCGACCGATGCGATCAGTGGACCACCGCAGACGGGAATTCAATGCCCCGAGACGGTCAACAACCGATCAATTTCGAACACATATTCAATTTGCGTCGGCCGGTACACGGCTAGGCGTGATTCTCCGGCGTGTTCTGCGCGTTGCGGCGCTCCGCCTGAGAGCGTGCCCGCTTCCACCGCGCGAGCAAACCGTCGGGCACCTCTTCGGCGGTGAGCGCGAACACCAGGTGGTCGCGCCAGGCGCCGTCGATGTGCAGATAGCGCGGCCGGAGCCCCTCCTCGCGGAATCCGAGTTTCTCCACCACCCGGCGGCTGGGCCGGTTCTCGGGGCGAATGCAGACCTCGACGCGGTGCAGTCCGACCGTGCGGAAGCAGTGGTCCACCACGAGCGCGACCGCCGTCGGCATCACCCCGCGCCCGGCCACCGCCTCGTCCACCCAGTAACCCACGTGCCCCGAGCACATCGATCCCCAGGTGATCCCGGCGACCGTCAGCTGCCCGACGAGCCGGCCCTGGTACTCGATGACGAACGGCAGCATCCGGCCGGCGCCCGCCTCGGAACGCAGGTGCCGGACCATCTGCCGGTAGGTCGGCCGGTGCGCTATCGGTCCGCTCGGCGTGGGCGGCGGGATGGTCGCCTCCCAGGGGCGCAGCCAGTCGCGGTTGCGCCGGTTCACCTCGCGCCAGGCCCGCTGGTCGCGCAGCCGTATCGGCCGGAGGACGACATCGCCGTCCGCCAGCACGACGGGCCAGGATGGGCTGTTCAGCTCGCACCCCCGCTTCCGGGTCCGGCGTGGTCGCCGCCGTGGATCTGGTCGACGGCGTGCACCAGCAGGGTCTCCAGCACGGCGAGGCCGTCCTTCACGCCGCCCGTGGAACCCGGCAGATTGACGATCAGGGTCCGGCCCGCCACCCCGGCCAGTCCGCGGGAGAGCGCCGCGGTCGGCACCTTCTGGAATCCGAACGCCCGGATGGCCTCCGCTATGCCCGGCACCTCGCGGTCGATCACCGCGCGGGTCGCCTCCGGCGTGCGGTCGGTCGGCGAGATGCCGGTGCCGCCGGTGGTGACGATCGCGTCGTAGCCGGCGTCGACCCCCGCACGCAGGGCCGCCTCCACCGGCTCCCCGTCCGGGACGACCCGGGGGCCGTCGACGGCGAACCCGAAGCGCTTCAGGCCGTCGGCGACCAAGGGGCCGCCCCTGTCCTCGTAGACGCCCGCGGCAGCCCTGTTGGACGCGGTGACCACCAGAGCCCGGTAGCTCATGCCCGGCTCCAGTCGCCCGACTTGCCGCCCGTCTTCTCCTCCACCCGCACGTCCGTGATGACCGCCTTCTTGTCGACCGCCTTGACCATGTCGATCACGGTGAGCGCGGCGACCGTCACGGCGGTGAGGGCCTCCATCTCGACGCCCGTACGGTCCGTGGTCTTCACGGTGGCCTGGATCTCCACGGCGTCGTCCGCGACCGACAGGTCCAGTTTCACACCCGACACCGACAACGGGTGGCACAGCGGGATCAGGTCCGGGGTGCGCTTGGCGCCCATGATGCCGGCGATGCGGGCGGTGGCGAGGGCGTCGCCCTTGGGCATCCCCTCGCCGCGCAGCAGCTCGACCACGCGCGGGGAGACGAGGACACGGCCGCTGGCGCGGGCGGTGCGCGCGGTGACGTCCTTGCCGGACACGTCGACCATGCGGGCCGCGCCCGCCTCGTCGATGTGCGTCAGCCCGTCCTGCACAGGGGGTCCGGGGGTCTCCCCCCGGAAAGACTCAGTCATGCTGTGTGCCGCTCCCGGTCCGGGCCCGGCGCACTGCGCTGCGCGGGCCTGTTGTGCGCGACACGCTACCGCCCTGTCCGCGCGCGCACCGGCCCAGGACCCCCGGCCGGCCGCACGCACGCGCGCGTGCCTCAGCCGAGCAGCACGACCTCCACCTCGGCGCCGGGCTCCACGGACTCCACGTCCTCGGGGACGACGATCAGCGCGTCGGCCTGCGCCAGCGCCGCGATCAGGTGCGAGCCGGCGCCTCCCACGGGGGTCACCTCGCCGTCGCTGTACGCACCGCGCAGGAACTGCCGGCGCCCCTTGGGCGAGCGCAGCGCCTCGTCGGCCCTGAGGGTGGCCCGGGTGCGGGGCCGGTGCACGTCCGGCAGGCCCATCAGGGTGCGGATCGCGGGGCGGACGAACAGCTCGAAGGAGACGTACGACGACACGGGGTTGCCCGGCAGGGCCAGCAGCGGCGTGTGGTCGGGGCCGATGGTGCCGAAGCCCTGGGGCTTACCGGGCTGCATGGCGAGCTTGCGGAACTCCACCCCGCCGCCCGCCTCGTCCTCGTCGCCGACGTGCGACAGCGCCTCCTTGACGACGTCGTACGCCCCGACGCTCACCCCGCCGGTGGTCACCAGCAGGTCGGCGCGGACGAGCTGGTCCTCGATGGTGGAACGCAGGGTCTCGGCGTCGTCGGCGACGGCGCCGACCCGGTAGGCGATGGCGCCCGCGTCCCGCGCGGCGGCGGTGAGGGCGAAGCTGTTGGAGTCGTAGATCTGGCCGCGGCCCAGCTCCTCGCCGGGCTGGACGAGTTCGCTGCCGGTGGACAGGACGACCACGCGCGGGCGCGGGCGCACGCGTACCGTGCCGCGGCCGATCGCGGCGAGCAGCGCGATCTGCGACGGGCCGAGGATCGTCCCGGCCTGGAGGGCCCGGTCGCCGGCCTGCACGTCGCTGCCCGCGGCCCGCACGTGCGCGCGCGGCTCGGCGGGGCGGTGCACGCGCACCTGGCCCTGGGCGCCCTCGGGCGCCAGGCTGCGGGCCCGCATGCCGCTCACCGGGCCCGCGCCGAGTCCGCCGTCGGTCCACTCCACCGGGACGACGGCCTCGGCGCCGGGCGGCAGCGGGGCGCCGGTCATGATGCGGGCGGCCTGGCCGGGACCGACCCGGACCGGGTCGGCCGCGCCCGCCGCGACGTCACCGACGACCTCGAGGACGGCCGGGAACTCCTCGCCGGCGCCCGCGACGTCCGCGACCCGCACCGCGTACCCGTCCATGGAGCTGTTGTCGAACGGCGGCAGGGACACCGGCACCGTGACGTCGTCGACCAGGACGCAGCCCTGGGCGTCGAGCAGGTGCAGCTCGATGGGTTCCAGGGGGCGGACGGTGGAGAGGACGTCCTCCAGGTGCTCGTCCACCGACCACAGGTGGTCCGGGCCGGCGGGGCGGGTCGCGGCGGTGCTCAACGTTGCTGCATCTCCTCGGCTACGTAACTGCGAAGCCAGGTCCGGAAGTCCGGGCCCAGGTCTTCACGTTCGCACGCGAGTCTGACAATGGCACGCAGATAGTCGCCCCGGTCGCCGGTGTCGTAGCGGCGGCCCTTGAAGACGACGCCGTGCACCGGCCCGCCGACCTTCTCGTCCGCGGCGAGCTGCTGGAGGGCGTCGGTGAGCTGGATCTCCCCGCCGCGGCCCGGCTCGGTCTTGCGCAGTATGTCGAAGATGTGCGGGTCGAGGACGTACCGGCCGATGATCGCGTAGTTCGACGGGGCGTCCGCCGGGTCCGGCTTCTCGACCAGCCCGGTCACCCGCACCACGTCGCCGTCGGCGGTCGGCTCCACGGCCGCGCAGCCGTAGAGGTGGATCTGCTCGGGCGCGACCTCCATGAGGGCGACCACGCTGCCGCCGTGGTGTTCCTGGACCTCGATCATGCGCTGGAGCAGCGGATCGCGCGGGTCGATCAGGTCGTCGCCCAGGAGCACCGCGAAGGGCTCGTGGCCGACGTGCGGGGCGGCGCACAGCACGGCGTGCCCGAGGCCCTTGGGGTCGCCCTGGCGGACGTAGTGCATGGTCGCCAGGTCGCTGGACTCCTGCACCTTCGCGAGCCGTTCGGCGTCGCCCTTCTTGTTCAGGGCGGATTCCAGCTCGTAGTTGCGGTCGAAGTGGTCCTCGAGCGGGCGCTTGTTGCGTCCGGTGACCATGAGAACATCGTCGAGCCCCGCCGAGACGGCCTCCTCGACCACGTACTGGATCGCGGGCTTGTCGACGACCGGCAGCATCTCCTTGGGAGTGGCCTTGGTGGCCGGCAGGAACCGGGTGCCGAGGCCGGCCGCGGGAATGACAGCCTTGCTGATCCTGGGGTGCGACTGAGTCATGCCCGCAACCTTATCGGGTGCCTTTGTGTGGAATCTGTGGCTCCCATTGGTTGACCCTTTATGACGGCATTCAAGAAGGGTGCGAGAACGACACGTGGCACACGACGGACGCACGAGCGAGCCTGACAAGCGAACGTTGCGGCGCGCGTTCCTCTCGGTGAGGAACAGGTTGACGGACGATGACGTCGCCGTGACGGCCCGCGCCCTGGCCGAACGCGCCCTGGAGCTGCCCGAGCTGGCGCGGGCGCGCACGGTGGCGGCGTACGTCTCCGTGGGGACCGAGCCCGGCACCCCCGCCCTGCTGGACGCGCTGCGCGCGCGGGGCGTACGGGTGCTGCTCCCCGCGCTCCTGCCCGACAACGACCTCGACTGGGGCGAGTACACCGGCCCGGACTCCCTCGCCCGGGTCCGGCACGGCGGGAAGATGGCGCTCCTCGAACCCTCGGGCGCGCGGCTCGGCCCGGACGCGGTGACGGACGCGGACGTCGTCCTGCTGCCCGGGCTCGCGGTCGACGCGGGCGGGATGCGGCTGGGGCGGGGCGGAGGGTCGTACGACCGCGTGCTGGCCCGGCTGGAGCGCGCGGGCGCCCGTCCCCGGCTCGTGGTGCTGCTGTACGACACGGAAGTCGTCGCACACGTCCCGGCGGAGGCGCACGACAAGCCCGTGCACGCCGTGGTGACCCCTTCCGGCGTGCGCCGCTTCCCGGACGCCTGACGGCCCGGGCGACGAAACGGCCCTCCACGCGCGTGGAGGGCCGTTCTGCGTTCCGTCAGCCGGTCACGGCTTGAGGACGAGGGTGTCGCTGGTGCTGTCGTCGACCGCCTTCGCCGTGAACGACCAGGGCAGCAGCTCGCCCTTGGCCCACAGGCTGGTCTGGTCCGTGTAGTGCGCGCTGAACGCGTGCCCGGAGGCGCCGGTCAGGTTGATCCACTTGGACTTGTCGAGGTCGGCGAGGTTGACGACCATCCGCATGGACGGCACCCACACGACGTTGTAGCCGCCGGCGGCGTTCCAGCCGGTCGCGTTGACCGTGGCCTCGCCGCCGCTGAGCTTCCAGGGGCCGCGGTTGAGGATGTACTGCAGCGCCTGGGGGCCGTCGGTGCCGAGGGTCTGGTTCTTCAGGAACAGGCGGTGCAGCCGGCCCCAGCTCCAGGTGTCGATGTCCTTGCCGAGCTTGGCGGTCAGCTCCCAGCGGGCGTCGATCATGGCGCGCGCGAAGAGCTGGTCCACGTCGTGCGTCGCCTTGCGGGTGCCCGAGGCGGGCGTCTTCCACCAGTCGCTGTCCGGCTTCTCCATCAGGGTCCGCACGACCTCGAACCAGCGGTCGCCGCCGTCCGGCTGCGCCTGGTCGGCGTCGCGCTGGCCGCACTCGCGCACCTTGGTGTCGTCGTCGACCGGGCCGGTGCTGTCGATCTTGTCGACCCACAGGCACTGTCCCTTGACGCGCAGTTCCTTGGGGAGCTTGTTGCCGAACGCGAGCTTGAGGATGTTGCGCCAGACCGCGTTGAAGTAGGCGGCCGCCGCGGAGTCGGACTCCTGGGTGTAGTCCCAGCCCTCCAGCAGCTTCTGCGCGTCGCGCACGTCCTTGTCGTCGAGGTTGATCTTCAGCAGCTTCGGCACCAGGAGCTTGGCGATCTCGCTGCTGTTGTCCAGCTGCATCTGCCGCATGTCGTCGGTGGAGATCTTGCCGCCGTCCTTGATCTTGGACTCGATCAGGTCGGTGATGCGCTGGCTGCGGGTGCCGTAGCCCCAGTCGGTGGTGAGGGTGTACGGGTACTTGTCCTTGTCGACCACGGCCTGGTTGGCGGTGACGATGTAGCCGCGCTTGGGGTTGTACTCGTAGGGCAGCTCGTCCTGCTTGATGAAGCCGGTCCAGCGGTACTTGGAGTCCCAGCCCGGCGCCGGGATGGAGCCGTCGTCCGCCGAGGAGCGGGTCGGGATCTTCCCGGGCAGAGTGTAGCCGATGTGGTTCTCGGTGTCGGCGTAGACCAGGTTCTGCGAGGGCACGTCGAACAGGGCGGCCGCCTGGCGGAAGTCCTGCCAGTCCGCCGCCTTGTCGAGGGCGAAGACGGCGTCCATGGAGGTGCCCGGGTCGAGCGCGGTCCACCTCAGCGCGATGCCGTAGCCGTCGCCCCGGTCGGGGGCGGCGGTGTTGACGGTGGCCCGCTTGCCGACCTGGACGAGTTCGTCGTCGCGGTCGGACAGCAGGGGCATCCCGTCCTGGGTCTGGCGCACGACGATCTTCTTGGAGGAGCCGCCGGCGACCTTGATGGTCTCCTCGCGGGTCTTGAAGGGCCGGATCTTGCCGTCGTACAGGTAGCCGTTCGCGGTCACCTTCTCCAGGTAGAGGTCGGTGACGTCGACGCCGGAGTTCGTCATGCCCCAGGCGATGTTCGCGTTGTGGCCGATGACCACACCGGGCATGCCAGCGAAGGTGTAGCCGCTCACGTCGTACTGGCAGGTGCTGGAGACGGTGCGGCAGTGCAGGCCCATCTGGTACCAGACGCCCGGCAGGGACGCCTCCAGGTGCGGGTCGTTGGCGAGCAGCGGCTTGCCGGTGATGGTGTACTTCCCGGCCACCACCCAGGAGTTGGAGCCGATGCCCTGGCCGTTCACGCCGACGGCGGTCGGGACATCGTCCAGGACGTTGTAGAGGCCCGCCAGCTGGCTCGTGAGCGACGATCCGGTCGTGGCCGAGGCGGAGGAGCCGGTCGTGCCCGTCGTGGCCCCGGAGGCGCCCGTGGCGCCGCCGGCCGTCCCCGCCGTGCCGGTGCCCTGGGAGGTGCCGGTCGTTCCGGTGGAGCCGCTCTGTTCGAAGGACTTGGTCAGCTCGCTGTACTGGCCTTCCTGCACGATCGGCTTGTTACGGCTGTACGGGTACTCCGGGTACAGGTCCGCGATCTGCTGCGGGCCGAGGCGGCTGGTCATCAGGGCGCGGTCGATCTCGTCCTGCATGTTGCCGCGCAGGTCCCAGGCCATCGCCTTCAGCCAGGCCAGGGAGTCGACCGGGGTCCACGGCTGCGGCTTGTAGTCGTTGGTGAGGCCCAGGGCGGCGTACTCCAGGGAGATGTCCTTGCCGTCCTTGCCCTTCAGGTAGGCGTTGACACCCTTGGCGTACGCCTGGAGGTACTTCTTGGTGGAGGCCGACAGCTTGGTGTCGTACTCCTGCTTCGCGACCCGGTCCCAGCCGAGGGTGCGCAGGAACTCGTCGTTCTTGACCTGGCCCTTGCCGAACATCTCCGACAGGCGCCCGGAGGTCATGTGGCGGCGCACGTCCATCTCCCAGAACCGGTCCTGCGCCTGGACGTAGCCCTGCGCCATGAACAGGTCCGCGTCGGAGGACGCGTAGATCTGCGGGATGCCGTTGCCGTCCCGCTTGACGTCGACCGGCCCCGACAGGCCCGGGAGCGTGATCATCCCCTTGGTCTGCGGGAAGGAGGCTCGGACGGTGCTGACCGACCAGTAGCCGCCGAAGGCGATGCCGGCGACGACGGCCAGGACCAGCACCAGCACGATCAGTCGGGCTTTGCGCCCCTTCTTCCTGCCGGACTTGGCGGGCGCGGCACCGGCGGTGGCGGTGTCTCCCGTTGTGGCGGTGGTGTTGGGGGGCATCGCTGTCCTTGCTGTCCTAACGCGAGCGGCAGGTCGGGCTGTGACTTTGAATGAGCGCTGGAGCAACCATAGGCGCAGGGCCCTGTGCCGCTTGACGCGGAGTCGGGAACCGGCGCGCACGGGCGTTCGATCTTGCCTCGCCGAGCGTCAAGAAAGCGTCAAGAGTTAGGTAAGGTAACGAAGTACTTGGGTGCGGTGCGCCGCAGCCTCGGGTCCTGTGCACGTGAGCTCGCGCCCCCGGTGCGCGAGCCGAGGAAGGGAATCGCCGCTGACCGTTCACCACCTCAACCAGCTCCTGCTCGTCTGCTCCGTGGTCCTGCTCGTCGCCGTCGCGGCCGTGCGCATCTCCTCCCGCAGCGGGCTCCCCAGCCTGCTCGTGTACCTGGCCATCGGCGTCCTCATGGGCCAGGACGGCGTCGGCCACATCCACTTCAACAGCGCCGCGCTGACCCAGGTCATGGGGTACGCGGCCCTGGTCGTGATCCTCGCCGAGGGCGGTCTGGGCACGAAGTGGAAGGAGATCAGGCCGGTCCTGTCGTCCGCCTCCGTCCTGGCGACCCTCGGAGTCGCCGTCAGCGTGGGCGTCACCGCGGCCGGCGCGCACTATCTGGTCGGGCTGGGGTGGCGGCAGGCACTCATCATCGGCGCGGTGGTGTCGTCGACGGACGCGGCGGCGGTCTTCTCCGTCCTGCGCCGCATCCCCCTCCCCGCGCGCGTGACGGGCACGCTGGAGGCGGAGTCCGGCTTCAACGACGCCCCGGTGGTCATCCTGGTCGTCGCCTTCTCCACGGCCGGCCCGGTCGAGCACTGGTACGTCCTGCTCGGCGAGATCGTCCTGGAGCTCGCCATCGGCGCGGCCGTGGGGCTCGCGGTGGGCTGGTTCGGCTCCTGGGGTCTGAAGCACGTGGCCCTGCCCGCGTCCGGCCTGTATCCCATCGCCGTGATGGCGATCGCCGTCACCGCGTACGCCGCCGGCGCGCTGGGGCACGGCAGCGGCTTCCTGGCCGTCTACCTGGCCTCGATGATGCTCGGCAACGCCAAGCTCCCGCACTGGCCGGCCACCCGCGGTTTCGCCGAGGGGCTCGGCTGGATCGCCCAGATCGGCATGTTCGTCCTGCTCGGCCTGCTGGTCACCCCGCACGAACTGGGCGACGACGTCTGGCCCGCGCTGGTCATCGGCCTGGTCCTGACCATGGTGGCCCGCCCGCTGAGCGTGGTGCTCAGCCTGGCGCCGTTCCGTGTGCCGTGGCAGGAGCAGACGCTGATGTCCTGGGCCGGGCTGCGCGGCGCGGTGCCCATCATCCTGGCCACCATCCCGATGGTGAGCGGCGTTCCTGCCAGCCGCCGCATCTTCAACATCGTCTTCGTGCTGGTCGTCGTCTACACCCTCGTCCAGGGACCGACCCTGCCCTGGCTGGCGCGCACCCTCCGGCTGGGCGAGAAGGGCGAGGCGGCCGACCTCGGCATCGAGTCGGCGCCTCTGGAGCGGCTGCGCGGCCACCTGCTGTCCGTCCAGATCCCCGAGGGCTCCCGGATGCACGGCGTGGAGGTCAGCGAGCTGCGCCTGCCGCCCGGGGCCGCCGTCACCCTCGTCGTGCGCGAAGGAAAATCGTTCGTTCCGCTGCCCTCGACGGTGCTGCGCCGGGGCGACGAACTGCTCGTCGTCGCCACCGACCCGGTCCGCGACGCGGCGGAACGGCGCCTGCGCGCGGTCGCCCACGGCGGCAAGCTGGCGGGCTGGCTCGGCATGAACGGCACGGGAAACTGGCACTGACGGCACCCATGAAGAGGACCCGGTGCGCTCGCCCGTGGATTGCCAGGCGGCCACGCGCGCGGTGCTCGTTTTCACAGCCGTGGCAGCGGTTGATCCCTGTACGATGAAGCCGCACCCTGATCGAACCAACTCTGCCTGACGCAGAGCTGGCGCGACCGTATGGCGGCCGGGTCGCCCCCACCCGCAGTGGGCGCCGGCATCTACCGCAGTCCGCGCAAGAGGACAGCTCTCGGCGCCCGGCCCCACACACGGCCCGCGCGCTACCAGGCGGCAGAAAGGCACGGGCCGTGGGATCCACGGTCGTCACCACCACCGAACCGGAGAAGACCTCGCCGGCCCCGTCCCGCCCGGGATACGGACCGCTGCTGCGCACCCGCGGCGCCTGGACCTTCCTGCTCCCCGGCTTCGCGGCACGCCAGCCGTTCGCGATGCTCACCCTCTCCATCGTGCTGCTCGTGCAGCACACCACCGGCTCGTACGGCGCCGCGGGCGCCACCGCCGCCGTCACCGGTGTCTCCATGGCGCTGTTCGCGCCGTACAGCGGCCGCCTCGCCGACCGCCACGGCCAGCGCGCCGTCCTGATCCCCGGCGTGCTGGCGCACACCCTGGCGGGCCTGTCCCTGACCGCGCTCGCACTGGCCCACGCGCCCCTGTGGGCGCTGTTCCTTGCTGCCGTGCCCACCGGCGCCTCGGTCCCGCAGGTCGGCCCCATGGTGCGCGCCCGCTGGGGCGTGACGCTGCAGGGATCGCCGCTGATGGCCACCGCGGCGGCGTTCGAGTCGGTCACCGACGAGCTGACCTTCGTGTTCGGCCCGCTGCTCGCGACCGCGCTGTGCACCGCCGTGACACCGGCGGCCGGCCTGGTCACGGAGGGCGCACTGACCCTCGTCGGCGGGCTGCTGTTCGCCGCCCAGAAGGGCACGCAGCCGCCGGTGAGGCGGGACGACGGGCACGCGCGCGTGACGCACACCTCCGCTTTGCGCGTACCGGGCGTGCGCGTGCTGATCGTGACCTTCCTGGGCATCGGGTCCGTCTTCGGCGGCATGCAGGTCTCCCTGGCGGCGTTCACCGAGTCGATCGGCGAGCCGGGCATGAACGGCGTCCTGTACGGCGTCTTCGCCGCCGGCAACATGCTCTCCGGCATCGTCTGCGGCGCCATCGCCTGGAAGGCCGCCCCGCAGCGCCGCCTGGCCGTCGGCTACACGGCGCTCGCGATCGTCGCGTCCGCCCTGTGGACGGCGCACTCGGTGCCGCTGCTCGCCGGGCTCGGCCTGCTCGTCGGCATGTGCATCGCGCCGGCGCTGATCACCGGCTACACGCTGGTCGAGAGCCTGGTCCCGGCCGGCGCCCGCACGGAGGCCTTCACCTGGCTGACCGGCGCCGTCGCCCTCGGCCAGGCGGCCGCCGTCACGGTCGCCGGGCAGCTGGAGGACCGGCTGTGGGGCGGCGCGGGCTTCCTGGTGCCGATGGCCGGCACGCTGCTCGCCCTGGCGACCCTGCTGGCGCTGCGGTCGCGGCTGGCCCCGAGGCCGCAGAACCGCACCGTCGCACGTGGCGTCCATCACCGCGTGCCGATGACGGTGGACTGATCCCCGGGAATACGTCACTATGGATGGTCGTTAGCACTCATCGAGTGAGAGTGCCAGGAGGAAGACAGTGCCGACCTACCAGTACCAGTGCACCGAGTGCGGCGAGGGCCTCGAGGCGGTGCAGAAGTTCACCGACGACGCCCTGACCGACTGCCCGAGCTGCGGTGGCCGCCTGAAGAAGGTGTTCTCCGCGGTCGGCATCGTCTTCAAGGGCTCCGGCTTCTACCGCAACGACTCCCGCGGCTCCACGTCGAGCAGCAGCCCGGCGTCGAAGTCGTCGAGCACGTCGTCGTCCGACTCGAAGTCGTCGAGCTCCTCGTCCGACTCGGGCTCGTCCTCGTCGAGCTCCGCCAGCAGCTCCGCGGCCTGACCGCTTTCTCCCCCGGACCCTGCCGTCGTACGACGGCGGGGTCCTCGGCGCCTCCCGGCGCCGCTCCCCCGCGGTCTCACCGCCCGCTAGTGTGCTGGTCATGGCGAACGCAGAGATCGGCGTAATCGGCGGCTCGGGCTTCTACTCGTTCCTCGACGACGTGACCGAGGTCCAGGTGGAGACCCCCTACGGGCCGCCCAGCGACTCCCTCTTCCTCGGCGAGGTCGCCGGCCGGCGGGTCGCCTTCCTGCCCCGGCACGGCCGCGGCCACCACCTGCCGCCGCATCGCATCAACTACCGCGCCAACCTGTGGGCGCTGCGCTCCGTCGGCGTCCGCCAGGTGCTCGCCCCCTGCGCGGTGGGCGGCATGCAGCCCGAGTACGGCCCCGGCACCCTGCTCGTGCCGGACCAGTTCGTGGACCGCACGAAGTCCCGGATGCAGTCGTACTTCGACGGGCTGCCGCTGCCGGACGGCACCGTGCCGAACGTCGTGCACGTCTCCATGGCCGACCCCTACTGCCCCACCGGACGCGCCGTCGCCCTGAAGGCGGCCCGAGGACGGGACTGGGAGCCGGTGGACGGCGGCACGCTGGTCGTGGTCGAGGGACCGCGCTTCTCCACCCGTGCCGAATCGTTGTGGCACCGGGCGCAGGGCTGGTCGGTCGTGGGCATGACCGGTCACCCGGAAGCGGCGCTCGCCCGCGAACTGGAGCTCTGCTACACCTCGCTGACCCTGGTCACCGACCTGGACGCCGGCGCGGAGACCGGCGAGGGGGTCTCCCACGAGGAGGTGCTGCGGGTGTTCGCGGCCAACGTGGACCGACTGCGCGGCGTGCTGTTCGAAGCGGTGGCGGCACTGCCGGAGAGCGCCGACCGGGACTGCCTGTGCGTGAACGCGCTCGGCGGGATGGATCCGGGGTTCTCGCTGCCGTAGGGCTGGGCTGGGGGTGGCGCGGTTCTTGCGGCTGTGAAGGCGACCCGGCGGCAGGCCGTGCGGAACTCCCCGTTCGGGTGGCCGAGTTGTCCACAGTCCGCCCGTGATCCACCGGCTCCGGCGGAATCCGGCGCGAGGCCTCATCGTGGCATCGCAAGCCGAACTCCTCGTCGCAGGCGGTGATCTCCGTGCCGTGGCCCTCGTCGTCCCCGAACCCGTCTCCCCGACCGTCCTCGTCGCCCCCGTACACCTCACCTCCCCCGCCGCCCCTCCGGCTTCCGCGTCCGCTGGGCACGGACGCCCCGGCGACCTGCGAGGTCCCGCAGTTCCCACCGGTGCGGATGCGCGGCGGGCGGTATCAGCTGCAGCGGCTCGTACGGCACCGCAGTCGGGCCATCGCGGCGGGACTCGCGGTCACCGCGGCCGCGCTGGTCGCCGCGGGACCGCGCACCGGGTCCGCGCCGCACCGCGCGGACCAGGCCCGAGGTCACCCGGTGACGGCGCCCGTACGCCGGCACGCGCGCGTGGACGTGGTGACGGCGCCGGTGCGGATCGCCGACGCGGCCACGGTCCGGCTGCTCAGGCCCGGCGACCGCGTCGATGTCATCGCCGCCGAGGATCCGTCGGCCGGAGGCGGTGCCCGCGTGCTCGCACGAGGTGTGCGGGTGACCGGGGTGCCGGAGCCGCTGGAGGGCGGCGCCGAGAGCGGGGCGCTGGTCGTGCTGTCGGCGCCGCGCGCCACGGCAGCCCGTCTCGTCGGCGCGAGCGCCACGGCGCGCCTGGCGGTGACGCTGTGCTGAACGGACTCGCAGACTTTGCAGGCAGCTCGCCGTCAAGTCCCTCGATCGATGGACGGGATTGGACAGGATGGCCGCACCGTGCCGTAGGTTGCGGAGCGTTTTGTTCCACAGCCTGTGTATGCGAGGAGAGTCCCCGAGGTGAGCGAGAAGAGGGAACCGAGCGTCTGGCAGGGCTTCAAAGCCTTCCTGATGCGCGGCAACGTCGTCGATCTGGCAGTCGCGGTGGTCATCGGCGCGGCCTTCACGAACATCGTCAACTCAGTGGTGAAGGGGATCATCAACCCGCTGGTCGGCGCGATCGGGACGCAGAACCTGGACGAGTACAGCACCTGCCTGAGCGGCTCCTGCAAGGGGACGCACGGCATCCAGCTGATGTGGGGCTCCGTCCTCGGCGCCACACTGACCTTCCTGATCACGGCGGCGGTCGTCTACTTCCTGATGGTCCTGCCCATGTCGAAGTACCTGGCGCGTCAGGCGGCCCGCAAGGCGGCGCGGGAGGGCACCAAGGAGGTCGTCGAGGTGAGCGAGCTGGAGGTGCTCAAGGAGATCCGCGACGCGCTGGTCGCGCAGCGCGGGTCCGGGCACGACCGCTAGCGGCGCCGCCGCGGACGGCTCAGAGGTGGTGGGGCGGCTTCTCGTCGAGGAAACGCTTGAGGTCGGCGGCGCTGTCACCGTCCGTGCGCTCGCCCCACCCGCGGTCGGTGTCGTCCGAGGTCTGCTGGTCCAGCGGGTCGTCGAAGACCAGCGCGGGCTTCGGGTCGCGGGGCTCGGATGCGGGGGCGGCGCTCATGCCTCAAGGGTACGGCCCGGGTGAACCCCTCCCGATGACGTCACCGGCGTCGGCCGAGGGCCCCGGCGGGCGTCGGCCGGCGAGCGAGAAGCACGCCCTGACCTCTGGGTTTACCCGGCACCGCGACGCCTCGACAGCTTGTGAACGCATTCACAAGATTTCGGGGCGGTTTTCTGCTCTGCTGGGTGGCATGACGTCGAGTTCCGCTCCGGCGCCCGCCTCTCCGGGCGCACCCCAGTCCTCGGGACCGCTGCGACGGCTCACCGCGCGCGGGCGCGACGAGGCGCACCGGGTCTCCTCGCCGCTAGAGCTCTTCTTCGATCTGTGCTTCGTCGTTGCGATCGCACAGGCCGGCGTCCAACTGGTGCACGCCGTCTCCCAGGGGCACGCGGGCGGCGGAATCCTCAACTACGCCATGCAGTTCTTCGCGATCTGGTGGGCGTGGATGAACTTCACCTGGTTCGCCTCGGCGTACGACAACGACGACGCGCTCTACCGGGTCGTCACCCTCGTGCAGATCGCGGGCGTCCTGGTCCTGGCCGCCGGTGTCTCCCGTGCGTTCCAGCATCACGACTACCTGGTGGTCTGGCTCGGCTATCTGATCATGCGGCTGGCGATGGCCGCGCAGTGGCTGAGAGCCGCGAGATCGGCCGAGGGCTCCGAGAGGACCATGGCAGTGCGGTACGCGTGCGGCGTGCTGGTGTGCCAGGTCGGCTGGCTCGGACTGCTGCTGCTGCCCGGACCCGCCCGGCCCTGGGTGTTCCTGGTGATGGCCGTGGCGGAGATGTGCGTGCCGCTGTTCGCCGAGAAGGACTACGAGACCTCCTGGCATCCGCACCACATCGCCGAACGCTACGGCCTGTTCACCATCATCGTGCTCGGCGAGACGATCGCCTCGGCCACGGCCGCCGTGAAGGGGGGCTTCGACGAGCAGGACGCGCTGGGTGAGCTGCTGCCGATCGCGGCGGGCGGGCTGCTGATCGTCTTCTCCGCGTGGTGGATCTACTTCGTGGTGCCCATCCACGGCCGTCTGCGCGCCAACGGGCAGGCGTTCCTGTGGGGTTACGGCCACTACCTGATCTTCGCGGCCGCCGCCGCGATCGGCGCGGGCCTGGAAGTGGCCGTGGAACACGCGGTCGGCAAGACCCACATCTCCACGCTGTCCGCGTCCGCGGCCGTGACGCTGCCCACGGCGCTGTACCTGCTCACCGTCTGGGCGCTGCACTCGCGGCACTTCAAGGTCGGCATCGCCCAGCAGCTGGTGCTGCCGGTCACGGCGCTGCTGGTGATCTGCTGCACCTTCCTCGGCGACTGGGCGGTCCTCGCGGCGGGCCTGGTGTGCGCGGCCGCGGTCGCGACCGGGGTGACGCTGACGGCGCGCATGGCCGGCCGGGAGCGCACGGCGGACGCCACCGCGCCGACCGGCTGACTCCTCGCGGGCGCGGGGCCGGGCCAGACTGGCCCCCATGACAGTTGACGCGATCACGGACGTCGCCGAACTGCGCGTGGGCCACGCCACCCGCAGCGGGGGCGGCCGGCTCACCGGCACCACGGTCGTCCTCGCACCGGAGGGCGGCGTGGTCGCCGCCGTGGACGTGCGCGGCGGCGGCCCCGGCACCAAGGAGACCGACGCGCTCGATCCGCGCAACGTGGTACAGCGGGTCGACGCGGTCGTGCTGACCGGCGGCAGCGCCTACGGGCTCGACGCGGCGTCCGGGGTGATGGCCTGGCTGGAGGAGCAGCGGCGCGGGGTGCGGGTGGGGCCGGACCCGGCGCATGTCGTGCCGGTCGTGCCCGCCGCGTGTGTCTTCGACCTGGGCCGCGGAGGCGACTTCCGCGCACGGCCCGACGCGGCGACGGGCCGGGCCGCGGTGGAGGCGGCCGCGGCGAGCGCGCCGGGCGCCCCGGTGCCGCAGGGGTGTGTCGGGGCGGGTACGGGCGCCGTGGCGGGGCAGGTCAAGGGCGGGGTGGGCACGGCGAGCACGGTGCTCGAGTCGGGGATCACCGTGGCCGCGCTGGTGGTCGTCAACGCCGCGGGGTCGGTGATCGAGCCCGAGACCGGGGCGCTGTACGGGGAGTTGTGCCAGGGGCGGGTGACGTACCCGGACGAGCGTGTGCACGAGGCCGCGCGCCGGCGCCTGGACGAGACCGCTGCCAGGAACGCGCCGCCCCCGCTCAACACGACGCTGGCGGTGGTCGCGACCGACGCGGACCTCTCCAGGGCGCAGGCGCAGAAGCTGGCGGGCACGGCGCACGACGGAATCGCGCGCGCCGTACGGCCGGTGCACCTCATGAACGACGGGGACACGGTGTTCGCGCTGGCGACCGGCGAGCGCGCCCTTGCCAGGCACCCGCTGGAGATGAACGGCCTTCTCGCGGCCGGCGCGGACGTGGTGACACGCGCGATCGTCCGGGGGGTGCGCGCCGCCGAGTCGGTCGACGGTGCGGGCGGAGTGTGGCCGTCGTACGGGGAGTTGTACGGGCAGGTGTGAGGCGGGCCGGCTCGTCCGGCCCCGATTGTCGCGGTTCTGTCACGTGACGGCGCCAACGCGAGCCGGAGGGAACCTCCGAGGTGGCCGGTGCCCTCCTTCTTCACGCAGGGAACGGATCACGCACATCACACGAACTGGGAGCAGCCCGTGACAACGCCGGACATAGCAGCGCGGCGCGTACTGGGGGCCTGTGCCGCCCTGATGGTCGGCAGCCTCACCCTGACCGCTTGCGGTGGCAGCGCCAACGCCACCGACGACGGCAAGGGCGGCAACTCCCCCAAGGCGTCGGCGGCACGGATCGTGATCTCGGCCAAGGACGGTTCGACCGGCGCGTCCATCAACGCGACCGGAGTGAAGGCCAGCGGCGGCAGGCTGACCGACGTGAAGATGACCGTCGCGGGCACGGGGCAGGCCGTGGCCGGGGCGATATCGGCGGACGGCCGCAGCTGGAAGCCGAAGGAGCAGCTGGAGCGGGGGACCAAGTACGAGATCGACGCGACCGCGAAGGACGCGGACGGACGCGCCACCGTGACCAGGTCGGTCTTCACCACGGTCACGCCGGCGAACAGTTTCATCGGCACCTACACCCCGGACAACGGCACCACGGTCGGGGTGGGCATGCCGGTGTCGTTCACCTTCGACAAGTCGATCACCGACAAGAAGGCCGTGCAGTCGCACATCGCGGTCAACTCCAGCAGCGGTCAGCAGGTGGTCGGCCACTGGTTCGGGGACCGGCGGCTGGACTTCCGGCCGCAGCAGTACTGGAAGTCCGGCTCCAAGGTCACCGTGAAGGTCGACCTGGACGGCGTCCAGGGCGCGCCGGGCGTCTACGGGGTGCAGAAGAAGACCGTCTCCTTCACCATCGGGCGCTCGCAGGTCTCCACGGTCGACGCCGACACCCAGACCATGACCGTGGTGCGGGACGGCACGACGATCAAGACGGTCCCGATCTCCACCGGCGACCCGCAGCACACCACGTACAACGGGCAGATGGTGATCTCGGAGAAGTTCACGCAGACGCCCATGGACAGCCGGACGGTCGGCCTCGGCAACGCCTACAACATCCCGGACGTGCCGCACGCGATGCGCCTGACCGGCTCGGGCACCTTCATCCACGGCAACTACTGGTACAACAAGGGCAATCCGCCCTTCGGCCGCGAGGGCACCAGCCACGGCTGCGTCGGGCTCGCGGACGTACAGGGCGGGCAGGGCGCCACGCCGGCCAAGTGGTTCTTCGACAACTCCCTCATCGGCGACGTGGTGATCGTGAAGAACTCCCCGGACTCGACGGTCGCCCCGGACAACGGGCTCAACGGCTGGAACATGCCGTGGAGCGCCTGGACCGCCGGAAGTGCCCTCTGAGCGGCAGGTTTTGACGTCACGTGGGGCCGCGCGGGAACTTTTCGCGCGGCCCGCGCGTTTTCCCGGCGTACGTTTTCTCGGTTCCCGGACATGATGTCCGACCGAGGGGCTACGGTATGCACCCACAAGGTGACATGCAGCAACGCCGGGAGAAACCTTGAGCGTTCCGTACGAGACGGCAGCGTACGAACCAGCCGAGTCGCCCGAGTCTCCTGAGGAGCACCTCGCGCGGCTCCTCGGCCGTGCCCTGAACTCCTTCGAACTGCCCGACGAGGTGATACGGCGGCTCGACTGCGCGCTGGCGCACGACAGTTCGCTGCACTCGGCGTACCACAGCGCGGGGCTGCACCGGGAGACGTACCGGCACACCTGGCTGCTCGCCGACGGCTCCGCGCTCACGCTGTGGGAGCTGGTGCACAATCCCACGCCGGGCGCCGCCCCGGAGAGCGAGGTGTACGTCGACGAGGAGGAGCTGCAGGCGGCCACGGCGCGGCTCGGGATGCCGCCGCAGACGCCGGAGTTCGAGCTGCCCGCGCTGATGCGCCTGTGGGCGATCCCGGAGCCGAGGCACGTGTTCGCCTCCGAGGACTCGGCGGACCACGCGCGCAGGCTTCTGCGCCGTGCGGAGAACCCGGACCGGCCCGGCGCCGAGACGGCGGCGCTGCTGGCCACCGCCACGGCGCACGAGATCACGCAGGCGTTCGGCCGCCCGGGACGCGCCGGACGCGCGGGACTGAGCTACGCGCTGTACGAGCACGCGTTCCTGCTGCCGGACGGCGGCCAGGTCTCCCTGTGGGAGGTCGAGCACACGGCGACGCCCGACGGGCGGCACATGTGCGAGGTGTACATGTCGGAGGACGCGGCCCGCGACGCCATGGAGCGGCGCGCGGCACGGCAGGGGTAGCACGGGCGAGGGTGTGGCGGGCCCCAGGGCGGCGGCTCGCGGCTCGTGGGACGCTTGAGCGGTTGGGCGCCCTACGGCGTCAGCCGCTCGTGAACTGCCGGGCCAGGCCCGCGAAGGCGTCCTGTTCGGCGGGCGTCAGCTCGACGGACTCCAGCTCGGGACCCGTGCTCCGCTGCCGCGGCAGGGCCGTGAGGAGCGGCGCGGTGGCGCGGCGCGGCGGGGTCAGCGGGCCCATGCGGCGCAGCAGGCGGATCAGCACGAGGGCCCACGCGACGGCCGCCACAGCGAGGACGGCCACGCCGATCAGCTGGAGAGTCGGGACGTGCTCAGGCATGCGTCCCAGTACACACCACGGTCCGGGACTTTGGTCCCGGACCGTGACGTATCTCGCAGGTGCCGTGAACAACTCACAGCGAACTAAAGGGACAAGACGCGGCGGTACGGCGGTCAGGCCGCGACCGGCTGCTTGGGCTCCCTCGCCGTGGCGGCCGCGTTCCCGGCGGGGTCGGTGGACGTGGACTCCGGGGCCTGCTTGCGCATGCCCTTGAGCAGGACGACCAGGCCCGTGGTGGCGCAGACGCCGGCGGCGATGGCGATGAGGTACAGCAGCGGGTTGCCGATCAGCGGGACCACGAAGATGCCGCCGTGCGGGGCGCGCAGCGTGGCGCCGAAGGCCATCGACAGGGCGCCGGTGAGCGCGCCGCCGACCATGGAGGACGGGATCACGCGCAGCGGGTCGGCCGCCGCGAACGGGATCGCGCCCTCGGAGATGAAGGAGGCGCCCAGGACCCAGGCGGCCTTGCCGTTCTCGCGTTCGGCCCGGGTGAAGAGCCTGCCGCGCACGGTGGTGGCCAGGGCCATCGCCAGCGGCGGGACCATGCCGGCCGCCATGACCGCGGCCATGATCTTCATCGCGGAGTCGCCGGGGTTGGAGACCGCGATGCCGGCGGTGGCGAAGGTGTAGGCGACCTTGTTGACCGGGCCGCCCAGGTCGAAGCACATCATCAGGCCGAGCAGGGCGCCGAGCAGGATCGCGTTGGTGCCGGTGAGGCCGTTCAGCCCGTCGGTGAGGGCCCGTTGGGCGGTGGCGATGGGTTTGCCGATGACGACGAACATCAGGAAGCCGACGATCGCCGAGGAGATCAGCGGGATCACCACCACCGGCATGATGCCGCGCAGGGCCGGCGGGATGGTGACCTTCTGGATGGCCATCACCACGCCACCGGCGATCAGGCCGGCCGCCAGACCGCCGAGGAAGCCGGCGTTGATGGTCAGTGAGATCGCTCCGCCCACGAAGCCGGGGACGAGGCCGGGCCGGTCCGCCATGCCGTAGGCGATGTAGCCGGCCAGGACCGGGACGAGGAAGCCGAAGGCGACGCCGCCGATCTGGAACAGCAGGGCGCCCCAGCTGTCGGCCTGGGTCCATATGAAGTGGTCCATCACCGACGGCGCCTTGTTGATCTTGTAGCCGCCGATCGCGAAGCCCAGGGCGATGAGGAGGCCGCCGGCGGCGACGAACGGAACCATGTAGCTCACGCCGCTCATCAGCCACTTGCGGAGCTTGGTGCCGTACCCCTCGGTGGAGTCGCCGGCCCGCTCGACCGGCGTGCCGGCCGACGCGGACGCCGGCGCGCTCGTCTCGCCGCGCGCCGCCTTCTCGCGCACCTCCGCGATGAGCTGGGCGGGGCGGTTGATGCCGGCCTTCACGCCCACGTCGACGGTGGGCTTGCCGGCGAAGCGGTCCTTGTCGCGGACCGGGACGTCGTGCGCGAAGATCACGGCGTCGGCCGCCGCGATCACCGCCGGGTCCAGCCGGGTGAAGCCGGCCGAGCCCTGCGTCTCGACGACCAGTTCGACGCCCGCCTCACGGCCAGCGTTCTCCAGGGACTCGGCCGCCATGTAGGTGTGGGCGATGCCGGTCGGGCAGGAGGTGACGGCGACGACACGGAAGGGGCGCTCGGCGGACTCGCCGCCGGAACCGGCGCCCGCGGGGGCGGCCTGCGCCGGGGCGGATGCGCCCGGCGCCTGCGCGGTGGTGCCCGCTGCGGCGCCGGCGGAGGCCGCCACCGACGCCGCAGCGGTGTCTTCGGAGCCGCCCCCGGCGCCCGCGGCGCCCACGGCGGCCTGCGCGGAGTCGCCCTGAGCAGCGCCCGCCGCAGCGTCCGCGCCCGTGCCCGCGCCCCCGGCACCCGCCGCAGCGCCCGCGCCCTCCTCGGGCGAAGCCGCCTGCGCCGTGCTCGGCGTCTCCTCCCCGCGGATCAGCGCCGCCGCCGTCCCCGCGTCGGTCACCGCGCGCAGCGCCGAGGTGAACTCGGAGTTCATCAGCTGGCGGGCCAGCGAGGAGAGGATCGTCAGGTGGGCGTCGTCGGCGCCGGCCGGGGCCGCGATCAGGAAGATCAGGTCGGCCGGGCCGTCCGGGGCGCCGAAGTCGATGCCGGCCGTGCTGCGGCCGAAGGCGAGGGTCGGCTCGGTGGCGTGGGCGCTGCGGCAGTGCGGGATGCCGATGCCGCCGTCGAGGCCGGTCGGCATCTGGGCCTCGCGGGCCGCCACGTCGGCGAGGAAGCCCTCCAGGTCGGTCACCCGGCCCTGGGCCATCATGCGCTCGGCGAGGGCGCGCGCCGCCGCTTCCTTGGTGTCGGCGGACAGGTCGAGATCGACCAGGTCCGCGGTGATCATGTCACTCATCGCGGGCTCCTCTGCACGCTTATCGCCCGGGGAGAGGGGTGGGCGGAGGTGGGGACGGTGGTGCGGTGGGGGGAGACGGTGGGGGTCGGGGCGGTGGCCGAGGCGAGGGACGGGGAGTCACGCCACGGCCGGTGGGGAGCGGTCGTACGTCGGCGGGGCGGGGCGCTCACGGCACCGGCTCCGTCAGCTCGCGGTCGAGGGGGATCTCGGCCGTGACGGTCACCGCCGACGGGTCCAGGTCGGCGGGGGTCGGCATGACACTGCCGGGCAGCTGGACGGCGGCTGCGCCGTGGGCGACGGCGGAGGCGAGGGCCTCGGGGCCGCTGCCGCCGGCGATCAGGAAGCCGGCGAGGGAGGAGTCGCCGGCGCCGACGTTGCTGCGGACGGCGGCCACGCGCGCGGTGGCGTACCAGGCGCCCGTGTCCTCGACGAGGAGCTGCCCGTCGGCGCCCAGGCTCGCGAGCACGGCGCGCGCGCCCATGGCGCGCACCTCCTCGGCCGCCTTCAGGGCGTCGCCCACGGTCGTCAGGGGGCGCCCGACGGCTTCGGCGAGTTCCTCGGCGTTGGGCTTCACCACATCGGGCCGGGCGCGCAGCGCCTCCAGCAGCGCGCGCCCCGAGGTGTCCAGTGCGATGCGGGCGCCCCCGGCGTGCGCCTCCGTGACCACATCGGCGTACCAGGAGGGCGCGAGGCCCCGGGGCAGGCTGCCGCAGCACGCGATCCAGTCGGCGTCGCGCGAGTGCTCGCGGATGGCGGCCAGCAGCAGGGCCTGCTCGGCCGCCGACAGTTCCGGCCCCGGCGCGTTGATCTTGGTGAGGATCCCGTCGGACTCGGCGAGCGCGATGTTGGAGCGGGTGTCTCCGGCGACCGGGACCGGCGCGACCTCGATGCCCTGCGCGTCGAGCAGGTCGGCGACGAGCGCCCCCGGCGCACCACCCAGGGGCAGAACGGCTACCGTGCGCCGGCCGGCGGCCGCGACGGCGCGCGAGACGTTCACGCCCTTGCCGCCCGGGTCCATCCGCTCGGTCTCGGCACGGACGACCTCGCCGCGCCTGAGCGCCAGGACCTCGTAGGTGCGGTCGAGGGAGGGGTTGGGGGTGACGGTGAGGATCATGCGCGCACTACTTCCGTGCCGCCGCGCTCGATGACGGCGGCGTCTTCAGGGCTCAGTCCGGTGTCGGTGATCAGCAGGTCCACGTCGCCCAGGTCGCCGAAGCGGGCGAAGTGCTCCTGGCCGTGCTTGGAGGAGTCGGCCAGCAGGACCACGCGGCGGGCGGCGGCGACCGCGGCCCGCTTGACCGCGGCCTCGGCGAGGTCCGGGGTGGTCAGCCCGTGCTCGGCGGAGAAGCCGTTCGCGGCCACGAACAGCACGTCGGCGCGGATCTCGCCGTACGCGCGCAGCGCCCAGGCGTCCACGGCGGCGCGCGTACGGTGCCGTACGCGCCCTCCGACCAGGTGGAGCTGGATGCCCGGGTGGTCGGCGAGGCGGGCGGCGATCGGCAGGCTGTGCGTGACGACGGTCAGCGACGCCTCCAGCGGGATCGCGGCGGCGATCCGGGCGACCGTCGTGCCGGCGTCCAGGATCATCGTGCCCTCGGCCGGCAGCTCGGCGAGGGCCGCCTTGGCGATGCGGTCCTTCTCGTCGGCCGCGGCGGTCTCGCGCTCGGCGAGGTCCGGTTCGAAGTCGAGCCGGCCGACCGGGATGGCACCACCGTGCACCCGGCGGACGAGGCCGGCGCGGTCGAGGGCCTTCAGATCGCGGCGGATCGTCTCCGCGGTGACCTGGAACTCCTCGGCGAGCGACAGGACGTCCACCCGGCCGCCGTCACGCGCGAGCCGGAGGATCTCCTGCTGCCGTTCCGGTGCGTACATCTCGCTGGCCTCCGACTCGATGTCCGTTCACTTCTGACTGATGCCCGAACGTGTGGTTTCAGTCGGGAGGCTACGCCGGGATTTCCGGAAAGTAAACAGGTTCGGGCCTCAGTCGGACATGATCGGGCGTCCGGCCGGACAGAGGGGGCACGCGAAGGGCCCGGCACCCCGCGGGTGCCGGGCCCTGGTGGGCGCGGTTCTCAGTGCACCAGCTCGGGCTCCCGCGCCGGCGCCTGGGCGCCCGCTCCCTCGACGTGCTGCGCCGGCCGCTTCGGCAGGGCGGACATCAACAGGAAGATCGCGGCCATGATGCCGGCGACCCACCACAGGGCATGCTGGAAGGCGTGCACGAAGGCCGGGCCGACCTGGGCCAGGGCGAGCCGGTCGCCGATCTCGCCGAAGAACACCACGGACACCAGGCCCAGGCCGAGGGCGTTGCCCATCTGCTGCACCGTGTTGATCAGCCCGGACGCGGAACCGGCGTGCTCGCGCGGCACCTCCGAGAGCACCACGTCCGTCAGCGGGGCGACGATCAGCCCCATCCCCGCTCCCATCACGACCAGCGGCAGGGCCATCTGCCAGGACGCGATGCCGAGGCCGTACCGGTGCGCCTCCCACAGATAGAGCAGGACGCCCACAGCCATGACCAGCGCGCCCGCCTGGAGCACCTTCCGCCCGAACCTGGGGACCAGCTTCTGCACCGACATCCCGGCCGCCGTGGACACCGCCAGTGAGAACGGCACGCCGGTCAGCCCCGCCCGCAGCGGGCTCCAGCCCAGACCGATCTGCATGTACAGCGTCCAGACCAGGAAGAAGATGCCGAGCGCGACACCGAAGACGGTCTGTACGGCGATGCCCGCGGCGAAGCTCTTCACCCGGAAGAGGGACAACTCGACGAGCGGGGAACCGTCCTTGGCCGCCTTCCGTTTTTCGTACGACACCAGCGCGGCGAAGACCACGAGCGCACCGGCCATGCAGAGGTGGCCCCACAAGGGCCAGCCCAGCTCGCGCCCGCGGGTGAGGGGGTACAGCAGCATCAGCAGGCCCAGCGAGACCAGGGCGACACCGACCAGGTCCAGCTTCAGCGCCTTGGGGGCCTTCGATTCGGTGATGAAACGGCGTCCGAGCAGCCAGGCCAGGACGCCCACGGGGAGGTTGATGAGGAAGATGGGCCGCCACTCGAGGCCGAACAGGTTCCACTCCGTCAGCAGCGCGCCCAGCAGCGGTCCGGAGACCGCGCCGAGGCCGACGATCGCGCCGAACAGGCCGAAGACCTTGCCGCGTTCGTGCGCCGGGAAGGTGGCGTGCACGATCGACAGCACCTGCGGCACCATCATCGCCGCCATGCCGCCCTGCAGCACGCGCGAGGCGACCAGCATCTCCGGGCCGGCGGCGAAGCCGCACAGGGCGGAGGCGAGGGTGAAGCCGCCGATGCCGATCAGGAACAGCCGTTTGCGGCCGTGGATGTCGCCGAGACGGCCACCGGTGATGAGACCCGCGGCGAAGGCCAGCGCGTAGCCGGCGGTTATCCACTGGATCTGGCTGACCGAGGCGTGGGCGGTCCGCTCGATGGACGGGATGGCGATGTTGACGATCGTGACGTCGACGAGGTCCATGAAGGCGGCGGCCATGACGATCGCCAGGGCGAACCAGCGGCGGCGGCCACCAGGCGCCTGGCGCGCACTGAGGGTCTGTTCCGTGGAGGTCATGCCGTCACGCTAGGACCGCATTAGGTCAGATCATGTCCTAGTGGTACGGCATCCTCGACGGCATGACGACGGACACACCGGCACGGCTGCTGCAGCTCCTCTCGCTCCTCCAGACACCCCGCGAGTGGCCCGGCGGCGAGCTGGCCGAGCGGCTCGGGGTGTCGCGCCGGACCGTGCGGCGGGACATCGACCGGCTGCGGGAGCTGGGCTACCCGGTGCAGGCCACGAAGGGCTCCGACGGCGGGTACCGGCTGGTGGCGGGCAAGGCGCTGCCGCCACTGGTGCTGGACGACGAGGAGGCGGTGGCGATCGCGGTGGGGCTGCGGGCCGGCGCCGGGCACGCCGTGGAGGGGGTGGACGAGGCCTCGGTGCGGGCCCTGGCCAAGCTGGAGCAGGTGCTGCCCTCCCGGCTGCGTCACCGGGTGTCCACACTGCAGGCGGCGACCACGGCGCTGACCAGCGGCGACGGGCCGAGCATCGCGCCGGAGACGCTGACCGTGATGGCCTCGACGGTGGCGGGGCACGAGCGGCTGCGGTTCGCCTACCGCGACAAGGACGGTGGCGAGTCGCGGCGGCTGACCGAGCCGCGCCGGCTCGTGTCGACCGGGCGGCGCTGGTATCTCGTCGCCTACGACCTCGACCGCGCCGACTGGCGGACCTTCCGGGTGGACCGGGTGAGCAAGCCGTTCGCGACCGGAGTCCGGTTCACACCACGGCAGTTGCCGACCGGAAGCGCCGCGGAGTCTCTGCGGCAGTCCATCCAGGGGCGGCACGACACCTACGAGTTCGCGGTGCGGTTCGCCGCGCCGGCGGAGCAGGTCTCCGCGCGGGTGCCGGCATGGCTCGGAGTACCGGAGGACGACGGGAAGGGAGGCTGCGTCCTGCGGGGC
Source organism: Streptomyces sp. NPDC007189 (assembly GCF_040703635.1). NCBI lineage: Bacteria > Bacillati > Actinomycetota > Actinomycetes > Kitasatosporales > Streptomycetaceae > Streptomyces > Streptomyces sp. NPDC007189. Next base: position 219,261 of record NZ_JBEYEY010000017.1, read on the forward strand.
GCCTTCGGCGGCCCCCTGGAGTGGCTGGCGGTGCGGCTGGCGATGACGGGGTACGAGTTCGCGGTGCGGGGGCCGGACGAACTGGCGGCGTGCGTGCGGGAGTTGGGCGGGCGGCTGAGTCGGGCGGGGGGTGGATGAACTGGGGGCGTGCATGCGGGAGTTGAGCGGGCGGCCGAGTGGGGCGGGGGGATGAACCGGCGGCCGTGTTGCCGTGTTGCGGAAGTTGGGAGGGCGGCCGAGCCGGGCGGGGGACGGTTGAACTGGTGCCCCGTTGCGGGAGTTGGGCGGAGGGCTGGGCCCCCGGTCGGGGGCTGCCGAGGCGGGGGAGGTTGTTGTGGGGTGATGGCCTGGTGCGGTTTGTCGGTGACGGCCTGGTCCTGTTCGTGGGTGACGGCCAAGTGCTGCCTGTGGGTGACGGCTAGTCCTCTTCGCCGGCCCAGCGGAAGTTCCGCAGAGAGGCGAGGTTGCGCAGCGCGAGGGCCGCGGGGCCGTCGGGCCCGGTGGGCGGGGCGGTGGTGGCGGCCCAGGACTCCACGGCCACGCGTACGGCGGCCCCGGCGACGGCCGCGGCGAAGAGGAGGTCGGGGGTGGCCGGCGTCGGGACATCGCCGTCGGTTGACGCGATGCGGCTCGCGAGGATCTCGGCCAGGGTGTGTTCCGAGGCCTGGCACACCTCGGCCCAGACCTTGCGCAGGGCGGGGCTGGCGTCGGCGAGGCGGATCAGGGTGCGGACCCATTCCCAGGACGCCGCCGAGACGCCGGCGCCCGGGGTGAGGGTGTGCCGGACGGCGTGCTCCAGGGCCTCGGGAACGCCGAGACCGGCCGGGGCAGAGCGGACCGCTTCCGCCCAGCGCTGGGCGCCCGCCGCGTAGAGGGGGGCGACCGCTTCCTCCTTGGTGGCGAAGTAGCGGTAGAACGTGCGCGGCGCGATGCCCGCGGCCTGCGCGATGTCCTCGGCACGGGTCGCGCGCAGACCCTGGCGGACGAACAGGGCGGCCGCCGCCCGTGCGATCTCCATCCGGGTCTCGGCCTTCCGGCGTTCGGTCAGCGAGACCGGTGCGGGTGCGGGACGAGGCTGATCGGTGGTGCCGGAGGTGGGGCGCGGGGTGGTGCTCATCTCGGCAGGCTATGCCCATGTGGCAGAATCTGCCATCCGACGGTCCACCCCGGGGTTCAGGTACGGGGTGGACCGTCGTTCCAGGATGTGGCCGCCTCCGCGCTGTTCCCACGTGTGCTGGCCTGATGTGGACGCTCAGGCAGCACCGCGCAGTCGGACTACGGCATGCGGCACGGGATCAGCGTCGCTCAAGTACGGGCTGGCGAACGGTAGTTGGCGGTGGATAGACGATGAAGCCGGGCCTCGGCACCCGGGGGGGATAGGTGCCGAGGCCCGGCTGGGAAGGTCCCGGCGCCGGGGGGGTGTGCGGCGGGACCTGGCTCTGTGGCCTGGGTGGTGCGATGTGGGCGCGTGGGGTCGGCCCAGTCGGGGTGGTGCGTGGTGCATGGGGAGTGCGGTTCCCGGGCCTGGCTGCTGTGGGGCCCGGAAGGGTTGTTCCCGTGGGCCCGGGAGTTGAAGCGACGGGACAGCGCCATGTTTGCGCCGTCTTCCGCCACCGGCGTGCGCTCCCCTCAGGCACCGTACGCCCACGGGCAACACCCGCCCCGAGCGCCGTACCCCGGAGGCAACACGCACCCGAGCGCCGTACACCCGGCGGGGACGGCGGCGACGCCTGTGAGTGGACGACCTCCCCCTCCCCCGCTACGCCGCCGCGTCGAAGCCGGTCTGGCGGGCCAGCTTCTTCAGTTCCAGGAGAGCGTGCTTCTCGATCTGGCGGATGCGTTCGCGGGTGAGGCCGTGCTCCTTGCCGACCTCGGTCAGGGTCCGCTCGCGGCCGTCCTCGATGCCGTACCGCATCTTGATGATGGAGGCCGTGCGCTGGTCGAGGCGGCCGATCAGGTCGTCCAGCTCCTCGCTGCGCAGGAGGGTGAGGACGGACTGCTCGGGGCTGACCGCGGAGGTGTCCTCCAGCAGGTCGCCGAACTGGGTCTCGCCCTCGTCGTCCACCGACATGTTCAGCGAGACCGGGTCGCGGGCCCAGTCCAGGACGTCGATGACGCGCTCCGCCGTCGTGCCCAGCTCCTTGGCGATCTCCGCGGGCTCCGGGTCGCGGCCGTGCTCACGGTTGAACTCGCGCTGCACGCGGCGGATGCGGCCCAGCTCCTCCACCAGGTGGACGGGGAGCCGGATGGTGCGGGACTGGTCGGCGATGGAGCGGGTGATGGCCTGACGGATCCACCAGGTGGCGTAGGTCGAGAACTTGAAGCCCTTGCGGTAGTCGAACTTCTCCACCGCGCGCACCAGGCCGGCGTTGCCCTCCTGGATCAGGTCGAGCAGGGGCAGGCCGCTGCGCGGGTAGCGCCGGGCCACGGCCACGACCAGCCGGAGGTTGGAGCGGATGAAGACGTCCTTGGCCCGCTCACCGGCGGCCACCAGCGCCTCCAACTCCTCGCGGGAGGCGTTCGTGGCCGACTCCTCCTCGCCGTCGAGGATCTGCTGCGCGAACACACCCGCCTCGATGGTCTCGGACAGCTCGACCTCCTTTGCGGCGTCGAGCAGCGGCGTACGCGCGATCTCGTCGAGGTACATGCCGACCAGGTCGCGGTCCGCGATCTCGCCGCCATGAGCGCGAACACTGCTTGCCGAGTCGGCCGTCTCGCCGGTGGCGGACTGACGACGGGCGACGGCACGGGTTGCCATGCGTGCTCCCTTGCGATGGTGGGCTGGCGGGTGGTCCTGATGAACGCTCGGCACCGAGGGGAGGGTCTGTGGGACTCTCTCCGAGTGCCCTGCATCCGTGGGAAACAACGACTGGAATCCGGACAGAATTCCCAACCCGCCCCCCAATTTTTCTGATCATGCAGTACCCTGTCCGCCACACGGGAGGCGCGATGCCGACGCGACGTACAGAAGTGCAGGTCAGGCCGGGGGCCGAGGAGGATCTCGACGCCCTCACGGCGATCTACAACCACTATGTACGTGAGACGGTCATCACCTTCGATACCGCGATCTTCACTCCGGAAGAGCGCCGCCCTTGGCTGCTCTCCCACCCGGAAGACGGCCCGCACCGCCTGATGGTTGCCACGGACGCGGAGTCACAGGAGATTCTGGGGTACGCCACATCCAGCGCTTACCGGCCGAAGCCCGCGTACGTCACCTCCGTGGAGACATCGGTGTACGTCGCCCCGGACGCGGGCCGGCGCGGCGTCGGCACGCTGCTCTACGACGCCCTCTTCGAGGCGCTCGCGGACGAGGACGTGCACCGCGCCTACGCCGGGATCGCCCAGCCGAACGAGGCCTCCGAGCGGCTGCACGCCCGCTTCGGCTTCCGGCACGTCGGCACGTACCGAGAGGTGGGCCGCAAGTTCGGCCGCTACTGGGACGTGGCCTGGTACGAGAAAGAGCTGTGACCCGCCCGCAGGGCCCCTTCGCTCACCCGAACCGGCTCGCCCGGACCCCTCACCCGAACTGCACGGACCGCTTGGCCATGCCCATCCAGAACCCGTCGATCACGGACCTCTGCGCGTCCAGCTCGCCGCCCGCGTCCGCCGCGCCCATGGTGACGAAGAGCGGGGCGAAGTGCTCGGTGCGCGGGTGGGCGTAACGGCCGGCCGGGGCCTTGTCCAGGAAGTCCAGCAGGGCGTCCCAGTCGCGGGCCTCCAGGGCGCGCCGGCCCCAGTCGTCGAACTCGGAGGACCAGCTCGGCACGCCGCCGCCCGTGTGGCGCAGGGCGGCCAGGTTGTGGGTGAAGAAGCCGGAGCCGATGATCAGCACGCCCTCGTCGCGCAGCGGGGCGAGCCTGCGGCCGATGTCCATCAGGCGCACCGGGTCGAGGGTGGGCATGGAGATCTGCAGCACCGGGATGTCGGCGGCGGGGAACATCTCGACGAGGGGGACGTAGGCGCCGTGGTCGAGGCCGCGGTCGGGGATGTCCTGGACGGGGGTGCCGGGGGCGCGCAGCAGCTTGCGCACGGACTCGGCCAGCCCGGGCGCGCCGGGGGCGGGGTACCGGACCCGGTAGTAGTGCTCGGGGAAGCCCCAGAAGTCGTAGACGAGAGGGACGGTGTCCACCGCGCCCAGCGCGAGCGGGGCCTCCTCCCAGTGGGCGGAGACCATGAGGATCGCCTTCGGCCGGGGCAGCCGGGCCGACCAGGCGGCGAGCTGGCCGGGCCAGACGGGGTCGTCGGCGAGCGGCGGGGCGCCGTGGCTGAGGTACAGGGCGGGCATGCGTTCCTCGGCGGTGGTCATGACGGCTCCCCTACTCCCCTGCTCCATTGCTTTAACTCTCAAGCTCTCGCATAAGAGTACGCCCAACTTGGTTCAATTTTCAAGGAGCTGCCTCGTACAGTGGAACTCATGAACACGGCACCGGACTCCGCCGCACAGCACCGCTGGCTCACCGACGAGGAACAGCGCGTCTGGCGCGCCTATCTGCACGCCACCACCCTGCTGGAGGACCACCTCGACCGGCAGTTGCAGCGGGACGCGGGCATGCCGCACATCTACTACGGCCTGCTCGTCGGCCTCGCCGAGGCCCCCCGGCGCCGGCTGCGGATGACCGAGCTGGCGATGCAGGCGAAGATCACCCGCTCCCGGCTGTCCCACGCGATCGCCCGGCTGGAGAAGAACGGCTGGGTGCGCCGCGAGGACTGCCCGTCCGACAAGCGCGGTCAGTTCGCGGTGCTCACCGACGAGGGCGCCGAGGTGCTGAGGCGCACCGCGCCCGGCCATGTGACCGCCGTACGCCAGGCGCTGTTCGAGCGGCTGTCCCCGGAGCAGCAGAAGGCCCTCGGCGAGATCATGGAGATCGTCGCCGAGGGCCTCCAGCCCGATGAAGCGGGTGCGGACCTGCCCTGGCTCCGCTAGGTCACCGTACGGCCGCCGGATCAGCGCCGTACGGCCGCTAGGTCACGTACGGCCATCAGGTCACGTACGGCCGCTGGTTCACGTACGGCCATCAGGCCATGTGCGGCCACTGGTTCACCTACGGCCGCTCAGTGGGCCACCACCGGCACCGGCACCTCGTCCTCGATGCCCTCGCCCTGGCCGGAGGCCACCGGGGTGGACCCCGGACGGCCGGCGTTGACGAAGGTGAAGGCGATCAGGGAGGCGAGGGCGAGGATGCCGACGGCGAACCAGATCGCGGTGCTGTAGCCGTGCACCATGCCCTGGAGCCCGACCAGCTGCTGCTGCGGCTTGGAGGCGGCCTGGGCGATGTGGTCCTTGACGTACGAGGTGGTCGCCGAGGCGGCGATGGTGTTCAGCAGGGCGGTGCCGATCGCGCCGCCCACCTGCTGCGAGGTGTTGACCATCGCGGAGGCGACACCGGCGTCCCGGGGCTGGACGCCCGCGGTGGCCAGGGACATCGCCGGCATGAAGGCCGTACCCATGCCGAGGCCGAGCAGCACCATCGCGGGCAGCAGCTGGGTGCCGTACGAGGAGTCGATCTTCAGCTGGGTCAGGATCAGCATGCCGAGCGCGGCGACCAGGAAGCCGGGGCCCATCAGGAAGCGGGCCGGGATCCGGGTCATCAGCCGGGTGCCGATCTGGGTGGAGCCGGTGATCATGCCGGCCACCATCGGCAGGAACGCGAAGCCGGTCTTGACCGGCGAGTAGCCCTTCACGACCTGCAGGTAGTAGGTCAGGAAGAGGAACAGGCCGAACATGCCGATGATCGCGAGGCCGAGGGAGAGGTAGATCCCGCCGCGGTTGCGGTCGGTGACGACGCGCAGCGGCAGCAGCGGGGCCTTGACCCGGGCCTCGACGAGGGCGAAGGCGCCCAGCAGCACCACCGAGGCCACGAACATCGCGATGGTGACGCCGTCGCTCCAGCCGTCGGACTCGGCACGGGTGAAGCCGTAGACCAGGGCGATCAGGCCGAGGGAGGACAGGACCACGCCGGGGATGTCGAGCGGGGAGCGGTTGCGGCCGCCCTCGGGCTCACGGATGACGAAATAGGCGCCGGCCGCGGCGACGACGGCGAACGGCACGTTGACGAAGAAGGTCCAGCGCCAGTTCAGGTACTCGGTGAGGAAACCGCCGAGGATCAGGCCGACGGCGCCGCCGCCGCCGGCGATCGCGCCGTAGATGCCGAACGCCTTGGCGCGCTCCTTGGCGTCGGTGAACATCACCGCGAGCAGCGACAGGGCGGCCGGGGCGAGCAGCGCACCGAAGACGCCCTGCAGGGCGCGGGCGCCGAACATCATCGCGCCCGTGGTGGCGGCGCCGCCCAGCGCGGAGGCGAGGGCGAAGCCGGCCAGGCCGGTGACGAAGGCGCGCTTGCGGCCCCACTTGTCGGCGATACGGCCGCCGAAGAGCAGCAGACCGCCGAAGGCGAGGGCGTAGGCGGTGACGACCCACTGCCGGTTGCCGTCGGATATGCCCAGGTCGGTCTGGGCGGAGGGCAGGGCGATGTTCACGATGGTGGCGTCGAGGACGACCATCAGCTGGGCGAGCGCGATGAAGACGAGCGCCTTCCAGCGGTTGGCGTCGCCGCTCGGGGCGACGGCGCCGGGAGCCTTGAGGGCTGTTTCGGACATGGAGGTACCCACTTCGGGACTTCGTGACGGAAAAGTCGGATCGGGATGTGGTGACGGAAAGATCGGAGTAAGCGGAGTAGGCGGAGTAGGCGGATAAATCGGCGGACGAACGGCCGACGAACGGGCGGCGGACGAACAACCGGCGAACGACGGCGGACGAGCGACCGGCGAACGGTGGCGGACGACCTGCCGACAACGACGGCGGATGAGCAACCGGCGAACGGTGGCGGACGAACCGCCTGCGAACGACAGTGGACCAACCGCCTGCTAACGGCGGCGGAGGAGCAGCAGGGCACCGGCTCGGCGGCTCGTCGACGCTGACGGCCGGAAGTCAGGTGCAGGGATGGACTCGGGTCGGGGGCCGAACTAATCGGTCAGCACGCGCGCAACTCCTGGACGGTGACGGCCCTGCCCGGCAGGGCGGAGCGGGCGGGGGCCCGCAGGCCGTCGAGGAAGATCTGCAGGTGGCGGTGGACGAAGCGGTCGCCGCGCAGGCAGTCCGTGCCGGCCGGGGGCCGGCTCAGCTGGGCCACGGCGATCATCAGGTCGCCGACGCCCACGTCGGCCCGCAGCTGACCGGCCGCCACGGCCCGGAGCATGACCTCCTCGACCAGCTGCTCCACGCGCCGGCGCGCGGCCTCCAGGTCGGGGTGGTGCTGGTCGAAGGTGCTGGAGATCATCGGGCACAGCGCGCTGATCCGCTCGTCGGCGGCGGCGTGCACGAAGTGCTCCAGCGCGGAGAAGGCGTCCCCGGTCTCCGCGAGGGCGACCTCGGCCGCCTCGGCCGTACGGTCCATCACGGAGCAGACGACCTCGCGGACGAGGGCGTCGCGGTCGGGGAAGTTGCGGTACACCGTGGCGTTGCCGACCCCGGCCCGGCGGGCGATGTCGTCCAGCGGCACGTCCGGGCCGTGCTCGACGAACATCTCCCGGGCGGCGGCGACGATCCGCTCCCGGTTGCGCACGGCGTCGGCACGGGGCCGGGACACCTTGCGCGGTGCGGGGGTGGTCGCGGTCGGCACGGCGTACTCCTCGGGGTGTTGAGCTGGTGTCGGACTGGTCCTGATGCTTTGACGCCCTGAGGGATCCGGGGAAGCAGTCCCCGTTTCGCTCGGACACTGGTCTAAACGGGGAGAGGGTCCCCGGTTATTTCCCGCCCCGGAAAACAATCCCTGTGACCTGAGACACACTCACATTCCGCCGGGATTCACCCCCGTGCAGGCCCGCTTTCCCACGATCGGTCTCCTCCAGCGCGCGACCCACACACCTCCGACACAGGGTGAGCGCAAGGGTGCAGCCGGAGACCTGCGGCTGCCGTGGAGCGAAGGGTCCATGCATGCCGCCGCAGCCGCCCCGCCGCATATCCCTTCCCGCAGGAGCCCTCTGGGGCGGATTTGCGCGCGTCGCGCGGGGCGTGCGCGCGCCGGGGGATGTACGCGCCATGCGGGATGTCGGCGCCGCGCCGGATGCAGGCGCCGGGCGGGATGCAGGCCCAGGCGCCGCGCGGGATGCGGGCGCCGGGCGGGATGAGCGGGACGGAGGCGCCGGCGCCCAACGGGATCAGCGGGATGCAGGCCCAGGCGCCACGCGGGATGCGGGCGCCCGGCGGGATGAGCGGGACGGAGGCGCCGCGTGGGATGCAGGCGCCGCGCGGGATAAGCGGGACGGAGGCGCCGGCGCCCAACGGGATGAGCGGGATGGATGCGCCAATCGGAGCCGGCGCGCCTCGCGGGGCCAGCGCGCCGCGGGGGATGTGGGCGCCGGTTGCGAGCTGCACGCCGCTTGTGCACCGCACGCCGCTCGGGGCCTGCGCGACCGGCGTGCCAGGCGCGACGTGGGCGACCTGGGCGAAGTCGGCGGAGTGGGTCGAGTAGGCGAAGTTGGCGGCCGGAGCGGACTGGCCCACGTGGGCGGCCGGAGCGACCGGGGTGACTTTGGCGGCCGGAGCGGCCTGGGCGACTTCGGCGGCCGGAGCGAAGCGGGTGAGTTGGGCGGCCGGAGCGAACGCGGTGACATGGGCGGCCGGAGTGAAGGGGGCGAGGTGTGCCGGCGCGCACGCCGTCGCATACGCCCGCGCCGGGTGGCCGCCCTGGCCGTGGTGACCGCACTGACCCTCGCGGTCAGCACCTCGGCCGGGACCGGACACCTGATGGCGCCCACCACCGCAGGGCCCGTCGGCTCGGCCCGCTCCGTCCTCGTCCCCTGCGCCGTCCACGGCGGTGTCGACGTGCAGATGACCGAGGGCATGCCCACCCCGCACGGCTACGCCCACTCCACGGGCACGCTCCGCGCCCTGACCCTGATGATCGACTTCTCCGACGCGCCCGGTGAGGGCAGCGCCATGGACCGCTTCCACGAGTTCTTCCCGCGGACCCAGCAGTGGTTCCGGACCGCGTCGTACGGCCGCCTGGACTACCGGCCGCAGACACCGATCCCCACCTGGCTGCGGATGCCGAGGTCCTTCAAGGAGTACGGCATAGAGCGGGGCGCTCCCTTCGACCCCGGTTACCGGCAGCTGGTGCAGGACATCGTGGCCGCCGCCGACCCGATGGTGAACTTCCGCGACTACGACATCCTCAACGTCCTGGTCACTCCTAACGCCGGCCCCTCCGCCCTGGACACGGTCCTGTCCGTCACCTTCGCGGGCAACGGCGACGCCCCGGTCGCCGACGGGGTCCCCGTCGCCAACGCGTCCTTCGTCTACTCCCGGCAGGACGACGGCTCCGGCTCCTACTCCCGCACCGGCTACCGGGTGCTGCCGCACGAGAACGGCCACACCTTCGGCCTGCCCGACCTGTACACCCAGGACGGCGGGGGCGCGGTCGGGCACTGGGACATCATGAGCGAGGACTGGGGGGCCGACAACGATCTCCTCGGCTGGCACAAGTGGAAGCTGGGCTGGCTGGACGGCTCCCAGGTGGGCTGCGTGGCGGGCCGGGGCACCGTCGAGTACCAGCTGACACCGCTGTACAAGCCGGGCGGCGGCAAGCTGGTCCTCGTACCCCTCGACGCGCGGAGCACGTACGCCCTCGAGGTCCGGGAGCAGGGCGGCAACGACGAAGTGGTCTGCCGACCGGGCCTGCTCGTCTACAAGGTGGACGGCGGCATCGACACCGGCCGCGGCCCGATCACGGTCTACGACAGCCACCCGCACAGCGCCGGCTGCACCCGCAGCCCCAATGTCCAGACCGAACTCTCCGACGCCCCCCTCACCCCGGGCGAGACCTTCCGGGACACCGCCCACGGGATCACCGTCCAGGTGGTCAGCCGGGATGAGAAGGGGGGGTATCGGGTGCGGGTTTCTCGGGCGTAGGGGGTGGACACCGTAGGCCTTCCCTGGACGCTCTCCGGCGAGGTAGGCCTCCCCGGCGGCTTCCGGCGAGGGGGACGCCGGGCGGGGTTTACCGTAGGCGTGCCTGATTGCCGTACCGGAGAGCCGATGCCCGCGAAGAGCGCAGTGGAGACCGACGCCCGTGTCGAGGCGGGGGAAACGGTCGGGCCGTTGCTGCGTGGGGTCGGGGTGCTGCGGCGGCTGACCGAGGCGGGCGGCACGCTGAGCCCGAGCGCGCTGGAGAGGGCCACCGGACTCGCCCGCTCCACGGTCGACCGGATCACCGCGACGCTGGCCCGCATGGACTACGTCCGCCTCGACGGCCGGGACGTCGTCCTCGCCCCCCGCGTGATGGAGCTGGGAAACGCCTACCTGGCCGCCCTCCGCCTGCCCGAACTGCTCGGCGCCCACGCCGACGCCCTCGCCGACGAGCTGGACGAATCGGTGTCGCTCGCGGTCGCCGACCTCGACGGCATCCGCTTCATCCACCAGGCCACCCGCCGCCGCGCGATGTCCGTCAGCTTCCGCATCGGCGACCTGCTCCCCGCCGAACGCACGGCGCCGGGCGCGCTGTTCGCGACCGAGTGGACACAGCCGGACTGGACCCGCTGGCACACCCGCCGCGCGAAGGACCCCACGGACGAGGCCTTCCCCGCCGTACCGCCCCGGCAGTCGCCGGCGGAAAGACAGGCCGACGACTCCGCCTTCGTACAGCGGGTGGAACAGGCGCGCCGGGACGGCTGGGCCGTGGACGACCAGCTGATCGAACCGGGCCTGGTCGCCGTGTCCGTACCGGTAAGGGATCCGCGCACCGGCCGCCTGGCCTGCGTGGCGAGTGTGGTCAGCCACACCAGCCGGCACTCCGCGACCGAGCTGCGCGGCAGCCTCCTGCCCCGCCTTCGTACGGCGGTGACGGCGATGGAGACCGAACTGCGCACCGTGCCGCCGCCGCGGCCGGGCCCGCCGCCCTCGGGCCTGGCGACCTGGACGACGGCGTCCAAGCACCAGCTGGGCCGGGACTTCGTGGAATCCCTGGCCCGGGGACTGACCGTGCCGACCGCGTTCGGCGAGGGCCGCTCGGCGCTGTCCCTGAGCGACGTGGCACGGGCGACCGGCCTGGCCCGGGCCACGGCCCGCCGCGCCCTGCTCACCCACGAGCACCTCGGCCTGGTGCAGGCCCTCCCCGACCGCACCTTCGCCCTGACCCCGCGCGTCCTGGACCTCGGCTTCCCGCCCCTGTCCCGCACCCCGCTCCCCCGGCTCGCCGAGCCCCACCTGCGTGCGCTGGCGACCCGCTTGCACGAGCCGACGGCACTGGCGGTCCTCACCCCCGACGGCACGGAGATCCAGTACACGGCCGGGGCGGGCGCGAGCCGCGTCCTGACCGTGCACATCACGGTCGGCGCCCGCCTGCCCGCCGCGGAGACCTCCCTCGGCCGAGTCCTCCTGGCCGACACCGACTCTCCCCTCCCCCCGACACTCGCCGAGGTCCGCGCCCAGGGATACGCCCTGGTCGACGAGGAACTGGAGTCGGGCCTGCGGTCCATCGCCGTACCGGTACGGAACCGGGCCGGCCGCGCCGTCGCCGCGCTGAACGTCGCCACCCACGCGGCCCGCCGCACCCTCGAGGACTGCGTCCACGAAGTCCTCCCCGCCCTCCGCGAAACCGCCGCCCACATCGAGTCCGACCTCCACACAGCCTCCCGCTTCACCCCCATCCCCACCTCCTGACCCCTCCCCACACCCCACCAACCGACACGCCCCACCCGCTACACTGTCGACCGGTGACTCCATCACCACCACTCAGCACTGCCTTCGTAGCTCAGGGGATAGAGCACCGCTCTCCTAAAGCGGGTGTCGCAGGTTCGAATCCTGCCGGGGGCACAGAGAGAAGGGCCGGCTCAGGAGGGTTTTCCTCCCAGGCTGGTCCTTCGTCGTTGCAGGGGTCGTGCCACAGACGTGCCACTACGGGCCCGCAGGGCCCTTCTCGGACGTGTTGACAGCTACTCCCCATCGCCCCGGATCATGGGCCAAGCCGGTCGGCGATGGCGGGGAGACCCCGGTTGGGGCAGGCGGCTCGGGCCTCAGCGTGGCGTGCATGCCCATCTGAGGTAGGTCAGGATGACCCAGTAGCCCATGCGGTACAGGAACATCACCTTGCTGCCCGTGTAGTGCGGGACCAACAGCACCCAGGCGTAGAACACCGGCGAGAGCGCGGTGAGCACCAGGCCGTGCTGGAGCGCGTACTGCGTCAGGCGACGGTCGTCACCGGCCGTACCGGAGGTCACGTAGTTCTCCAGGTCGGCCAACACGAATCACGTGGTCTCCTCTGAACCCACGACAGGCCGCATGTCAAGCAGCGACTCGCCGACACTTCCGGCGACCCACCACCACCGCGGGGTGACTAGGCGCCAGAAGATCACCTGCAAGGGCTAAGTGCGACTCAACTTGACTGGGCCGCAACGTCTTTGATCATCCCTCAGTTCTACATCTGAGTGGCATAGACGGCCTCCGCATGCCCGATCAGCCCTACGGAGCCGAGATTCCGATTTGCTCGATATGACAGCAATAGGGGGTGTTAGTACGTTCAATCACGCACCGGCTGCCACAGCGGGCGCTCCTGCCCCAGTCTCAG
>NZ_JBEYEY010000018.1:0-172373 GCF_040703635.1 Streptomyces sp. NPDC007189
GCGGCACTGGCGTACTACGACGCCCTGCGAGCCCCCCGCCTGCCGGCGGCCCTGGCAGTTCCCGCCGGTGTGGGGGAACTGCGGCACGGCGCCCGTGCGTTGTGCTGTGTGCGGGTGGGTCAGCGGCCGGTGCCGCCGTCGGCGTTGGGGCCGGCGTAGTCCTCGCCGTAGGCGCCCTTGGCGGGGCGGCGGCGGCGCATGGGGGGCTCGACGCCGTCGGCGAGGCGGCGGGCGGTGAGCAGGAAGCCGGTGTGGCCGATCATCCGGTGGTCCGGGCGGACGGCCAGGCCCTCGATGTGCCAGTTGCGGATCATGGTCTCCCAGGCGGTCGGCTCGTTGAAGCAGCCGATCTCCCGGATGGATTCCACGGTCCGGGCGAGCTGGGTGGTGGTGGCCACGTAGCAGCACAGGATGCCGCCGGGGACGAGTGCCTTGGAGACGGCTTCCAGGCATTCCCAGGGGGCGAGCATGTCGAGGATGACGCGGTCGACGTCGGTGTCGGACAGGTTGTCCTGGAGGTCGCCGACGGTGAGCTGCCAGGCGGGGTGGGGGCCGCCGAAGTAGCGCTCCACGTTCTGCCGGGCGATCTCGGCGAAGTCCTCGCGGCGCTCGTAGGAGTGCAGCATGCCCTGGTCGCCGATGGCGCGCAGCAGGAAGCTGCTGAGCGAGCCGGAGCCCACGCCGGCTTCCACAACGCGCGCGCCGGGGAAGATGTCGGCGAAGGCGAGGATCTGCCCCGCGTCCTTCGGGTAGACGACGGCCGCCCCGCGGGGCATGGACAGGACGTAGTCGGGGAGCAGGGGGCGCAGCGCGAGGTAGGCGACGTTGCCGGTGGTGCGGACAACGCTGCCCTCGGGAGCGCCGATCAGTTCGTCGTGCGGGAAGGAACCCTTGTGGGTGTGGAAGTTCTTCCCGGCTTCGAGCGTGAACGTGTAGTGGCGACCCTTGGGGTCGGTCAGCTGTACCTGGTCCCCGACCTTGAAGGGCCCGCGTCTGCGGGCGGCACCGGTCGGTTCGGACATGTGACCAGCGTACCGGGTCCCTGCCGGGGGCTTGGCCGATGCCTCCGGTGCGGGGCGCTATGAAGCCGGCCTTGCCATTGCCTTGACGAAGGCGCGCTCCACGTCTGCCGCTGACAGGACGCCGTAGATCTCGCCCGTCTCCTCGACCACCAGGTACTCGGTGGCGGGGGTGGCGCGCAGGACGTCGAGGAGTTCTTCTCCGGCGAGTTCCGCGGAGACGCGCATGCCCTCGGTGAGGTCCTGGGCGAGGCCGCTGACGGCGACCCAGGGGCGGCGGTGTTCGGGTACGCCGACGATGGCGGACTCGCGGACCAGGGAGACGGGGTTGCCGTGGGCGTCGACGACGACCAGAGCGCGGGCGCCGGCCGCGTTGGCCCGGCGCAGGGCCTCGGAGAGCGGGGTGCCGGTCTCGACCGGTACGGCGCGCCGGGTCAGGGTGCGGGCACGCAGTTCGGGGAGGTGTTCGCGCAGGCGGGCCATGCGCAGGCTGTTGCCGGCGCCGGTCCAGATGATCGCGGCGAGGATGGCGGCGAGCAGGGCGTCGGTGACGGTGTCCATGCCGCCGGTGTCCGCGCTGTCGCCGCCGAGGGCGCCGGACTGGTTGAGCAGGGGCAGGCCGATGAGGACGGTGACGGCGAGGGCGCGGCCGACCCAGGCGGCGGCGACGGTGCCGCTCATGGGCCTGCCGGTGATCTTCCACACGACGGCGCGGAGCATGCGGCCGCCGTCGAGGGGCAGGCCGGGCAGGAGGTTGAAGACCGCGACGATGAGGTTGGAGATCATCAGGCCGGCCAGCAGGACGCCGGGTACGGTGCCGGGCTCGACGGGCTTCATGGCGAGGTAGAACAGGCCGGCCAGGACGAGGGAGAGCAGCGGGCCGACGAAGGCCAGGACGAACTCGCGGCCGGGGGTCTCGGCCTCCTTCTCGATCTCGGAGACGCCGCCGAAGAACTGCAGCTGGATGCGGCGCACCGGGAGCTTGAAGCGGATCGCGGCGACCGTGTGGGCCAGCTCGTGGACCAGGACGGAGGCGTAGAAGGCGACGGCGAAGAACAGGGAGACGAGGTAGCGGGCGGCGCCCAGCTCGGGCAGCACGCGGTCGAGCTGGCCGCCGAAGACCCAGGTGATCAGCGCGGCGACGAGGAACCAGCTGGGGGCGACGTACACGGGCACGCCGAACGGCCGTCCCATGAGGATGCCCCCGCCGGGCTCCTTGGGCCTTGGCTGCGGGGGCTCGCCCTTGGCGATCCCGGAGTGGGCGAGCGACCGGTGCTCGTGCTGCTCGTCACGCGGGGCGCCGGGGGCGTGCTCCGGTCGGGCGGGGGTGCCGGGGGGCTGGAGGTGGTGGGTGTGCCCTTCGGCGCCCGCAGCGTCCGTGGCGTCGCTGGTGCCGGGAGTCTCGGGAGGGCCGGCCTGCCGTGCGGCGTCGGTACGGTCCTCACTCCCGGCTGCGTCCGAGCCGGTGCCGGAGCCTGTGCTGTCCGTGCGCTCCGGGGAAGCGGAGACGGCCGTGTCCTCGCCGGACTCGGTGGGGTCCGAGGCGCCCGGCCCTGCGTTGTCGGGGGCCGTGCCGGGCCGCTCGGCCCCGGTGTCCTCGGTCTCGGGCCGGTGGTGGTCCGTGGGGGGCTGGGGCTCCGGGCCGGTGGGGTCGGTGCTCGGGGCCGTCGGACCCGCGGGGTGCTCGGCCGGCTTGTCGTTGCCGGACCGCGGCTGCCCGCTCCCGCCGCTCACGTCCACGGTGTCCCCTCGTTCGAAGCGTCTTCCGTACCTGCGGAACGGAAGGGTCTGTGGTCGATGGTATGCGGCCGTGGTGACGTGTTCCGCCCCGGCACCCCTTGTGTTTGCCCCGTGGCCGCACGGTCGAACACGGCGGCGGCTGGGTCACTGTCAGTGGCGGGCCGTAAGGTCTGTGGTCATGGACAGCAGCATCGAGGACACGGGGGCCCGGTCGGGCGGCGCCGGGCAGACGGATCCGGACGGAAGGCCGTGGCCGGCGCCCGCGACGGCTTCGATGCCGGGGCCTTCGACGGCTGCGACGACGCCCGAGCGAGACTCGGCGACGACCCCTGGGACCGCTGAGCTGGACCCGGCGACGGCCGCGGGGACCCCTCAGCCCGGCCCGGCGAGGGCCATAGGGACCCCTGACCCCGACTCGACCACGGCCGCAGGAACCCCTGACCCCGACTCGACTACGGCCACCACGGCCCCTGTGCCCGACCAGGCGACGCCCACGGGGATCGCTCAGCCCGGCCCGGCGACGGCCATAGGGACCCCTCACCCCGGCTCGGCGACGAAGACAGCGGCCCCTGCGCCCCACTCCACCACGCCCACAGGAACCCCTGACCCCCACTCGACCACGGCCACCACGACCCCTGCGCCCGACCAGGCGACGCCCACGGAGATCCCTGAGCCCGGCCCGGCGACGGCCACAGCGGCCCCTCAGCCCGGCTCGGCGACGAAGACAGCGGCCCCTGCGCCCCACTCCACCACGGCCACGGGAACCCCTGACTCCGGCTCGACAATGGCCACCGCGGCCCCTGTGCCCGACCAAGTGACGCCCACGGAGATCCCTCAGCCCGGCCCGGCGACGGCCACAGGGACCCCTCAGCCCGGCCCGGCGACGAAGACAGCGGCCCCGGCGCCCCACTCCACCACGGCCACAGGAACCCCTGACCCCCACTCGACCAGGGCCACCACGACCCCTGACCCCAACTCGGCGACGGTCACCGCCGCCCCCGCGCCCGGCTCGGCCACGGCCACCGCGGCCCCTGAGTCCGACCCGCTCGTGCCGGTTGTGGCGGAGGCCGGTGGCGGGCGGGTGGGTGCCTCGCCGGCCTCGCTGTCCCCGTCCCGGGCGAGCGACTTCATGCAGTGCCCGCTGCTGTACCGGTTCCGGGTGATCGACCGGCTGCCGGAGAAGCCGAGCGCGGCGGCGACCCGGGGCACGCTGGTGCACGCGGTGCTGGAGCGGCTGTTCGACGCGCCGGCGGCGGAGCGGACCGCGCCGCGGGCGAAGGCGCTGATCCCGGGGCAGTGGGACCGGCTGCGGGAGAGCAGGCCGGAGGTGACGGAGCTGTTCGCCGACGATCCGGACGGCGAGCGGCTGGCCGGATGGCTGTCGGAGGCCGAGCGGCTGGTCGAGCGCTGGTTCACGCTGGAGGACCCGACGCGGCTGGAGCCGGCCGAGCGGGAGCTGTTCGTGGAGGCCGAGCTGGAGTCGGGACTGCGGCTGCGCGGGATCATCGACCGGGTGGACGTGGCGCCGACCGGTGAGGTGCGGATCGTCGACTACAAGACGGGCAAGGCGCCGCGGCCGGAGTACTCCGAGGGCGCGCTGTTCCAGATGAAGTTCTACGCCCTGGTGGTGTGGCGGCTGAAGGGGGTCGTGCCGCGGCGGCTGCAGCTGGTGTATCTGGGCAGCGGGGACGTGGTGACGTACGACCCGGTGCTCGCCGATCTGGAGCGGGTGGAGCGCAAGCTGCACGCGCTGTGGGACGCCATCCGGCAGGCCACTCGGACCGGGGAGTGGCGGCCGCGGCCGACCAAGCTGTGCGGCTGGTGCGACCACCAGGCGCACTGCCCGGAGTTCGGCGGCACTCCCCCGCCGTATCCGCTGCCGGTCGCCGGGACCGGGTGAACCGGAAAACCCGGGCAGGGCAGAATGGGCCGCGCCTAGCGAAGGAGTGTCAGGTGGCCATCCGTGTCCTACTGGTCGACGACCAGCCCCTGCTGCGTACGGGTTTCCGGATGATCCTGGAGGCGGAGCAGGACATCGCGGTCGTGGGCGAGGCCGGTGACGGTCTGCAGGCCCTCGACCAGGTGCGGGCCCTGCAGCCGGACGTGGTGCTGATGGACATCCGTATGCCGCGGATGGACGGGGTGGAGGCGACCCGGCAGATCACCGGGCCGGACCGGGACGGTCCGGCGAAGGTGCTGGTGCTGACGACGTTCGATCTGGACGAGTACGTGGTGGAGGCGCTGCGCGCCGGGGCGAGCGGTTTCCTGCTGAAGGACGCGCCCGCGAACGAACTGGTGCAGGCGATCCGGGTGGTGGCGGCCGGTGAGGCGATGCTGGCGCCGAGCATCACGCGCCGGCTGCTGGACAAGTACGCCGGGCATCTGCCCTCCGGTGAGGAGCCGGTGCCGGACACCCTGAACACCCTCACCGACCGTGAGGTGGAGGTGCTGAAGCTGGTGGCGCGCGGGCTGTCGAACGCGGAGATCGCGGCCGATCTGTTCGTCAGCGAGACGACGGTGAAGACGCATGTGGGGCACGTGCTGACCAAGCTGGGCCTGCGGGACCGGGTGCAGGCGGCGGTGTACGCGTACGAGAGCGGTCTGGTGCGCCCCGGCGCGCAGTAGAGCGTACGACGGCGAAGGGCGCCCCTCCCGCGCGGAGAAGGGCGCCCTCGGTGTCTACGGCGTCGGCGGTGCCGGGTGGTACCGGCGGATGTCAGCTCTTGCTGAGTTCCCAGAACCGGAACACGGTGGAGGCGTCCAGGCAGTACTCCAGGCCGTAGACGCCGTCGTGGACGACCGCGTACTGCTTGGCCTGCCAGACGGGCAGGACGGGCAGGTCGGTGGCGACGATGTCCTGCAGCCGCCCGAAGTCCTTGTCGGTGGCGGCGCGGTCGCTCTGCGCGGCGGTGTCGGGGATGAGGCTGCCGGTGATGGTGGCGTTGCCGTAGTGGTTGTCCAGCACGTTGCCCTTGCCGAAGAACGGCGCGGTGAAGTTGTCGGGGTCCGGGTAGTCGGGCACCCAGCCCTTGACGTACACGCCGTACTTGCCGGCCGCGATGTCCTTCTCGTACTGGTCGAAGGGGACCGACTTGACGTCGGCGTCGAACAGGCCGCTGGCGTTGAGCTGGCCGGCGATGGCCTTGAGCTCCTCGTCGGTGGCGGGGCCGTAACGCGACGGCGTGGACCACAGGGTGAGCCTGACCTTGCCGGTGATGTCGGCGACGCGCAGGGCGGCGGCGGCCTTGGCCCGGGAGGGGCGGGCGCCGTAGGTGTCGAAGAAGGCCGTGTTGTGGCCGGTGATGCCCGCGGGGATGATCGAGTACAGCGGGGTGGCGGTGCCCTGGTAGACGTTCTTGATGAGGGCGTCGCGGTCGACGAGGTAGGCCATGGCCTTGCGGACGCCGAGCTTTCCGGCGACCGGGTCCTTCATGTTGAAGACCAGGTGCTGGACTTCGGCGCTGGTGCCCTCGATGACGTCGAGGCCCTTGTCGTCGCTCTGGTTCTCGATGCCGGTGATGTCGGAGGCGGTGAGGCCTCGGTAGGCGAGGTCTATGTCGCCGCCGAGGAGGGCCTTCTTCAGTGCGGCGCGGTCGCCGTGGAAGAACTTCAGGGTGACGCCGGAGTTCTTGACCTTGGCGGTGCCCTTGTAGTTGGCGTTGACGGAGAAGACGGCCTGGTCCTTGTCGAAGGAGTCCAGCTTGTAGGGGCCGGAGCCGATGGCCTTGTGGTCGGTGCGCAGGCTGTTCGCGGTGTACTGGCGGTGGTCGACGATGGAGCCGGCGCCGGAGGCTATCTTGCTGGGGAAGGTGGCGTCGGAGGTCTTCAGGTGGAAGACGACCGTCTTGGCGTCCGGGGTGTCGATGCTGCCGAGCATCGGGAACATGATCGCGGGCCCGGAGGGGTCGTTGATCTTCAGCATGCGGTCGAAGGAGAACTTCACGTCCTTCGAGGTGAGGGGGTCACCGTTGCTGAACTTCAGGCCGTCCTTGAGGGTGCACCGGTAGACCGTGGCCCGGGAGTCGGTGAAGGTGCATCCGCTGGCCAGCTCCGGCTGGGGTTCCGTCGCGCCCTTCGGGAAGCTGAGCAGCGACTGGAAGACGTTGTCGAACAACAGCCAGGAGCCCGGGTCGTAGCCGGAGGCGGGGTCCGTGGCGAGGACGTCGTCGGACATCCCCATCACCACGGAGGAGCCGGTGCCCCCGGAATCACCGTTCTCCGAGCCGCAGGCGGTCAACAGGCCGGAGGCCAGTACCGCCACGACGGGCAGGACTGGCCACTTGTTGCGCTGGTTCACTTGCAGTGCCTTGTCGTCGGTTCGTCACCCCCGGGGCCGCCGTCCTGGCCCCGGGGTATCCGGGCAGCCGTCACCGGCCCCCGCACGAGAGAGCCGTCAGCCGCTCACACCGCGGCCGAGCTCCCACAGCTGGAGCGTAGACGAGGAGTTGAGGGCATAGGCGACGCCCGTGATGTCGTCGCGTGCGGCGACGTACTGCTTGCCCTGCCACAGCGGCAGGACCGGGACGTCGTCGGCGACGATGTCCTGGATCGCGGTGAGGCTCTTGGCGGCGTTGAGCCGGTCGGCCTCGCGGCGGGACGCCGGGATCAGGGAGTGCTGGATCGTGGCGTTGGAGTACGGCGAGCCGAGGAAGTTGTCCTTGTCGAGGAAGGGCGCGAGGAAGTTGTCGGCGTCCGGGAAGTCGGGGAACCAGCCCATGCCGTAGACGTCGTACCGGCCCTTCTGCTCGGCGGGGCGGAAGGTGTCCCAGGGGTGGCCCTGGATGGAGGCGTCGAACAGGCCGCTGTCGTTGAGCTGCTTCTGCAGGATCTGGAACTCCTGCTTGGTGGCCGAGCCGTAGTGGTCGGTGGTGTAGTGCAGGGTGAGCTTGACCGGGGTGGTGATGCCGGCCTTGGTGAGCAGCTCCTTGGCCTTGGCGACGCTGGGGTTGCCGTACTTGTTGAAGAACGAGTTGGAGTGGCCGGTGATGGTGGCCGGGACCAGCGAGTACAGCGGCTCGGCCTGGGTGCCGTACACCTTGGAGACGAGTTCCGCGCGGTCGATGAGCTGGGCCATGGCCTGGCGTACGGCCTTGGACTTGACGGTGGGCGCGTTGGTGTCGAAGGCGAGGTAGCGGATCTCCAGGCCCGGCATGTCGACGAGGTCGGCCTTGTCGTCGCTGCCGGCGTCCAGCTTCTGGATCTGGGCGGGCGACATGGTGCGGGTCATGACGTCGATGTCGCCCTTGTCGATGGCGGCGCCCATGGCGTCGGCGTCGGGGAAGGAGCGCAGTTCCACCTTGTCGTTGTTCACCTTCACGGAGCCCTCGTAGTTGGGGTTCTTCGTGAAGACGGCGGTGGTGACCGCGTTGCCGCTGACCTCTGCGTGGAAGGTGTAGGGGCCGGAGCCGTCGACGTCGAAGCCGTCGCGGAGCTTGTCCTTCTGGTAGTCCTTCGGGTTGATGATGCCCGCGACCGGGGTGGACAGCTTGTACGGGAACGTGGCGTCGGCGGTCTTCAGGTGGAAGATGACCTCGCGGTCGCCCTGGGTCTCGATGGTGTCGATGGTGTTCAGCAGGGAGGACACACCGCTGCTGGCCTTGATGCGCAGGGCGCGCTCGATGGAGTACTTGACGTCCTGGGCCGTGACCGGGTCGCCGTCGGCGAACTTCAGGCCGTCGCGGAGCTTGCAGGCGTAGCGCTCGCTGCCGCTGTCGGTGAAGGAGCAGCTCTCGGCGGCGTCGGGAACGGGGTCGCCTTCGCCCTTGGGCTGGGCCATCAGGGTCTGCACGGTCTGGCGCAGGATGTTCCAGGTGCCGACGTCGTAGGCGTAGGCCGGGTCGATGGGCGCCGGGTGGTCCTTGGTGGCCGTGAACTGGTCCGTGGTGCCGACGACGATGGCGTCCGAGCTCTTGCTCCCGCTGTCGGATGTGCCGCACGCGGCGAGAACCGGGGTGAGCAGGCCGGCGACCGCCGGCAGCACCAATGTCTTGCGGTTCATGCGGGAGTTTCTCCAGAGCTGTTCGGGTCCGTGTATCCGCCATGCATGGGTGTGTGCCGCGGATCACGGGGGTTGCGGTGATGTTCTCGCGATGAGATTAGTCCGCGCCCGCAGCAGGGCTCACGGCTACGTGAGTTGACCCCCCATCACGCAGTGAAACCGGTTGCGGACACACCGAAAACCCGACAGCGGCATGATTAGTGCAGCGTTCCATCAATCGGGACACAAAGACCCGCCGTTCCGGGCCGAACGGGGGCGTTCAGCACACTGGACCCGGCTTGTCGAGGGCCGCCAAGGTGGGGAACGTCACATTCCCAACTGTGCGGGGGTCCAGCCGAATTCGGGCCGGACGACCGTCTGTGAATTACACCTGCGTGTACTTCCTCGGAAATTTGTCCAACCGGGCCAATGAGCGCGGCCAATGCACATTGACGCTGGGTGAACGGCTAGGACTTCTCCGCCATCAGGCCGCGGAGAAATGCCAGATCGACCTCTTCCAGCGAGCTGACCACGGTGCGCCCGGCGGAGGGGCCGATGGGGGCGATGGAGGGTACGGCGACGACGCGGCAGCCGGCGGCCTCCGCGGCGGCGACACCGGTCGCGGTGTCCTCGACGACCGCGCATCTGTCCGGCCGGGCGCCGAGTCCGGCCGCGGCCAGCAGGTAGGGGTCGGGGAAGGGCTTGGTGCGGGAGACCTCGTCGCCGGCGATGGACAGGGCGAAGTGGTGCGGGCCCAGCACGCTCAGCACGCGGTCGATGATGCGGCGGTGGGAGGCGGAGACCAGGGCGGTGGGGATCGCCTGCTCGTGGAGCTCGGCGAGCAGCCGGGCGGCGCCCGGCATCAGCGGCAGCCCGCGGTCGATGCGGTCCTCGAAGCCCTCGTTGAGCAGCACCGTGAGTTCGGCGAGGGTGATGGCGGCGCCGGTGGCCTCGATGAGGAAGCCGGCGCTGCGGGTCATGGGGCCGCCGACCACGACGTGCCGCCAGGAGTCGTCCAGGGTGTGGCCGAGGGAGGCGAAGACCTCGACCTCGACGTCCCACCAGAATCCCTCGGTGTCCACCAGGGTGCCGTCCATGTCGAGGAGCACGGCCTGCAGGGCTGAGCCTTCGGCCGTACGGGTTCCGAGCGCGGGAACCGTGCTGGTCATCCGGCGCACCTCCTTGAGGGACGAGCAGGCCGGTTCCCGGACAGGGAACCGGCCATCAGTGGACCGACCAGTGTACGACGCCGACGACGGAAACGCCTCGTTTATCACTCGCGCACAGGGGTATGCCGAAAATCACCCTCGCCGCAGGCCAGAGGGCCGTCGGCGTGCCGCCGCGGGGGCGCGACCAGCCCCCACGCACCCGTAGCCGCCCACGGTCTCACCCGGCGCCCCGGAGGGCGCCCCCGGCCACCCCCCGGAGGCCTCAGCGGGCGTTGAAGTACTTCGCCTCCGGATGATGGATGACGATCGCGTCCGTGGACTGCTCGGGGTGCAGCTGGAACTCCTCGGACAGGTGGACGCCGATCCGCTCCGGGCCCAGCAGTTCCGCGATCTTGGCCCGGTCCTCCAGGTCGGGACAGGCGCCGTAGCCGAGGGAGAAGCGGGCGCCCCGGTACTTCAGCGCGAACATGTCCTCGATGTCGGCCGGGTCCTCACCGGCGAAGCCGAGTTCGGAGCGGACGCGTGCGTGCCAGTACTCGGCGAGCGCCTCGGCCAACTGCACGGACAGGCCGTGCAGTTCGAGGTAGTCGCGGTAGGAGTTGGCCGCGAAGAGCTTCGCGGTCTCCTCGCCGATGCGAGAGCCGATGGTGACGACCTGGAGGCCGACGACGTCGGTCTCGCCGGACTCCTCCGGGCGGAAGAAGTCGGCCAGGCACAGCCGGCGGCCGCGGCGCTGGCGCGGGAAGGTGAACCGGGTGCGCTCGTTGCCCTGTTCGTCGAGGATGATCAGGTCGTCGTCCTTGGAGACGCACGGGAAGTAGCCGTAGACGACGGCCGCTTCCAGCAGGTTCTCCGTCTGGAGCCGGTCGAGGAGGCCGCGCAGCCGGGGGCGCCCCTCGGTCTCCACCAGTTCCTCGTACGACGGCCCCTCGCCGGTGCGGGCCTGCTTCAGCCCCCACTGGCCCTTGAACAGGGCGCCCTCGTCGAGCCAGCTCGCGTACTCCTTGAGCTGGATGCCCTTGACGATCCGGGTGCCCCAGAACGGCGGGGCCGGCACGGGGTTGTCGGTGGCGACGTCGGAGCGGACGTGCCCCTCCTCGGGGCGTTCCTCGGTCTCGACGGCGGCGGTGGCCCGTACCCGGCGCGGGCGCAGCTCGGGCAGCTTGGCGCCGGGCACGCCGCGCTTGACGCCGATGAGGGCGTCCATCAGGCGCAGGCCCTCGAAGGCGTCGCGGGCGTAGCGGACCTCGCCGTCGTAGATCTCGTGCAGGTCCTGCTCGACGTAGGCGCGGGTCAGGGCGGCGCCGCCGAGGATGACCGGGAAGCGGGCGGCCAGGCCGCGCTGGTTGAGCTCCTCCAGGTTCTCCTTCATGATCACCGTGGACTTCACCAGCAGGCCGGACATGCCGATGACGTCGGCCCGGTGTTCCTCGGCGGCCTCCAGGATCGCGGAGACCGGCTGCTTGATGCCCAGGTTGACGACGTTGTAGCCGTTGTTGGACAGGATGATGTCGACGAGGTTCTTGCCGATGTCGTGGACGTCGCCGCGCACGGTGGCCAGCACGATGGTGCCCTTGCCCTCCGCGTCGGACTTCTCCATGTGCGGTTCGAGGTAGGCGACGGCGGCCTTCATGACCTCGGCGGACTGCAGGACGAACGGCAGCTGCATCTGGCCGGAGCCGAACAGCTCGCCGACGACCTTCATGCCGTCCAGCAGGGTGTCGTTGACGATGTCCAGGGCCGGGCGGTCCTGCAGGGCCGCGTCCAGGTCCTGCTCCAGGCCGTTGCGCTCGCCGTCGATGATGCGCCGCTTGAGGCGCTCCTCGAGCGGCAGGGCGGCCAGTTCCTCGGCCTTGCCGGCCTTCAGGGACTTGGCGGTGGCGCCCTCGAAGAGCTGCATGAGCTTCTGCAGGGGGTCGTAGCCCTCGCGGCGGCGGTCGTAGATCAGGTCGAGGGCGGTGGTGACCTCTTCCTCGCTGAACCGGGCGATCGGCAGGATCTTGGAGGCGTGCACGATCGCCGAGTCCAGGCCGGCCTTGACGCACTCGTCGAGGAAGACGGAGTTCAGCAGGATCCGGGCGGCCGGGTTGAGGCCGAAGGAGATGTTGGACAGGCCGAGGGTGGTCTGGACGGCCGGGTGGCGCTTCTTCAGCGCGCGGATCGCCTCGATGGTGGCGAGACCGTCCTTGCGGGACTCCTCCTGACCGGTGCAGATGGTGAAGGTCAGGGTGTCGATGAGGATGTCCTCCTCACGGATGCCCCAGTTCCCCGTCAGGTCCGCGATCAGCCGTTCGGCGATCTCGACCTTCTTCTCGGGGGTGCGGGCCTGGCCCTCTTCGTCGATCGTCAGCGCGATCAGCGCGGCGCCGTGCTCCCGGGCCAGCCGGGTGACGCGCGCGAAGCGGGAGTCGGGGCCGTCGCCGTCCTCGTAGTTCACCGAGTTGATCACCGCGCGGCCGCCGAGCTTCTCCAGGCCCGCCCGGATGACGTCGACCTCGGTGGAGTCCAGCACGATCGGCAGGGTGGAGGCGGTGGCGAAGCGGCCGGCGAGTTCCTCCATGTCGGCGACGCCGTCACGGCCGACGTAGTCCACGCACAGGTCGAGCATGTGCGCGCCCTCGCGGATCTGCTCGCGCGCGATCTCCACGCAGTCGTCCCAGCGGCCCTCGAGCATGGCCTCGCGGAACTTCTTGGAGCCGTTGGCGTTGGTGCGCTCGCCGATGGCCAGGTAGGAGGTGTCCTGGCGGAAGGGGACGCTCTGGTAGAGGGAGGCGGCGCCGGGTTCGGGCTGCGGGCGGCGCTCGGGCGGGGTGAGGCCCTGGACGCGCTCGACGACCTGGCGCAGGTGCTCCGGCGTCGTACCGCAGCAGCCGCCGACGAGGGACAGGCCGTACTCGCGGACGAAGGTCTCCTGGGCGTCGGCCAGCTCGGGCGCGGTCAGCGGGTAGTGGGCGCCGTCCTTGCCGAGGACGGGCAGGCCCGCGTTGGGCATGCAGGACAGCGGGATGCGGGCGTTGCGGGCGAGGTAGCGCAGGTGCTCGCTCATCTCGGCCGGGCCGGTGGCGCAGTTCAGGCCGATCATGTCGATGCCGAGCGGCTCCAGCGCGGTGAGCGCGGCGCCGATCTCGGAGCCGAGGAGCATGGTGCCGGTGGTCTCCACGGTCACCGAGACGATGACCGGGAGGTCGAGGCCGAGGGCGTCGAGGGCGCGGCGGGCGCCGAGGACGGCCGCCTTGGTCTGCAGCAGGTCCTGGGTGGTCTCCACGAGCAGCGCGTCGGCGCCGCCGGTGACCAGGCCCTCGGCGTTGCGCTGGTAGGCGTCGCGCAGGGTGGTGTACGGGGCGTGGCCGAGGGTGGGCAGCTTGGTGCCGGGGCCCATGGAGCCCAGCACCCAGCGCTGGCGGCCGTCCTCGGCGGTGAACTCGTCGGCGACCTCGCGGGCGACCCGGGCGCCGGCCTCGGACAGCTCGTGGACGCGCTCGGAGATGTCGTACTCGCCGAGGGCGGAGTGGTTGGCCCCGAAGGTGTTGGTCTCGACGCAGTCGACGCCCACGGCGAAGTACGCCTCGTGGACGGAGCGGACGATGTCGGGGCGGGTGAGGTTGAGGATCTCGTTGCAGCCCTCGAGCTGCTGGAAGTCCTCCAGGGTCGGGTCCTGGGCCTGGAGCATGGTGCCCATGGCTCCGTCGGCGACCACCACACGAGTGGCGAGCGCCTGTCGGAGCGCGGACGCACGGGTCCGGCTGTCGGCGGAAGGGGACGGCGGCGACGAGGCCATGAAGGGGCTCCCTAGATGCGACGGCTGTCGGCTATGCGGCGCCCCCGGGCACGTTTCCTGGCGGGCGGGGATGCCGCACGGCGTCAGCGTAACCGGGAGTCGGCTTGGATGGGCAGCGGCGTCCACGACGCGGACGCGGGTGACCCGGGCGCCACGGCCGGGTCACGTGTGATGTAACAGGTCCCGACCGACCATTAGCGGGAGGTCGACATGGACCGGTAGTGTTCGGCATTGCCGAACGGCGTGAATCCGAAGCGCCGGTACGGCAGTCGAAGGGGACGGAGGCAGGACGGCGATGGCACGGAACATCCAGTCGCTCGAACGGGCGGCCGCGATGCTGCGGCTGCTCGCGGGCGGCGAGCGGCGGCTCGGTCTGTCGGACATCGCCTCCTCGCTGGGCCTCGCCAAGGGCACCGCCCACGGCATCCTGCGCACCCTCCAGCAGGAGGGCTTCGTGGAGCAGGACGACGCCTCCGGGCGCTACCAGCTGGGCGCGGAGCTGCTGCGCCTGGGCACCACGTACCTGGACGTGCACGAGCTGCGGGCGCGGGCACTGGTGTGGACGGACGACCTGGCCCGCTCCAGCGGGGAGAGCGTCTACCTGGGGGTCGTGCACCAGCAGGGCGTGCTGATCGTGCACCACGTCTTCCGGCCGGACGACAGCCGGCAGGTGCTGGAGATCGGCGCGATGCAGCCGCTGCACTCCACGGCGCTGGGCAAGGTGCTCTCGGCCTACGACCCGGTCGCGCACAGCGAGGCGCTGGAGTCGGACCGCAAGCCCTTCACGGACCGCACCGTGTGCGAACCCGAGGACTTCGAGCACCTGCTGGACCTCACGCGCGCGCGGGGCTACGCCGCCGACGTCGAGGAGACCTGGGAGGGCGTGGCGTCCGTCGCCGCGCCCATCCACAACCGGCGCCGCATGCCGGTGGGCGCGGTCGGCATCACGGGCGCGGTGGAACGGCTGTGCCGGGACGGGGAGCTGCGCCCCGAGCTGATCGCGGCGGTGCGCGACTGCGCCCGCGCGGTCTCCAGGGACCTGGGCGCGGGCCGGTTCTGAGCGGCTCCCGGGCGGGCCCGGGACCTCGCGCGGTACGACCGGAACGCCGGGCGGCGTTCCGGTTCTCGCCCTACCCTGATGTGGACAAATTGGGCTAATGCCATGTCAGGGTGCGAAGAGTGATAACCGCCGACGATCAATAACGATCCTGTTTTCGATAACAGAACCCTTGACTCCTGCGTGAGGCCGAAGCGAGACTCCCGTCCATCGGTCGGCATTGTCGAACACCTACCGGCAATACGCGCTAGAGTGTGACAACGCCAAGGGCCGGCATCGCTCTCACCCCCCGAGGGCGCCAGAACCACCGGAGGGACCCGGGGTTCGGCTACCCCTGGACGAAGGACAAAGGAGTCGCGGGTGTCCAGCTCCGACATCTTCATCGGCGAGACCATCGGTACCGCCATACTCATCCTGCTCGGCGGCGGCGTCTGCGCGGCCGTCACGCTGAAGGCCTCCAAGGCCCGTAACGCCGGCTGGCTCGCCATCGCCTTCGGGTGGGGCTTCGCCGTCATGACGGCCGTCTACATCTCAGGACCGCTCTCCGGCGCACATCTCAACCCCGCCGTCACCGTCGCCCTGGCGATCAAGAACAACGACTGGAGCAACGTCCCGGTCTATCTCGCCGGCCAGCTGCTCGGCGCGATGATCGGCGCGACCCTGGTGTGGGTCGCCTACTACGGCCAGTTCCACGCCCACCTCACCGACAAGGAGATCGTCGGCGGTCCCGGCGCCCAGGCCACCACGGCCAAGGCGGTCGAGGCCCAGGAGAAGGGCGCGGGACCGGTCCTCGGCATCTTCTCCACCGGTCCGGAGATCCGGAACGCGGCGCAGAACCTGGCCACCGAGATCATCGGCACGATCGTGCTGATCCTCGCGGTCCTCACGCAGGGCCTGAACGACAAGGGCAACGGCCTCGGCGTCCTCGGCGGTCTGATCACCGCGCTCGTGGTGGTCTCGATCGGCCTCTCCCTGGGCGGCCCGACGGGCTACGCGATCAACCCGGCCCGCGACCTGGGCCCGCGCATCGTGCACGCCCTGCTGCCCCTGCCCAACAAGGGGGGTTCCGACTGGTCGTACGCCTGGATCCCGGTCGTCGGTCCGCTGATCGGCGGCGCCATCGCGGCAGGCATATACAACGTCGCGTTCGCCTGAGCATGACCGCGAAGCACGCGCCGTACGACATGCCTCATCACTACGGATCTTTCAGGAGCACACAGTGACCGACGCCCACACCGCAGGCCCCTTCATCGCCGCGATCGACCAGGGCACCACCTCTTCGCGCTGCATCGTCTTCGACCGGGACGGCCGTATCGTCTCCGTCGACCAGAAGGAGCACGAGCAGATCTTCCCGAAGCCGGGCTGGGTCGAGCACAACGCCAACGAGATCTGGACCAACGTCCAGGAAGTCGTCGCCGGAGCCGTCGCGAAGGCCGGCATCACCCGTGACGACATCAAGGCCATCGGCATCACCAACCAGCGCGAGACCACCGTGCTGTGGGACAAGAACACCGGTGAGCCCGTCCACAACGCCATCGTCTGGCAGGACACCCGCACCGACGCCCTGTGCCGGGAGCTGGGCCGCAACGTCGGCCAGGACCGCTTCCGCCGCGAGACCGGCCTCCCGCTGGCCTCGTACTTCGCCGGGCCCAAGGCCCGCTGGCTGCTCGACAACGTCGAGGGCCTCAAGGAGCGCGCCGAAGCCGGGGACATCCTCTTCGGCACCATGGACACCTGGGTCATCTGGAACCTGACCGGTGGTGTCAACGGCGGCCGCCACGTCACCGACGTCACCAACGCCTCCCGCACCCTTCTCATGAACCTGCACACCACGCAGTGGGACGAGAAGATCTGCGAGTCCATCGGCGTACCGATGCAGATCCTGCCCGAGATCCGCTCCTCCGCCGAGGTCTACGGCGAGGTCACCGGCGGCAAGCTCGGCGACCTGCTCGGCGGTATCCCGGTCGCCTCCGCGCTCGGCGACCAGCAGGCGGCCCTGTTCGGCCAGACCTGCTTCTCCGAGGGCGAGACCAAGTCCACCTACGGCACCGGCACCTTCATGGTGATGAACACCGGTGACAAGATCATCAACTCCTACGCCGGTCTGCTGACCACCGTCGGCTACAAGATCGGCGACCAGCCGACGGTCTACGCCCTGGAAGGCTCGATCGCCGTCACCGGCTCCCTGGTGCAGTGGATGCGCGACCAGATGGGCCTGATCTCCACCGCCGCCGAGATCGAGACCCTCGCGCTCTCGGTCGAGGACAACGGCGGCGCCTACTTCGTCCCGGCGTTCTCCGGCCTGTTCGCCCCGCACTGGCGCTCCGACGCCCGCGGTGTGATCGCCGGCCTGACCCGGTACGTCACCAAGGCGCACCTCGCGCGCGCCGTCCTGGAGGCCACCGCCTGGCAGACCCGGGAGATCGCCGACGCGATGGTGAAGGACTCCGGCGACGAGCTGGTGGCCCTCAAGGTCGACGGCGGCATGACCTCCAACAACCTGCTGATGCAGACCCTCGCCGACGTCCTGGACGCACCCGTGGTGCGCCCGATGGTCGCCGAGACCACCTGCCTCGGCGCCGCCTACGCCGCCGGCCTCGCCGTCGGCTTCTGGTCCAGCACCGACGAGCTGCGCGCCAACTGGCGCCGGGCCGCCGAGTGGACCCCCCAGATGGACGCGGAGACCCGCGACCGTGAGTACAAGAACTGGCTCAAGGCCGTCGAGCGGACCATGGGCTGGATCGAGGACGAGAGCTGAGCTGCCCCGCGAGACAGCTCTGACGAGGAGTAAGTACCCGACATGACCAGTCAGTCCACCCTGAGTTCCGTACCTGCCCTGGGGACGCACCCGGCCTCCGGCTCCAACCCGAGCCGGGCCGAGACCAGGGAGCAGCTCTCCAAGGCGTCGTACGACCTTCTGGTGATCGGCGGCGGCATCCTGGGCATCTCCACGGCCTGGCACGCCGCGCAGTCCGGGCTGAGGGTGGCTCTGGTCGACGCCGGCGACT
Organism: Streptomyces sp. NPDC007189; assembly: GCF_040703635.1. NCBI lineage: Bacteria > Bacillati > Actinomycetota > Actinomycetes > Kitasatosporales > Streptomycetaceae > Streptomyces > Streptomyces sp. NPDC007189. The sequence continues at coordinate 17,749 of NZ_JBEYEY010000018.1, forward strand.
TCGCCGGCGCCACCTCCTCCGCCTCCTCCAAGCTGCTCCACGGCGGTCTGCGCTATCTGCAGACCGGCGCGGTGAAGCTGGTGGCGGAGAACCACTTCGAGCGCCGTGCGGTCTCCCGCCAGGTGGCCCCCCACCTGGCGAACCCGCTCACCTTCTACCTCCCGGTGTACAAGGGCGGGCCGCACGGCGCGGCGAAGCTCGGCGCGGGCGTCTTCGCCTACTCCGCGCTCTCCGCGTTCGGTGACGGGGTGGGCCACCTGCTCTCCCCCGCCAAGGCGGCGCAGGACGTGCCCGAGCTGCGCACCGAGAACCTCAAGGCCGTTGCCGTGTACGGCGACGACCAGATGAACGACGCGCGCATGGCGCTGATGACGGTCCGCGCGGCCGTCGAGGCGGGCGCGGTCGTGCTGAACCACGCCGAGGTCACCGGCCTGCGCTTCACCCGGGGCCGGGTCACCGGCGCCGACCTCAGGGACCGCCTGTCCGGCGACGAGTTCGGCGTCGACGCCCGTCTGGTGCTGAACGCGACCGGTCCCTGGGTCGACCACCTGCGGAGGATGGAGGACCCGAACGCGGCGCCGTCCATCCGCCTGTCCAAGGGCGCCCACCTGGTGCTGAAGCGGACCTCCCCGTGGAAGGCCGCGCTCGCGACCCCCATCGACAAGTACCGCATCACCTTCGCCCTCCCCTGGGAGGACATGCTGCTGCTCGGCACCACCGACGAGGCGTACGAGGGCGACCCGGCGGACGTGTCCGTCACCGACAAGGACATAGCGCAGATCCTGGACGAGGCCGCGTTCTCCGTCCGCGACCAGCAGCTCCAGCGGGACCTGATCACCTACGCGTTCGCCGGTCTGCGGGTGCTGCCGGGCGGCCCCGGCGACACCGCGAAGGCCAAGCGGGAGACGGTGGTGACCGAGGGCAAGGGCGGCATGCTGTCCGTCGCGGGCGGCAAGTGGACCACGTTCCGGCACATCGGCCGCACGATCATGAAGAAGCTGGAGTCGCTGCCCGGCCAGCCGCTCGGCGACGACTTCGAGCCGATCTCCTCGCTGCCGAAGAAGCTGCCGCTGCCCGGCATCGCCAACCCGCGCGCGGTCGCCCACCGGCTGCTCACCGACCGTCCGGCGCCCGGCCCGCGCATGGCCGCCGACACCGCCAAGCACCTGGCCACCCACTACGGCTCGCTGGCCTTCGACATCGCCCGCCTGGCGAACGACAACCCCGAGCTGGCCGAGCGGGTCCACCCCGACGCGCCGGAGATCTGGGCGCAGGTCGTGTGGGCCCGCGACCACGAGTGGGCCGAGACGCCGGACGACGTGCTGCGCCGCCGTACGACCCTGACGATCCGCGGCCTGGCCACGGACGAGGTCAGGGCCAAGGTCCAGGACCTGCTCGACAAGGAGTAGACCCCGGCGGCGACCGGTCCGCCTTCCCCGACCGGGACCGGCCGCCGCCGAGACGCCGGACCCCGCCGCACCGGGTCCGGACCGACGAGAGGGGCGGCTCCCGCCGATGGAGCCGCCCCTCTCTGCTGTCCGCATAATGTGCTCGGACATCCGATGTCTGAGCCACTGGGAGGCCGGTCATGGCAGTCACCGACGAGGCGATCGAGAAGATCAAGGGCATGATCGTCTCCGGTGCGCTGCGGCCCGGGGACCGGCTGCCCAAGGAGAGCGAACTCGCCGCCGAGCTGGGGCTGTCGCGCAACTCGCTGCGGGAGGCCGTACGGGCGCTGTCGCTGATCCGGATCCTGGACGTGCGGCAGGGCGACGGCACCTATGTCACCAGCCTCGACCCGCAGTTGCTGCTGGAGGCGCTGAGCTTCGTCGTGGACTTCCACCGCGACGACACCGTGCTGGAGTTCCTCGCGGTGCGCCGCATCCTGGAGCCGGCCGCGACCGCGATGGCCGCCTTCCACATCGGCGAGCGCGAACTGGACGCTCTTACCGCCCAGTTGGACGCCCTCGGTGACGAGCCGTCGGTGGAGGAACTGGTCGCCGCCGACCTTCGGTTCCATCGCGGCATCGTGCGCGGCGCCGGCAACTCGGTGCTGTGCTCGCTGCTCGACGGGCTGTCGGGCCCGACCACGCGGGCCCGGATCTGGCGGGGCCTCACCCAGGAGGACGCGGTCGGCCGCACCCTGCGCGAGCACCGGGCGATCCTGGCCGCGCTGCGCGACCGGGACGCCGAGGCGGCCCGCTCCTGGGCGACCGTGCACATCGCGAGCGTGGAGCAGTGGCTGCGGTCCACGCTGTGAGCTGGGCCGGGGCGACACCGGGCGGATCGTCCCGCGGGGTGTTCCGGCCTGGCGAACGGGGCAGTGATCCGGTCACTCCCCCACGCACGGGGGCTGCGGGCGCCCCCGCCGGACGCCGTAAGGTTGGTGAGTCAAGCGAGGGCACGTCGGAAGGAGGCACTGGGTGATCGAGCTGGAGGGGGTTCCCGAGCTGATCGACCCAGTCATGGTGGCCGCGTTCGAGGGCTGGAACGATGCCGGCGACGCCGCCTCCACGGCGGTCGCGCATCTGGAACGCGAATGGAAGGGCGAGGTGTTCGCGGCGCTGGACGCCGAGGACTACTACGACTTCCAGGTGAACCGGCCCACGGTGTTCATGGACGCCGGTGTGCGCAAGATCACCTGGCCGACGACAAGGTTGTCGGTGGTGCGGGTCGGCGGCGAGAAGCCGCGCGACCTGGTACTGGTCCGGGGCATCGAACCGTCCATGCGCTGGCGCTCGTTCTGCAACGAGCTGCTCGGCTTCGCGCACGAGCTGGGCGTGGAGCTGGTGGTCATCCTGGGCGCCCTGCTCGGCGACACCCCGCACACGCGTCCCGTGCCGGTCAGCGGCGTGACGTCCGACCCGGACCTGGCCCAGCGCATGGACCTGGAGGAGACCAAGTACGAGGGCCCGACGGGCATCGTCGGCGTCCTGCAGGAGGCGTGCACGCACGCCGGCGTACCGGCGGTGTCGCTGTGGGCGGCCGTACCGCACTACGTCTCCCAGCCGCCCAACCCCAAGGCCACCCTGGCGCTGCTCAACCGGCTCGAGGACCTGCTGGACCTGCGCATCCCGCAGGGCGAGCTGCCCGAGGACGCGCGGGCCTGGCAGGTGGGAGTGGACCAGCTGGCCGCGGAGGACAGCGAGGTCGCCGAGTACGTGCAGACGCTCGAGGAGGCCCGGGACACCGCGGAGCTGCCGGAGGCGTCGGGTGAGGCGATCGCCCGCGAGTTCGAGCGGTATCTGCGGCGGCGGGACGTCAGCCCTCCGGGGGGTAAGCCGAGGCCGCCCGCCTCCGGCGGCGGGGGCAAGGATGATGAGGACGACGCCGAGGACTGAAGGAGCGAGGTACGGCGAAGGGGCGGTTCCCGGCTGGGGAAGCGCCCCTTCTTCGTGTGCCGGACGCGGTACGGCGTGCCGCTACAGGTCGTCGGCGATTACAGGGCCACCCCGAGCAGCGCGTCCACCGACCTCGTCACCAGGCCCGGTGCGCCCGTGTCCGTGCCTCCCTGCTCCTCCTGCCGAGTCGCCCAGCGGTCGACCGCTGCCAGGGCGGTGGGGGCGTCGAGGTCGTTGGCCAGGGCCTCGCGGATCTCGTCCACCAGGGCGTCCGCGGGCGGGCCGTCGGGGCGGGAGACGGCGGAGCGCCAGCGGGTGAGGCGTGCTTCGGCGTCCCGGAGGACCTGGTCGGTCCACTCCCAGTCGGCGCGGTAGTGGTGGGACAGCAGGGCGAGGCGGATGGCGGCCGGGTCGACGCCGTCGCGGCGGAGCCGGGAGACGAAGACCAGGTTGCCCTTGGACTTGGACATCTTCTCGCCGTGCAGGGCGACCATGCCGGCGTGGACGTAGGCCTTGGCCATGGGGAACTCGCCGGTGAGCACCTGGGCGTGCGAGGCGCCCATCTCGTGGTGCGGGAAGGCGAGGTCGGAGCCGCCGCCCTGGACGTCGAAGCCCATGCCGAGGTGGTCGAGGGCGATGGCCACGCACTCGATGTGCCAGCCGGGCCGGCCCCGGCCGAGGGTGCCGCCGTCCCAGCTGGGCTCGCCCTCGCGGGCCGCCATCCACAGCATCGGGTCCAGCGGGTTCTTCTTGCCCGGACGGTCCGGGTCGCCGCCGCGCTCGGCGGACAGCAGCCGCATGGCGGCCGCGTCGAGGTGCGAGACCTTGCCGAAGTTCGGGTCGGACTCGACGGAGAAGTAGATGTCGCCCTCCAGCTCGTAGGCCGCGCCGAGGTCGCGCAGCCGCTCCACGAGCGGGACGATCCCGGGTATGGCCTCCACGGCGCCTATGTACTGCCGCGGCGGGAGCATCCTGAGGGCGGTCATGTCCTCGCGGAACAGGGCCGTCTCCTTCTCGGCGAGGGCGACCCAGTCGACGCCGTCCCGCTCGGCCCGCTCCAGCAGCGGATCGTCGACGTCGGTGACGTTCTGGACGTAGTGGACCTGCCGCTTGGTGTCGAGCCACACGCGCTGCACGAGGTCGAACGCGTTGTAGGTCGCCGCGTGACCCAGGTGGGTGGCGTCGTACGGGGTGATGCCGCAGACGTAGAGACGGGCGACGGGACCGGGGTCCAGGGTGACCGGACCGCCGGTCGCGGTGTCGTGGATCCTCAGGTCGCGGCCCTGACCAGGCAGGGCGGGGACCTCGGAAGCGGGCCAGGCATGCATGTACCTGAGCCTAACCGGCCGCCTGCTGCGCATACGAACGGGATCGCGCCGGATGGCCGGTTGTGCGGTCTTGTACCTTCGCGGCCGATGTGCTTGCGGGTCCGGCCGGTTGCACCCCCCTGTCTACACGGGCGGCCAGGGGATGGCCGGCCACTCGCCGCCCGGCTCCGGGTGCACTCCCGTGGTCAGCAGCGCCTCGACACGCGCGCGCGTGGCGTCGATCTCGGCCGGGGTGATCAGTGCGGCCAGCCGCTCGCCCAGCGGCCCGTCGAGGGCCCCCTGGAGCCCCTTGAGGACCTCGACGGCCTCGTCGGTCAGCGGTTCCCCGGCCCAGCCCCACAGCAGCGTGCGCAGCTTGTCCTCGACGTTGAAGGTGACGCCGTGGTCGATGCCGTAGAGCCGGCCGTCGGGGGTGGGCAGCAGATGGCCGCCCTTGCGGTCGGCGTTGTTGATCACCGCGTCGAGGACGGCGAGCCGGCGCAGCCGCTCGTCGTCGGCGTGCACCAGGAGCGCGGTGCGGCCCTCGCCGACGTCGGCCAGGCCGATCGCCTTCCAGCCCGGCTCCGGTTCCTCGGCGTCGACCAGGGCGAGCAGCTCCGCCTCGGCCTGGACGTCGATCCACAGCTGGCACATGCCCTCGCCGTACGGGCCGTCGCGCAGCACGGTCGGCGGGACGAGGCCCCAGCCGGTGGCCTCGGAGACCTCGTAGGCGGCCACCTCGCGGGCGGCCAGGGTGCCGTCGGGGAAGTCCCACAGCGGGCGCTCCCCGGCGACCGGCTTGTAGACGCAGGAGGCCTCCGTGCCGTCGAGGGCGATGGTGCAGAACAGCGCGGCGTTGGACGCCTCGCGGATCCGGCCGCGCACGGTCAGCTCACCGCGCGTGAGCAGCTCGGCGGCGGCCGGGCTGCTCACGGCGTCGGTGGGCGTCACGCTCCGCGGCGGTATCCGTTCTGGCGCGGACATACATGTCCTTCCGGATCGAGCGGGAGGCTGCACAGCGGGCACGGCGGCCTTCCGGCGTTGACGACGTCGAGGGCGCGCTTGGCGAAGGCTCTGGCCTGCGCGCCGGTCAGCCGGACCCGCAGCATCGGGGGTCCGTTCTCCTCGTCCTGGAGCAGCCGCTCCTCGGCCTCGGCGAGGTCCTCCTCGGTGTCGGCGTCCAGCTCCACCAGGGCCTGCGCCTCGACGATCATGCGCTGTTCCTCGCCGTCCCAGGCCAGCGCCATGGTGCCGACCCGGAACTCCTCCTCGACGGGGGTCTCCAGCGGGGCGGTGTCGGCGATCTCGGTGGGCGCCATGGCGGGGACGGCGGCGCTGCCGCCACTGCGCCGCACGACCTCGTCGAGCAGTTCGTCCATGCGCTCGGCGAGCGCGGCGACCTGGGTCTTCTCCAGAGCCACGCTGGTCACCCGGGAGCCTGCGGTGGCCTGGAGGAAGAACGTACGGCGTCCGGGCAGTCCGACCGTGCCGGCCACGAAGCGGTCCGGCTGGTCGTAGAGGAACACCTGACGGGACACGTCCTGTCTCCAGTGAGAGTGAGTGCGAGTGGTTCGGGGCTGCGGGCCACAGCGGATCGGCGACGGTGTGGATCGCTTCACCCTACTGCGGCCGACGATCACGGTGCGCCCGCACCGCCTCCGACCGGTGCGTCGCCCTCACCAGGTTCCTCGCGCGGGGCGAGGGAAGCGAAATCCCCGGTGTCGCCGAGGCGAACGAGAAACGGCCGCAACCGGGTGTAGCGGATCGCGGTGACGGAACACGGTTCCACGGAGATCCTCTGAAAGAGGTCGAGGTGGAGTCCGAGGGCGTCGGCGACGAGGGACTTGATGATGTCACCGTGGGAGCACATGAGATACACGGCGTCGGCGCCGTGGTCGCGCTCCACGCGCGCGTTCCACTCGCGTACGGCCTCGGCGGCGCGGGTCTGCATGGCGCGCATCGACTCGCCGCCGGGGAAGGCGGCGGCCGACGGGTGGGCCTGGACGACCTCCATCAGCGGCTCGTCCTTGAGCTCGGCGAGCTTGCGGCCGGACCAGTCGCCGTAGTGGCACTCCCCGATCCGTTCGTCGGTGTGGACGCGCAGGCCGGGGCGGGCCTCGAGCAGCGGCCGTACGGTCTCCTGGCAGCGCTGCAGGGGGCTGGTGACGACCTCGCAGAGCGGCAGTGCGGCGAGCCGTGCGGGCAGGGCGGCGGCCTGCGCGGCGCCGCGCTCGTCCAGGGCGACGCCTGGCGTCCAGCCGGCGAGCACACCGGAGGTGTTGGCGGTGGAGCGTCCGTGCCGGACGAGGATCAGCGTGGGCATGCCGCCCAGGGTAGGCGTATCAGCACAGGCACCGGACAACGGGCGAAGGGAGAATGCGCTCCGTGATCGTCGACTGCGCCATCTACCGGCACGGGCACCGCACCGAGGGCCCCGACGACTTCTCCGACGCGCTGGCCGAGGCGCGCGCGGCCGGCGGTTTCGTGTGGATCGGTCTGCACGAGCCGTCCGAGCGGGAGTTCGACCTGGTCACGCAGGAGTTCGGGCTGCATCCGCTGGCCGTCGAGGACGCGCTCAAGGCGCATCAGCGGCCCAAGCTGGAGGTGTACGACGACTCGCTGTTCTTGGTGCTGAAACCGGTCGTGTACGAGGCGCGCAGCGACACCGTCTCGGCAGGCGAGATCATGGTCTTCGTCGGCGACTGCTTCGTGGTCACCGTCCGTCACGGCGAGGGCTCGCCGCTGGCGGCCGTACGGCGCCGGCTGGAGGACGAGCCGGACATGCTGGACAAGGGTCCGACCGCCGTGCTCTACGCGATCTCCGACGCGGTCGTCGACCACTATCTGGAGGTGTCGACGGAGCTGGGGACCGATCTGGAGGAGCTGGAGGCGGAGGTGTTCCGACCGGACGGCGGCGGCTCGCGGGGCACCGCGTCGCGGATCTACGGCTTCAAGCGGCAGGTCCTGGAGTTCCGCCGGGCCACCGGCCCGCTGGCGCTGCCGCTGAGCCGGCTGGCGGGCACGGGGCAGTTCGGCGCCCCGGTGCCGTTCGTGCACGACAAGGCGCGCCCCTTCTTCCGGGACGTGGGCGACCATCTCACGCGCGTGAACGAGTCCGTGGAGGCCCTGGACCGGCTGGTGTCGGACGTGCTGTCGGCCCATCTGGCGCAGATGAGCGTGCGGCAGAACGACGACATGCGCAAGATCTCGGCGTGGGCGGCGATGGCCGCGGTGCCCACGATGATCGCGGGGATCTACGGCATGAACTTCGACCACATGCCCGAGCTGCACTGGCTGTGGTCGTACCCGGCCGTCATCCTGGTGATGGCGGCGCTGGAGGTGCTGCTGTACCGCCTGTTCAAGCGTCGCGGCTGGCTGTGAGGCCGGCACCGCGCCGCTCAGGCGAACTCGTGGGCGTAGGTGGCGGGGCCGCCGAGGGGGTCGCGGCGGGCGGGCATGCGCAGGGTGACCATGCGGCGCCGGCCGGCGAGGCGTTCGTAGGCGTACACGGCGTGGATGCCGGCGGTGAGCAGGGCGTACCGGGCGCGGGACCAGCCCAGGATGCGGCGCATGTGGGCCGTCACGGCGAGGCTGACGTCCCGGTGGACGCGGATCTCGGCGAGGGCGCAGGCGCTCAGGGTGCGCCGGATCAGCGGGCCGTGCCCGGCGGCGGCGAACCGCAGCAGTTCCTCGTGGGTGTAGGCGAGGTGCTTGTCCTCGTCGTCGACGATCATGCGGATGCCCCGGCCGATCTCCGGGTGGCCGGCGAAGTGCTTGAACAGCAGCCGCATCTGCTCGGCGGCGCGCTGTTCGGTGACGCGGCTGTGGGAGAGGTAGACGATGATGTCCCGCTCGGTGAGCGGCTCGTCCCGTCTGAGCCTGTCGTGGGCGAGGCCGATGCCGCGCCGCTCCAGGAGCATGGTGTAGTCCGTCTCGGGGGGTACGGCGACGGGGGTGAGACCGCGCTTCTTCATCAGCGCGAGGAAGATGCGTCCGTGCTTGTCCTCGTCGGCGCCGTGCCGGGCGATCTTCGGGGCCATGGCGCGTTCGCCCAGCGGGACCAGCGCGGCGATGCGCCCGTTCTCCCAGCCGCCCTGGGACTCCCCGCCGGCGGCGATGGAGCAGAGCAGCCGGAACGACTCGTCGTGGTCGAGGATCTCCTGGAACAGACTCCTGGCCGACAGCATGGACGCCACCTCTCCCGCACGAGTGCGCACCGTTGCGCGGCAGTCCGCGGCGATTTCGCGGGCTTCCGCGAAGAACGAGTCAATGGCGGCCGGAGCAGGGCCGCAACACGAGTGCGCGGCGGCTGGGCCGAAAGGCCGAAAGAAGCGGCGCCGGGGTCGTAACCGCACGGCGCGCGGCGCGTTGTTCCCGGTGACGGCCGTGGCGGGGAAGACCCCCGAGCCCCCACCACGGCCGCTGAAGCTCCCGCTGGGTCCTGCCGTCAAACTCCCGCCGTCCGCCACCCGGAGGGCGGGTCTGCCTGGCGCCCGCGGCGGAGCAGCTGATGCATGCCGTAGGCGCGTGCTCTGGGGGATTTTGACGGCAGGGCCTAGGCCAGGCCGGCGCGTTCCAGGGCCTCGGTGCCTGCCCGCAGTGAGGCGAGCCGCTCCTCCAGGGTGAATCCGGCCGGGGACAGGCTGAGCGTGGTGACGCCGGCGGCGGCGTAGGCCTTCATCCGGTCGGCGATGCGGTCGACGGAGCCGAGCAGCGTCGTCTGGTCGATGAGGTCCTGCGGGATCGCCGCGGCGGCGCCCTGCTTGTCCCCCGACAGGTACTTCTGCTGGATCTCGGCGGCCTCCTTCTCGTATCCCATGCGCCGGGCGAGCTGGTTGTAGAAGTTCTGCTTGGCGCTGCCCATGCCGCCGACGTACAGCGCGGTGTAGGGGCGGAAGGTGTCGGCGAGGCGGGCCACGTCCTTGTCGTCGCCGACGGCGATCGGCAGGGTCGGGCAGACGTCGAAGCCGTCGAGGGTCTTGCCGGCCTTCTCGCGCCCCGCGCGCAGGTGCTTGAGGGTGGTCTCCTCCAGGTGGTCGGCGGAGGGGAAGATCAGCAGGGCGCCGTCGGCGATCTCGCCGGTCTGCTCCAGGTTCTTCGGCCCGATCGCCGCGATGTAGAGCGGGATGTGCTCGCGCTGCGGGTGCACGGTCAGCTTGATCGGCTTGCCCGGGCCGCCGGGCAGCGGCAGCGTCCAGTGCTCGCCCTCGTACGTCAGCCGCTCCCGGGTCATGGCCTTGCGTACGATCTCCACGTACTCGCGGGTGCGGGCGAGCGGCTTGTCGAACTTGACGCCGTACCAGCCCTCGGAGACCTGCGGGCCGGAGACGCCGAGGCCGAGCCGGAAGCGGCCGCCGGAGAGCGAGTCGAGCGTCGCGGCGGTCATCGCGGTCATCGCGGGCTGCCGGGCGGGGATCTGGAAGATGGCCGAGCCGACGTCGATGCGCTCGGTCTGCGCGGCGACCCAGGACAGCACGGTCGCCGCGTCGGATCCGTAGGCCTCGGCGGCCCAGCACACGGAGAAGCCCAGCCGGTCGGCCTCCTGGGCCACGGCCAGATTGTCCCCGTCCATTCCGGCACCCCAGTAGCCGAGGTTGATCCCGAGCTGCATCGCCGACTCCTCTTACCCGTGAGTAACGTCTCTGTGGGGGTGACATTAGCGCCTCACCACCCGCCCAGCCACGGCACAGGGCGCCGGTTGTCCACAGGCCACCCACCGCACCGGTTGTGGCCAGTAATCTCGCCCGCATGGAGCAGAGGCATCTCGGCCGTACCGGCCTGCGCGTGTCCCGGATCGGGCTCGGCACCCTGACCTGGGGCCGGGACACCGACGAGCACGACGCCGCGGACATGCTGAAGGCGTTCTGGGAGGCCGGCGGAACCCTTGTCGACACCGCGGACGTGTACGGCGACGGGGAGGCGGAGTATCTGCTCGGGCGGCTGATGGACGGCCTGGTGTCGCGCCGGGACCTGGTGATCTCCACCAAGGCCGGCAGCGTGCCCGACCCCGACCGCCGTTTCGACGGCTCCCGCGGCCATCTGCTCGCCGCCCTCGACGCCTCCCTGGCCCGCCTGGGCACGGAGTACGTCGACCTGTGGCACGTCCACGCCTACGACCCGGAGACCCCGCTGGAGGAGACCCTCCAGGCGCTGGACATAGCGGTCAGCAGCGGCCGCGCCCGGTACGCGGGCGTCTCCAACTTCTGCGGCTGGCAGCTCGCCAAGGCCGCCACCTGGCAGCTCGCGGCGCCGGGCACGCGCACCCGGCTGGCCAGCACGCAGATGGAGTACTCCCTGCTGCAGCGGGGCGTGGAGCGGGAAGTGCTGCCCGCCGCGCTGGATCTCGGCGTCGGTCTGCTGCCCTCCTCGCCACTCGGCCGGGGCGTGCTGACCGGCAAGTACCGGCACACCACTCCCCCGGACTCCCGCGGCGCCTCCGAGCACCTCGCGCCGTTCGTCGAGCCGTATCTTGACGACACGGCCAGCCGCATCGTGGACGCGGTGACCACGGCCGCCGACGGGCTCGCGGTCACCCCGCTGCAGGTGGCCCTCGCCTGGGTCCGGGACCGGCCCGGCGTGGCCGCGCCGATCGTCGGCGCGCGCAACGCGCAGCAGCTCACGGCGGCGTTGTCAGTGGAGGCCCTTAGTCTTCCTGACGAGATCTGCCGGGCGCTGGACGATGTGTCGGCGCCCGTGCACCGCTATCCCGATCACGACTGGAGCACGCTGTGAGCACGGAGCCGGAGACCACGGAGAAAGCCGGGCCGGGGACACCGGACGTTCCCGGGGCCGCCGATCAGAAGGCGACCCCAGGGGAGGGCCGTGCGGACGCCGGCCCCGGTACGGCGCAGGGGCCTGCGGAGACCGGGGACAGTGCGGCCGACGCCGGGAGCGACGGCACCGAGGCGGCAGGGGATGCCCGTGGCGCGGGGGCGGGCCGGGCCGAGGGCATGAGCAGCGCGGAGACGGCCGAGGACCGGGCCGGGACCGGCGCGGCGACGGGTGGCGCCGGGAACGGCACTGACGCGGGCGCGGGTGACGCGGAGGGCGGGTCAGGCACGAGCGCGGCCGCTGACGGCGGAGCCGAAGGCGCGGGCGGCGGCGCCGAAGGTGACGGCGGTGCCGGTGACGCGTCGGAGTTGTCCGAGGCCGAGGCCGAGTTGGTGGCGCAGCGGCTCGAGCGGGAGCGGATCGAGCGGCGCAAGGCCGAGAAGAAGCGCCCGATCGAGAGCGGTGCCAAGCTCAGCGGCAAGGCGGCCGACCTGCTCGCGGCGGTGCGGGCGGTGGAGAGCGGCGACAAGCCGGTGGCCACGGTGTTCACCGAGCCCGCGCCGGCGCCGCGCCGCCCGGCCCCCGAGCCCGTGCGCCGGCCGCAGCCTGTCCCCGCCGCGCCCGCGAGCGTTCCGCCCGCCGCGTCCGTGCCGGAGACCGTCGAGGCCGTCCGCCGGGTGCTGGCCGAGGGCGGCGCGCCCGAGGCCCTCGCTCCCCAGGTGGCCGCTGCGCTCGGCGAGGGCGCCGACGCCGCGCTCCGCGAGGATCCCTGGCAGCTGCTCCGGATCGGCGGTGTACGGCCCGACCAGGCCGACGGCTTCGCGCGGGCGCTGCTCGGCGCCGCCTGCGGGCCGGGCGACGAGCGGCGGGGCCGCGCGATCACCGTCTGGCTGCTGGAACAGGCGGCCCTGGCCGGGCACACCGCGCTCGAACTGCCCACGCTCACCGCGGCCCTGGCCCGGCAGAGCGTGCCGGACGCGGACGCGGCGGTGCAGAGCACGCTGGCGGAGGGCGAGGCCCTGGCGTTCCAGGACGCCCTGGAGGAGCCGGGGGCTGCCGCGCCGCAGGCGTCCGGCGACGGTGACGACGGGGAGGAGGAGCGCCCGGTCCGGGTCCTCGTCGGCCTGGAGCAGTACGCGCTGGCCGAGGAGAGCCTCGCCGACGGCCTGGCCCGGCTGGTCAACTCCCTGTCCAAGGACAGCGAGCAGGCCTGGGCATCGGCCGCCGGCGCCCTGTCCGGCGGTGCCGCCGAGCTGGCCCGCGCGGTCGCCGGGCACGGCCTGGTGCTGCACACCGGCGGAGAGGCCGCCCGCGCCGAACCGGCCGCGCTGCTCGACGCCGCGCGCGCCGCGGGCCTGCGGGCCTTCGCCGTCTGCCACACCCCCGACGGCTGCCGCCGCCTCGCCGCCACCCTCTCGGCGACATCCCCGGCCCAGCGCGGCGCGGGCAACGGCGTCACCCCGGAGGACCGCAGGCACCCCGCCTCCGCCCTCCCGGACACGGACCGGGCTCAGCCCAGCGCGGGCGCGGGCACCGGCGCCGCGTCCGAGGAGCAGGCGCACGCCGCCTTCGCCGCGGAGCACGGCGTGTGCACGGTCACCGGGCTGCTGGCCGGTGCGGAGGGGCCGGGGCGGGACGCGGACGGGGCGCTGGAGCTGGATCTGCTGATCGTGCTGGACGCGCCGCAGCTCGACGTGGAGAGCGCGGCGACGCTGGTGGAGTCGCTGCCCGACGGGGCCCGGCTGGTGCTCAGCGGCGACCCGGCGCTGCTGTGGTCGGCCGGGCCGGGGCGCGTCTTCGCCGACCTCCTCGCCGCGCGCGTCGTCCCGCAGATCGCCTCGCGCGTCCCCGACCCGGGCCCGATCGGCGAGCTGGTCTCCGGCATCGGCATCGGCGAGCTGAACCAGGTCGCCGCTCCGGGCAAGGAGGTTGTCATCGTCCCGGTGCGGGACGCGGGCGAGGCCGTGCACCGGACGGTCCAGCTGGTCGCGGACTCGGTGCCGCGGGCGCTCGGCGTCCCGGCCGACCAGACCGTGGTGATCACACCGGGCCACGGCGGCGCCGCGGGCACCCGCGCCCTCAACTCCGCGCTCAAGGAACGCCTCAACCCCGGCCCCGGCCGCTTCGGCGGCTTCGACCCCGGCGACCGGATCGCCTACTCCCCCACCCCGGGCCGTACGGTGCCGGGCGTGGTGGTGAAGGCCGACGCGGACGGGCTGCACCTGTCGTGCGCGGGCGTCCCGGTGGTCGTACCGCGCGAGCGGGTGGAGAGCGCCGTACGGCACGGGTGGGCGGTGACCGCGCACCAGGCGGTGGGGGCGCGCTGGCCGGCGGCGGTCGTGGTGCTGCCCGGCGACGCGGCGCAGGCGCTCAGCAGGCCCTGGGTCTACACGGCGTTCGGCCGGGCGGAGCGGCATCTGTCCGTGGTGCACGGCGTGGAGCAGGCCCTGCCGAAGGCGGTGGCGGAGACCCCGGCCAAGCCCCGTACGACCCGGCTGCAGACGCTGCTGCGCGCCCAGATGCCGGCGAGCTGAGCCTCCCCGAGCCGCGCATCCCGTTCCGGCCGCGCAAGCTGTCCGCGGCCGGAACGGCGGGCGGAACGGCGATCAGCCACGGGGGCGGGGCAGTCGGCGCCCCCACCCTCGGCGACCCTCACCTCTCGGCGTTCTGGACCTCGTCGTCCTCAGCCTCGTCGTCCTCGGCCTCGTCATCTTCGGCCTCGTCCTCATCCTCGTCCTCGACGAACTCGAGCTCGTCCTCCTCGTCGGAGTCGTCCTCGTCGTCGAAGACCGCGCTGACGTCGAACCGGCACACCACGCCTTGCGGGTCGATGTGCTCGAACGGCGCGTCCAGCCACTCCCCCGCCTCGGGGGCCTCCTCCGCCGCGGTGACCCAGAGCGTGGAGTCGCCCTCCTCCAGACCGAACTCCTTGTGCCGGGAGGCGATCTCGTCGGGTTCGAACTCGCCGAACAGGATGCCGAGCGCGCCCGGAACCGTCCCGGCGGCCTCCTCGGACAGGCCGCTCGGAGGCTCGTACTCCGCCGCCTCGACCCGCTGCGCCTGCGCCAGCAGCCGCTGCGGTTCCACCACGGCGTAGTCGCGGCGGATCAGCACGCTGATCGCGTGCGGTTCCTCGGGGCCCGCGTACGGCGGCAGCTCCTCCGCACCGGGGATCTCGAAGGGCGTGACCTCGTCGTAACGGTCGTAGAGCAGCTCGTCGTACACCTCGGCGGCCGCGGCCAGCTGGTTGAACGCCTCCAGCACGGCCGGGTCGTCCTCCCCCGACCTGCGTTCGACCGCGGCCAGATGACGGTCGAGCGCGGTCTTGATCGCCTCGGCGGCGGCGCGTACCTCGGCAGCGGTGGGCTGCGCAGCATCAGACATACTGCAGACGCTATCCGTACCGGGCCCCAGCCCGCACAATAGATGCGATGCCGGAATACGAATTTGTCGACGTGTACGTGCCTCGCGGGGTGTCCCGCAAGGAGGCGACGCGCCTGCTGACGGACCATGCCGAGTACGGACACTGGGAGTTGGACCGACTGAGCCTGCTGCGTGACGGCAGCCGCAAGGTGCGGTTGCGTCGGCGGATCATCCGCCAGGTGCGGGCCACGTGGTGAGACAGGCCAGGTGAACGGAGCGGGCCCCGCCATGCCGACGGGGCCCGCTCCGTTTCCGGTGTGCCCGCTAGCCCATGGCCCGGGCCTTGCGGTAGAGCACCGCGCCCGCGAGGAGCGCGCCCGCGCCGACGGGCAGCGCGAGGCCCAGCGGCAGATCGCTGCCGGTGTGCGCGAGCTGGGCGTCGGTCAGCGGCTGGGCGGAGCGCCCGCCCGTCTGCTTGACCTGGGTCGACCCGTGGGGGCCGCCGGGCGGGGTCGCCGGGGTTCCCGGGTGGGTCGGCCGGCCCGGCTGGTGCGGGGTGCCGGGATGGCCCGGATGACCAGGGTGGCCGGGGTGCCCCGGATGTCCCGGGTGGCCCGGCTGTCCGGGCGGGTTGCCGTGGCCGTGGCCTGTGTTGCCGCAGTCGTTGCCCGTGACGGCGTTGCCGGCTCCGATGACGTTGACGCTGTTGCCGCAGACGTTCACCGGGGCGTCGATCGGCACCTGCACCGTGTTGCCGGAGCCCACGCCGGGCGAGCCCGAGGTGTGGCCGCCCGCGTGCGAGCCGCCGGAGCCGCCGTGGCCCCCCGAAGTGCCGCCGTGGTTGGCGCAGCCGTTGCCCACGGACGGGTTGAGCAGCCCGACGACGTTCACGGTGTTGCCGCACACGTTCACCGGCACGTGCACCGGCGCCTGCACCGTGTTGCCGGAGCCCACGCCGGGCGAGCCCGAGGTGTGGCCGCCCGCGTGCGAGCCGCCGGAGCCGCCGTGGCCCCCCGAAGTGCCGCCGTGGTTGGCGCAGCCGTTGCCCACGGACGGGTTGAGCAGCCCGACGACGTTCACGGTGTTGCCGCACACGTTCACCGGCACGTGCAGCGGCGCCTGCACCGTGTTGCCGGACAGTACGCCGGGTGAGCCGGCGGCGGCGCCGGACGCGCCCGCGTCGGCGTGGGCGTAGCCGCTCGCGGCGGCGATCACACCGGTCGCTGCGGCCATGGTCATCAGGCCCTTGCGGGTGCCCTGTCGCATGCTGAGTTCCCCCCTGCCTTCGTTTCCCTATGAGCGACCGGTCCGGAAGAGATCCGAAAGAGAACGGACCGGTCGAAAAGGCCGGTCGGCCCCGGAGCGCGTGGCGCGCACTCCGAGGCCGACGGCTCGTCAAGGACGCCCCCTCGGGACCTACGGCCCCCCTCAGGGAGCCGGCGTCAGTGGTTGACGCAGGTGTTGCCGAAGGCGGGGTTCAGGAGCCCGATCACGTTGACCGTGTTGCCGCAGACGTTCACCGGCACGTGCACGGGCACCTGGATGACGTTGCCGGAAACGACGCCCGGGTTGTGCACGGCGGCACCCTGGGCACCGGAGTCGGCGACAGCGAGGCCCGCGCCCGCGAGAACCAGCCCACCGGTGGCAGCCGCAGCAGCGACGACCTTCTTGATCATTATTCCTCCTTGTTGGCAAAGCGATCCCAAGGTGCGGGATCGCATCACCTGTAACGAGGAGGGAGTAATGGAGCTACGAGCTTATGGTCGGATTCACCCTTCTCAGTCGCCCTCGCACAGCCGCCCGAATTCCCCCCCAAGCAGGCCTCACGACGCGTCGATGAACCGGTCGAGCACCCGCACCCCGAACCGCAGCCCGTCCACCGGCACCCGCTCGTCCACCCCGTGGAACATGCCGGCGAAGTCCAGCTCCGGCGGCAGCTTCAGGGGGGCGAAGCCGAAGCCGCGGATGCCGAGGTCGTCGAAGGACTTGGCGTCGGTGCCGCCGGAGAGCATGTAGGGGATCGCCTTGGCGGCGGGGTCCTCGGCGAGCAGCGCGGACTGCATGGCCTCCACCAGCGCGCCGTCGAAGGTGGTCTCGACGGCCTTGTCGGCGTGCACGTCCTCGCGGCGGACGTTCGGCCCGAGCAGCCGGTCGAGGTCGGCGAGGAACTCCTCCTCGTGGCCGGGCAGGAAGCGGCCGTCGATGTGCGCGGTGGCCTCGCCGGGGATGACGTTGACCTTGTAACCGGCGTTGAGCTGGGTCGGGTTGGCGGTGTTGCTCAGGGTCGCGCCGATCAGCTTGGCGATGCCGCCCAGCTTGGCCAGGGTGGACTCCATGTCCTCCGGGTCCAGCTCGGTGCCGAGGGCGTCGCCCAGCTCGTCCAGGAAGGCCCGGGTGGTCTTGGTGACCCGCACCGGGAACCTGTGCCGGCCGACCCGGGCGACGGCCTCGGACAGCTCCGTGATGGCGTTGTCGCGGTGGATCATCGAGCCGTGCCCGGCGGTGCCGGCCACGGTCAGCTTCATCCAGTGCATGCCCTTCTCGGCCGTCTGGATCAGGTACAGCCGGCGCTGCTCGTTCACCGTGAACGAGAAGCCGCCGACCTCGCTGATCGCCTCGGTGACGCCCTCGAACGGCTCGGGGTGGTGGTCGACCAGGTAGCGGGCGCCGTAGGTGCCGCCGGCCTCCTCGTCGGCGAGGAAGGCGACGACGATGTCCCGCGGGGGCCGCCGCCCGCTGCGGAGCCGGTCGCGCACGACCGCGAGGGTCATGGCGTCCATGTCCTTCATGTCGACCGCCCCGCGCCCCCAGACGCAGTCGTCGGCGATCTCCCCGGAGAACGGGTCGTGGGTCCAGTCGACGGCGTTGGCCGGTACGACGTCCAGGTGGCCGTGGATGAGCAGCGCGGGCCGGGACGGGTCCTCGCCCTCGATGCGGGCCACCGTCGAGGCGCGGCCGGGGTGCGACTCGTAGATCTTCGGCTCGAGACCCACCTCGGCGAGCTTCTCGGCGACCCACTCCGCGGCCCGGCGCTCGCCGGGGCCCGAGTGGTCGCCGTAGTTGCTGGTGTCGAACCGGATCAGCTCGCGGCAGAGGTCCACGACCTCGTCCTCGCCGGTGACGTTCCTGGTCGTGCCCGTGTCGCTCACGTGCTTCCTCCCGCGCTGTCGCTGCTGGTGGTCCTCCACATCCTCCCTCTCCCCCGCCCGCGGCCCAAGACCGGTGCCCGCCCGTCACACGCCGTTCACGCGCGACCGGCGCCGGGGGCCGGGGGTGATCGGCCACCTCCGAAAGCCTGGTAATGTTTCCTTCGTCGCCGCGAGGGAAACCCCGCCGAAAGGGTCCCGAGCACGACAGACACCTTGTCCGGGTGGCGGAATGGCAGACGCGCTAGCTTGAGGTGCTAGTGCCCTTTATCGGGCGTGGGGGTTCAAGTCCCCCCTCGGACACCAGCGAGGCCCCTGCTCAGCAGGGGCCTTTTGCTTCTCCCCGCGGCCGGGTTCCACACTTGAGGGGTGGCCCGGCCCAATGACGAGGTCGAGGCGCTCCTGCAGGAGTACGCGGACCTCATCGCGATCACGGGAGGCGACGCCTTCAAGGCGCGCGCCTACGAGAAGGCCGCGCGTGCCATCGGCGGGTATCCGGCCGACATCTCGAAGCTCGACGAGGACGGGCTGAGGGAGATCCCGAACGTGGGGAAGTCGATCGCCGACAAGGTGGCCGAGTACCTGCGCACGGGGAAGATGGCGGTGGTCGAGGAGCGCCGGGCGCGGATCCCCGCCGGGGTGCGGGAGCTGATCACCATTCCCACCCTGGGCCCGAAGAAGGCGCTGCGGCTCTACGAGGACCTGCACATCTCGTCGGTGAACGAGCTGGCGGCGGCGATCGAGGCGGACGCGCTGGCCGATCTGAAGGGCTTCGGCGAGAAGACGCAGGAGAACATCCGCCACGGCATCGAGCTGCTGCAGCGGGCGGGCGCCCGGGTGCCGCTGTCGCTGGCGCTGGACACCGCCGAGGAGATCGTCGCCGAGTTGTCCGGGGTGACCGGGTGCACGCGCTGCGCGTATGCCGGCTCGCTGCGGCGGATGCGGGAGACCGTGGGGGATCTGGATCTCCTGGTCGCGGCGGAGCGGTCGGATCCGTTCATGGCGGCGCTGTGCGAGCTGCCGGCCACCGCGGAGGTTATCGCGCGGGGTTCGAAGAAGACGTCGATCCGCACGGGCAAGGGGCTCCAGGTCGATCTGCGGGTGGTGCCGCCGCAGTCGTGGGGCGCTGCGATGCAGTACTTCACCGGTTCCAAGGCGCACAACATCCGTACCCGCACCATCGCCGTGCACCAGGGGCTGAAGCTGTCCGAGTACGGCCTGTTCGACGCGGAGAGCGGGGAGTCGCTGGCGTCGCGGACCGAGGAGGAGGTGTACGCCCGGCTCGGGCTGCCGTGGATCACCCCGGCGCTGCGGGAGGACCGCGGGGAGATCGAGGCGGCCATGAACGGTGAGCTGCCCGGGGTGGTGACGGAGCGGGACATCCGCGGCGACCTGCACACCCACACCGATCTCACCGACGGCCTGGCCCCGCTGGAGGAGATGGTGGCGGCCGCCGCCGAGCGCGGTTACGCGTACTACGCGGTCACCGACCACGCGCCGAACCTGTACATGCAGCGCATGACCGACGAGAAGATCCTCGCCCAGCGGGAGCGGGTGCGGGAGCTGGACGGCGCGCACCGCGGGATGCGGCTGCTGCACGGCACGGAGCTGAACATCGACCCGGACGGCGGGGTGGACTGGCCGGACGACTTCCTGGCCGGCTTCGACCTGTGCGTGGCCTCGCTGCACTCGCACTTCGACCTGGGCAGGAAGGCGATGACCCGGCGGCTGGTGCGGGCCTGCGAGCACCCGTGCGTGAACATCATCGGGCACCCCACGACCCGGCTGATCGGCAAGCGGCCGGGGGTCGACGCCGACTGGGACGCGGTGTTCGCGGCCTGCGCGCGCACCGGAACCGCGCTGGAGGTCAACGCCCAGCCGGACCGCCTGGACCTGCGCGACGAGGACATCCTGCGCGCCCGGGAGCACGGGGTGAGGTTCGCCGTGAACACCGACGCGCACTCCATCCCGCACCTCGCGCAGCTGCGCTACGGCGTCGGCACCGCGCAGCGCGGCTGGCTCACCAAGGACGACGTGATCAACACCTGGCCGCTGACGAAGCTGCGCCGGTTCCTGCGCAAGGGCAGGTGACGCAGGGGCAGATGAGGAGCGCCGTCCGGCCGGTGAGGAGCGCTACCCGCGGTCGAGCCACAGCGGTGACACGTCCTCCTCGGCTTCGGCCGCCCCGACCGCCCTGATGTCTCCGTCGGCGGCGCGCAGCAGCCTGCGGCCCATGGCGATCAGCGCGCGTCCGGCGGCGAGTTCGTCGCCTATCTCCGGCACGTCCGGGTCGTAGGGGTTGCGGCGGGCCTCCGCGTTGCTCTCCAGGACGTTGTCGCCGGTGTCCAGGACGATCCGGGCGGTGGTCTCCGGATCGTGCTCGGAGAGGTAGAGGTTCAGCCGCCATTCCTTGACGGCCGGAGGACGGGTCATCGCGGGTCGGGTCATCGTCGTCCGCCTCCCTGGGCTGCACTGCCCTTCCACTGTGCACCCGGCCCGGGGCGGACGCCTCCCCTCGTGCGGGCAGAATGTGGCCCATGACCTCACGTGCCTGCCCCTGCGGACTCCCCCAGCCCTACGACGCCTGCTGCGGCCGGTTCCACACCGGGGCCGCGAGCGCGCCGACCGCCGAGGCGCTGATGCGGTCGCGGTACAGCGCGTTCGTGAAGGGGGACGCCGGGTATCTGCTGCGCACCTGGCATCCGCGGACCCGGCCCGAGCGGCTTGAGCTCGATCCGCGGATGAGGTGGACGGGGCTGGAGATCCTGGACACCACCGACGGGTCGGCCTTCCACACCGCGGGCACGGTGACCTTCCGCGCCTCCTACCGGGGCGGTTCACTGCACGAGCGCAGCCGGTTCGAGCGGGTCGCCGGGGCGTGGGTGTACGTGGACGGGGACTTCCCGGACTGAGGCCGCGCCTCCTGGGTGAACTAGGGCGCCAGGATGTCGAGTTCCTGGAGGGCGCCCACGGTGATCTGTCTGGTCAGCTCCTCGGCGCGGGTGGCGTCGCCCGCGCGGACGGCCTCCGCCACCTGCACGTGCAGGGTGACCGCGGCCGGGTCGGGGTCCTCGAACATGACCTCGTGATGGGTGCGGCCGGCGAGGACCTCCGCGACGACGTCGCCGAGCCGGGCGAACATCTCGTTGCCCGAGGCGTTGAGGATGACGCGGTGGAAGGCGATGTCGTGGACCAGGTACTCCTCGAGCTTGTGGCCGCGTGAGTTGGCCACCATGCCGAGCGCGCACTCGGTGAGTCGGGCGCACTGCTCGGCCGTGGCGTGCCGGGCGGTGAGGCCGGCCGCGACCGGTTCGATGGCGCAGCGCAGCACGGTCAGCGAGCGCAGCTGGTGCGGGCGGTCGGCGCCCGCCAGACGCCAGCGGATGACCTGCGGGTCGTAGACGTTCCACTCCGACTTCGGGCGGACGGTGACGCCGACGCGGCGGCGGGACGCCACCAGGTGCATGGACTCGAGCACCCGGACCGCCTCGCGCATCACGGAGCGTGACACCTCGAAGTGCTGGGCCAGCTCGTCGGTGCGCAGCACGCTGCCCGGCGGGTACTCGCCCGCCGTGATCGCGGGGCCGAGGGTGTCCAGTACACGGCCGTGCAGCCCCCGGCCCGGTGTGGTCATGCACTCAGCGTACGGCGTGGATCACCGACTGAAAAAGTCAGACTTATATGTCACAGACTCTTGAATTCGTCGTACCTAATGGGTTTCAGTGTGGCGACGCCGCCGTGGCGTCGGATGTCGAGGAAGACAGCGAGGCAGTGATGCGAACCCCCCAGGTCGTCGTCGTGATGGGCGTCGCGGGGACGGGCAAGACCACGATCGGTCCCTTGCTCGCCGCGCGGCTGGGCGTCCCGTACGCCGAGGGCGACGACTTCCACCCGCAGGCCAACATCGACAAGATGTCGGCCGGGATCCCGCTCGACGACAGCGACCGGTGGCCCTGGCTGGACGCCATCGGCCAGTGGGCGCACGGGCGGGCCGGGCTGGGCGGGGTGGTCAGCAGCTCCGCGCTGAAGCGGTCGTACCGCGACCGGCTCAGGGCCGTCGCCCCCGACGTGGTGTTCGTGCACCTCACCGGCGACCGGAAGCTGATCGAGGAGCGGATGACGCAGCGGCAGGGGCACTTCATGCCGACCGCGCTGCTGGACTCCCAGTTCGCCACGCTGCAGCCGCTGGGCCCGGACGAGGCGGGAGTCGCCGTGGACGTCGCCGGCAGCCCGCAGGAGATCACCGAGCGTGCCGCCAAGGCACTCGAGGCGCTTCCCGACACCACCGCGTAGCACTCACCCCCGTCCCCCGTAACCGCAAGGGAACCCCGTGACCAGACTCAGCGTCGAGATGCTGGCAGCGGACGCGCCTCCGCCGATCACCTCCGCCGGACACGCCCAGCTGGGCATCGCCGTCCTGGTGGGCATCGCCGTGATCGTCCTGCTCATCACCAAGTTCAAGCTCCATGCCTTCCTGGCGCTGACCATCGGGTCGCTGGCGCTCGGGGCGGCCGCCGGGGCACCGCTCGACAAGGCCATCACCAGCTTCACCACCGGGCTCGGCTCCACGGTGGCCGGCGTGGGCGTCCTGATCGCGCTCGGGGCGATCCTGGGCAAGCTCCTCGCCGACTCCGGCGGCGCCGACCAGATCGTGGACACGATCCTCGCCAAGGCCGGCGGGCGCGCCATGCCGTGGGCGATGGTGCTGATCGCCTCCGTGATCGGCCTGCCGCTGTTCTTCGAGGTCGGGATCGTGCTGCTGATCCCGGTCGTGCTCATGGTCGCCAAGCGCGGCAACTACTCCCTGATGCGCATCGGCATCCCGGCGCTCGCCGGCCTGTCCGTGATGCACGGCCTGATCCCGCCGCACCCCGGCCCGCTGGTCGCGATCGACGCGCTGAAGGCCAACCTGGGCGTGACCCTGGCGCTCGGCATCCTGGTCGCCATACCGTCGGTGATCATCGCCGGTCCGCTGTTCTCCAAGGTCGCGGCCCGCTGGGTGGACGTCCAGGCCCCCGACCGGATGCTGCCGCAGCGCCCCTCCGAGGACCTCCAGCGCCGTCCGGGCTTCGGCGCGACCCTGTCGACGGTGCTGCTGCCCGTGGTGCTGATGCTGCTCAAGGCGCTGGTGGACATCGTCGTGGACAACCCGGCGGACCACACCCAGCGCGTCTTCGACGTCATCGGCTCCCCGATGATCGCTCTGCTCGCCGCCGTGATCGTCGGCTTCTTCACGCTGGGCCGGCCCGCCGGGTTCAGCAAGGGGCGGCTGCAGCAGACCGTCGAGAAGGGCCTGATGCCGATCGCCGGCATCCTGCTGATCGTCGGCGCGGGCGGCGGCTTCAAGCAGACGCTGATCGACTCCGGCGTCGGCCAGATGATCCTGGACGTCTCCAGGCACTGGTCGATCCCGGCCGTGCTGCTGGCCTGGCTGATCGCCGTGGTGATCCGGCTGGCGACGGGCTCGGCGACGGTGGCGACGGTCTCCGCGGCCGGTCTGATCGCGCCGCTCGCGGCCGGCACGTCGACCACCCACACCGCCCTCCTCGTCCTGGCGATCGGCGCGGGCTCGCTCTTCTTCAGCTTCGTCAACGACGCCGG
Source organism: Streptomyces sp. NPDC007189 (assembly GCF_040703635.1). Lineage (NCBI taxonomy): Bacteria > Bacillati > Actinomycetota > Actinomycetes > Kitasatosporales > Streptomycetaceae > Streptomyces > Streptomyces sp. NPDC007189. Next base: position 41,278 of record NZ_JBEYEY010000018.1, read on the forward strand.
CTTCTGGCTGGTGAAGGAGTACTTCGGGCTGAGCGTCGGGCAGACCGTGAAGACCTGGTCGCTCATGGAGACCATCCTCTCGGTGGTCGCCGGCGGTCTGGTCCTGGTCCTGTCGCTGATCATCTAGGAGTACGGCGATGAGTCACCCGCTCTTCGACATCGCCGGCCGCACCGCCCTGGTCACCGGCTCCAGCCGGGGCATCGGCCTCGCGCTGGCCCGGGGCCTGGCCGAGGCCGGCTGCACGGTGGTCCTCAACGGGCGCGACCCGGACCGGCTGGCCGAGGCGGCCCGCGAACTGCCCGGGGACCGGATCCACACGGCGGTGTTCGACGTGACCGACGGGCCGTCCGTGGCCGCCGGGATCGCGGACGTCGAGGAGCGGGTGGGCCCGCTCGACATCCTCGTCAACAACGCGGGCATGCAACTGCGCGCTCCCCTGCTGGAGTTCACCGACGCCGACTGGCACCGGATCCTGGACACCAACCTCACCAGCGCGTTCCTCGTCGGCCGCGAGGCCGCCCGGCGGATGACGCAGCGCGGCCACGGCAAGATCGTCAACATCTGCTCGCTGCAGAGCGAGGTCGTCCGGCCCGGCATCGCGCCGTACGCGGCGACCAAGGGCGCGCTGAAGATGCTCACCAAGGGCATGTGCGCGGACTGGGGGCCGTACGGCGTGCAGGTCAACGGGCTCGGGCCCGGCTACATCGAGACCGAGCTGACCCAGCCCCTCGTGCAGGACGAGGAGTTCAGCGCCTGGGTCCGCCGGCGCACCCCGGCCGGCCGCTGGGGCCGCACCGAGGACCTGGTGGGCGGCCTGCTCTTCCTCGCCTCGCCGGCCGCGGACTTCGTCAGCGGCCAGGTCCTGTACGTCGACGGTGGCATGACGAGCGTCCTGTGAAAGGGGCCGCGGCGATGCTGGGCTGTGTGATCCACGGCGCGGGCGATCTGCGCGTGGCTGAGCTGCCCGTGCCCGAACCGCGGCCCGGCGAGGTGCTGGTCGCCGTCCGCTACGGCGGTGTCTGCGGCTCCGATCTGCACTACTGGCGGCACGGCGGGGTCGGGGACTTCCGGCTCCGGGAGCCGATGGTGCTCGGGCACGAGGTGGTGGGCACGGTGGTGTCCCACGGCGCCGGGGCCGGCGGTCCCGCGCCGGGTACGGCGGTCGCCGTGCACCCCGCCACGCCGTGCGGACGCTGCCCGGAGTGCGCCGCCGGGCGCGCGAACGTGTGCCGGGACACCCGGTATCTGGGCAGCGCGGCCCGCTTTCCGCATGTCCAGGGCGGCTTCGCCGAGCAGATCGCCGTACCGGCCGGGCAGGTGCGGGCGCTGCCCGACGGGCTCGGGCTGCGCCGGGCCGCGCTCGCCGAGCCGCTGTCGGTGGCGCTGCACGCGGTGCGGCGGGCCGGGGACGTGGCCGGCCGGCAAGTGCTGGTGACCGGGGCCGGGCCGATCGGGTGCCTGGTGGTGGCGGCGGCGAAGGCGGCCGGCGCGGCACGGGTGACGGTGACCGACCTGGCGCCCCGGGCGCTGGCGTACGCCGCCGTCGCCGGGGCCGACACGCTGGTACGGGCCAACGATGCGGGTGACCCCGGGTGGCCCGAGGAGGTGGACGTCGCCGTCGAGGCGTCGGGGGTCGCGGCCGGGCTGGATGCCTGTCTGCGGCTGGTGCGGCGCGGGGGTGTGGTCGTACAGCTGGGAATGCTGCCGCCGGGGCAGTCGCCGTTCGCCGGGAACCTGCTGGTGAGCCGGGAGATCGAGCTGCGCGGTGCGTTCCGTTTCGGTGCCGAGTTCGATGACGCGCTGCACCTGCTCGCGGGGCGTGGGGAGTTCGACGGGCTGGTCGGCGCGGTGGTTCCGGTGCGGGACGCTGCCGCCGGGTTCGAGCTGGCTGCCGACAGGAGCCGGTCCTGCAAGGTGCTGCTGGAGTTCGGCGGCTAAGGCCGCCACAAAGGGTGTTCCCGCTTCGCCCACTCCCTGCTCACCGTGCCCGTGCGCAGGCCCCGTCTCGCCTCCGGGTCGCCCAGGGCCATGCCGATGTGGCCGGCCAGGACCACGCCGATGGTCAGGGCGAGCCAGTCGTGGACGAAGGTCGCCGAGGTGCGCCACATCAGCGGGGCGAGGTGGGTGAACCACATCAGCAGGCCGGTGCCGAGCATGACCAGGGTGGCGCCGGCGATCCAGGCGGCGTAGATCTTCTGGCCGGCGTTGAACTTGCCCGCCGGACGGGAGGAGTGGCGCTTGTCGCGGGCCAGCGCGGCGCGCAGCCAGAGCCTGTCGTGCGGGCCGAAGCGGTTGAGGAAGCGCAGGTCGGCGCGGAAGGCGCGGGAGGCGAGGCCGAGCAGCACCGGGACGGGCAGGGCGAGCCCGGCGCACTCGTGGACGCGGACGACCAGTTCGCGGCGGCCGACCAGAACCGCGAGCTGGGGGATGTAGAGGACGGCCGCGGTGACCACGCAGACGCCCATCAGCGCGGCCGTCGTGCGGTGGACCCAGCGTTCGGCCCGGCTGAAGCGGTGGACGCGGGCGGTGGGCCGCGCCGGGGTGTCAGCTCGTAGGCTCATCGGTGCGTCCGTTCGACCGGCCGACCCAGGCGTCGACGTCGTAGCCGAGGTGCTCCCAGTAGCCGGGCTGCACGTGGTCGGTGACCGTGATCCCGGAGAGCCACTTGGCGGACTTGTAGAAGTACATGGGGGCGACGTAGAGGCGGACCGGGCCGCCGTGGTCGTGGGAGATGTCCTTGTCCTGCATGCGCAGGGCGACCAGGACGTCCGGGCGGCGGGCCTGGTCGAGGGTGAGGCTCTCGGTGTAGGCGCCGTCGAAGCAGGTGAAGTGGACCGCCTTCGCGGTGGGCCGGACCCCGGCCGCGTCCAGCAGGTCGGAGAGGCGTACGCCTTCGAAGGGGGTGCCGGGGACCCGCCAGCCGGTGACGCACTGGACGTCCTTGACCAGCCGGGTCTGCGGCAGGGCGCGCAGATCGGCCAGGGTGTAGGTGTGCGGGCGGTCGACCAGGCCGCCGACCTTCAGGTGGTAGTCGGCGGCGGTCAGGCGCGGCACGGACGCGGCGACGGAGTAGTAGCGGAAGCCGCCGCCGTTGGGCAGCAGGCCGGTCAGGCCCGTCGGGTCCTGGCCCGCGACGCCGTCCAGGCCGCGTTGCAGCGCGGGCGCGGCGACGAGGCCGAGCGCGCCCAGGCCGAGGGTGCCGAGGAAGACGCGGCGGCCCACGGGTGTGCCGCCCTGCTCCTCGGATCGTTCGGAGGTCACGTCCTCATTCGAGCACTCGGGGCTGCGGGGAGCCAGGGATCGGGGTGGTTGGTCAGACTTTCGTCATCACTTCTTACGTACGGCTCGCGCAGGGGCGGCGTTCAGTTGCCGAGCGCGCGGGCGCGGGCCTCGTGGAAGGCCGTTCGCGGGTCGCGGTGGGTGTAGGACCAGGGCACGCGGGTGGCGTGCGGGCCGATGCGCCGGAAGAGGACCGCGGCCTCGGCGGGGCGGCCGGCGCAGGACAGGGCGAAGGCGAGGTGATTGAGGTCGATGTGGCGGCGGGGGTGTTCGTCGTGCTCCCACTCCAGCCACCAGTCGAAGCAGGTGCGCAGGATGCGGCGGGCCCGGGGGCCGGACCAGTGGCCGGAGGCGGCCGGGTCGGCCGGGGCGAGGCCGGTGGCGGCGAGGACCCGGTAGCGCTCGGCGTAGGCGACGAGGGGCAGGACGGCGAGCGGGGAGTCGGCCGGGGCCTCGGCGGCGGCCAGCTCGGCGCGGTCGTAGGCCTCGTGGGCCTCGGGCGCCCGGCCGCCCGAGGGGCGTTCGGCGAGACGGGCGAGGAGCAGGTGGTGGGCGTGGTGGTGCTCGGGGTGGCGGCGGCGCAGCTCGGCGAAGGCGGCGAGCACCTCGCGCTCCGGGCCGAGGGTGCGGGCCAGCCGGAGTAAGCCCAGCCAGGGGGTGGGGTCGGCGGGGGCGAGCGCGGCGGCGTCGGCGCAGGCCTCGCGGGCCCGGCCGGGGTCCTCCTTGCCGCGCAGGGCGCGCCGGACCAGGGCGAGGGCGTACAGGGCGGCGGCGTCGGCGGAGCCGGGTTCGGCCTGCAGCCAGTCGCGGGCCCACGCCACGGCGTACGGCTCCCGGGCGAGCACGGTGAGGCGGTGGCCGCGGCGGTCCCAGTCGTCGCCGGTGTGCCGCAGCAGGGAGCGGGCGGCCTGGCGCCGGCCCTGGGTCAACGCGGCGCGGGCGGTGCGCAGTTCGGCGTCGTCGAGGGCGGGGTCGAAGGCGCCGGAGTCGTCCGGGGCGGTGTCGCCGGAGCGGTCCGTGAGGGCCCGGCAGGTGCCGAGCACGGAGGGGAGTGGGGGCACCGCGGAACTTCCTGTTTCTCCAGCTGCCATCGGCCGATCACGCACAGCAAACCCCCAGCCAAGGTTTGCGTCAAGCCGAACAGGCTGATCACCGCTTCAACTACCGCTGCTCACAATGAACTTGAGCAACTCCGCGCAGGTGGGCACCGGTGCGGGACCCGGTGTCCCCTGCCCCGTGTGGCGTACGCCATGGCGCCGGGCCGCCCGGTCCCACACGATGGCGGGTCAACTGCTCTGTCCCCCGCGCTTCCGGGTCAATGCCGTACCGGGGGCGCTACAGTCGGCCACTACGCACCCGTGGTCCGGCCGGATGATCGAGGTACGCAGCGTGTCCGTTCTGGTTCTCCTTCTCGCCGTGAGTGCCGCCTGCTGTCTGGGCTTCGGATTCGTCCTGCAGCAGAACGCCGCGCAGAAGGCGCCGCTGAGCGACTTCCTGACGTTCCGGCTGCTGCTCGACCTGATGCGGGTGCCGCGCTGGCTGGGCGGCCTGGGGCTGATGATCGCCGGGATGGTGCTCGGCGCGGTCGCCCTCGGCAAGGGCGAGATCTCCCTGGTCGAACCGCTGCTCGCGACGAACCTGCTGTTCGCGCTGGCCCTGTCGCGGTACCAGACCAAGCAGTCCCTGGGCCGTCAGGGCTGGGCCGGGCTGCTGCTGCTCGCGGGCGGGGTGAGCGCGTTCATCCTGGCCGGCGAGCCGCGGGCCGGCCATGCCATCGCCGACCCGCTGCGGCACTGGCTGATCATCGGCGCGATGGTCGGCGCCGCCCTGGTGCTCACGACGTACGCCAAACGGTCCCGGCTGAGCTGGGGCCCGGTGCTGCTGGCCACCGCCGCCGGGCTGCTGTACGGCGTGCAGGACGCGCTGACCCGGGTGAGCGGCACCCGCTTCTCCGCGGGCGGCTTCGCCGAGCTGTTCACCGGCTGGCAGCCGTACGGCGTGCTGGTGTGCGGGGCGACCGGACTGCTGCTGGTGCAGAGCGCCTTCGAGACGGCCCCGCTGCGCATGTCGCTGCCCGCGCTCACCGCGGCCGAGCCGCTCGCCGGGATCCTGTGCGGCGTCGGCTTCCTCGGCGACCGGCTGCGCACCGACACCGGGGCGCTGGCCTGGGAGGCGGCCGGTCTGGCGGCGGTGGTCGCGGGCATCGTGCTGCTCGGGATGCACCCGGCGATGCCGTGCGGCCCGGCCGAGGCGGAGCCCCCGGCCCGGGACCTGCAGCGCCGCTGAGCCCTCTGCTTGGATGGCCCGCATGAACCCCGCTGACGAAATCCTCGACATCGTCGACGAGAACGACCAGGTGATCGCCCAGTCCCCGCGCGGCGAGGCCTACGCCCGCGGACTGCGCCACCGCTGTGTGTTCATCCAGGCCCGGGACGCGGCCGGCCGGCTCTTCGTGCACCGGCGCACCGCCACCAAGCTGGTCTTCCCGGCGCTGTACGACATGTTCGTCGGCGGCGTGGTCGGGGCGGGCGAGTCCTACGACGAGGCCGCGCTGCGGGAGGCCGAGGAGGAACTGGGCGTGACGGGCCTGCCCCGGCCGGACTTCCTCTTCAAGTTCCTGTACGACGACGGCGCCGGGAACAGCTGGTGGTCGGCGGTGTACGAGGTGCGCTGCGAGCTGCCCGTGCACCCGCAGGCCGAGGAGGTGCAGTGGCACGCCTTCCTGCCCGAGGAGGAGGTCGAGCGGCGGCTCGGGGAATGGGAGTGGGTGCCGGACGGGCTGGCGGCGTACGAGCGGCTGAAGGCCTTCCGGGCAGCCCGGTGACCGCCCGGTAGGGTCGGCCGCGTGAGCGGATTCGTGACGAACATCCGGCTGTGGTTCGCGCCGGAGCGGGTGCGGGACGAGGGCGGCACGCCCGACTACCGGTTCTCCCTGGCCAACGAGCGCACCTTCCTCGCCTGGCTGCGCACGGCGCTCGCGCTGATCGGCGGCGGATTCGCGGTGGACCAGTTCCTGCCCCATCTGCGCTGGGCGTGGCGGGCCGGTCTCGCGCTCGCGCTGCTCGGCGCCGGTGTGCTGTGCTCCCTGCGCGCGGTGAACCACTGGGTGCGCTGCGAGCGGGCGATCCGGCGCGGCGAGGACCTGCCCGCGTCCCGGTTCCCGGCGCTGCTCAGCCTGGTCGTCGCGGTGGTCGCCGTGGTGATGGTCGTGGTGGTGCTGGCCGGATGGGCGGGATGAGCCCGGCCCGGCGCGATCCGGGGCTGCAACCGGAGCGCACCCGGCTGGCCTGGCGTCGTACGACCCTCTCGGCCGCCGTGGCCGCCGTCCTCGCCGTCAAGACCGCCCTGCACGGCGGCCTCACGACCACCGGTGTGACCGTCTGCCTCCTGTGCTGCGCGCTGTTCCTGGGCTTTCTGCTGGTGGCCCACCGCCGGATCCGGGCTCTCGCGACCACTCCCCGCCCGGCAGCGCTCGCCCCCCGGCAGGCGACGGCGGCCGCGCTGTGCGCGGTGGCGCTGGCGGTGTGCGCGGCGGCGCTGGTCGTCCAGCTGGTCGTCTAGAGCGTGCCCTCCTGGCTGGCGCTGTACAGGGAGCGCTCCTCGTCCCTGGTCCAGACGGAGCCCTCCTCTTCGTGCCGGTCCACGGTGACCACGATCTTCCCGCGGGTGCGGCCCTCCTGGTTCAGCCGGTGCGCGTCCGCCGCCCGCTCCAGCGGGAAGGTCTCCTGGACGTGCACCGAGATCACGCCCCTGTCGGCGAGGGCGGAGAGGGTGCCCAGGTCCTCGGCGTCCGGGCGGACGAAGCAGTAGCGGCCGCCGTGGCGCACCACCTCCGGGCCGGCGATCGACGCCATCCGGCCCTCCGGTGCGAGCAGGCCGGCGGAGGTCTCCAGGGTGTCGCCGCCGACGGTGTCGAAGACCGCGTCCACGCCGTCCGGGGCGAGCGCGCGCACCCGTGCGGCCAGGCCCTCGCCGTAGGCCACCGGCTCGCCGCCGAGGCCGCGGACGTAGGCGTGGTTGCGTTCGCTCGCCGTGCCGATGGCCCGGGCGCCGAGGTGGACGGCGATCTGCACGGCGAAGGAGCCGACCCCGCCGGCCGCCGCGTGCACCAGCACGGTCTCGCCGCGCCGCACCTGGAGCGCCTTGACCAGCACCTGGTAGGCGGTGAGCCCGGCGAGCGGCAGGCCCGCGGCCTCCTCGAAGGACAGGGTGCGCGGCTTGCGGGCCAGGGTGCGCACGGGCGCGGCGACGTACTCGGCGAAGGTGCCGCGGCAGAGGAAGTCCTCGCGGCAGTAGCCGATGACCTCGTCGCCGACGGCGAACTCGGTGACCGCGGCGCCGGGCCGGACGACCACCCCGCTGACGTCCCAGCCGGGGATCACCGGGAAGACGGCGTCCAGGATCGCGTCCAGGTTGCCCTCGCGGCACTTCCAGTCGACGGGGTTGACGGCCGCGGCACGGACCTGGACCAGCACCTGGTCGGGGCCGACCTTCGGGTCGCGCACCTCGCCGTACTCCAGCACCTCGGGACCGCCGTAGCGGCGGTAGCTGATGCCCTTCATGCCCTCGACCCTCCGGGGTACTCGTGCGCCACGCAAGCGGCACGAGGTGAGCACCATGACCACCCCTCACCAGGAACACACCGAGCACGGCACGCACCGCCACGGTCCGGGCTGCGGGCACAACGCCGTGTCGCACGGCGACCACCTGGACTACGCGCACGACGGGCATCTGCACCGCGAGCACGCGGGTCACTGGGACGAGTGCGAACCGGCCGGGCACACCGTCCACCAGGGCCATGAGCACGTGCACTACGACGAGTGCGGGCACGCCCAGGTGCGCCACGGCGACCACGTCGACTATCTGCACGGCGGCCACCGGCACGCCGAGCACGAGGGCCACTGGGACGACCACTGACCCCGCGGGGAACACGGAGGAGCAGAGCCGACGGCCTTCCGGCAGCGCGCCGGGAGGCCGTCCGCCTATCGTGGCTCCCGTCACGTTTGGCCTTATGGCGGGTACACCTACTGGACGGCATACCGACCGGTCGGCATCATGAGGGGCATCGTGTTCACCCGTCGTAGGAGTGATGTATGAGCGCCGACCACCCGCCCGGACTCGACCTGGACCGGCTGCGCGCCCAGCTCGACCGCGAGCGCCCCGGTCTGGTGACCGGCCCCCTGACCGGCCGGCTGATCGAGGGCGGACGGTCGAACCTCACCTACGCGGTCTCCGACGGCGCCTCCCGGTGGGTCGTACGACGGCCCCCGCTCGGCCATGTCCTGGCCACCGCGCACGACATGCGGCGCGAGCACCGCGTGATCGACGCCCTGCACCCGACGAACGTGCCGGTCCCGCGCGCGGTGCTGCTGTGCGAGGACGAGGACGTGCTCGGAGCGCCGTTCTACGTCATGGAGTTCGTCGAGGGCACCCCCTACCGCACGGCTCAGCAGCTCGCCCCGCTGGGCGCCGAGCGCACCCGGAACGCGGTGCTGTCCCTGGTGGACACGCTGGTCGAGCTGCACGCGGTGGACCCCGCCGAGGTGGGCCTCGCGGACTTCGGCCGCCCGGAGGGCTTCCTGGACCGGCAGCTGCGCCGCTGGGGCAAGCAGCTGGACGCCTCCCGCAACCGCGAGCTGGCCGGCATCGACGAACTGCACGCGGCCCTGGGCCGGGAGCTGCCGCGGTCGCCCGCCCCCGCCGTCGTGCACGGCGACTACCGGCTCGACAACGTCCTCATCGGCGCGGACGACCGGATCAACGCGATCCTCGACTGGGAGATGTCCACCCTCGGCGACCCGCTCACCGACCTGGGCCTGCTGGTGATGTACAGCCGGCCGCTGGGCATGCCCCACTCCCCCGTCTCCACCACCGCCGAGGCGCCCGGACACCCCTCTCCCGAGGAGCTGGTCCAGCGGTACGCCGAGCGCTCGGGCCGCGACGTCTCGGCCGTCTCCTGGTACGAGGCGTTCGCCTGGTTCAAGCTCGCCGTGATCCTCGAGGGCATCCACTACCGGTACACCCTCGGCCAGACGGTCGGACGCGGCTTCGACCGGATCGGGGACCTCGTGCCCGTCTTCATCGACCACGGACTGACCACTCTTCAGGAAGGCTGACCAGTCATGGACTTCGCGTTCGACGCGCGCACCGAGGAGCTGCGCGCCAAGCTGCTCGCCTTCATGGACGAGTACGTCTACCCCGCCGAGCCGGTGGCGGAGGAGCAGCGGGCCGCGCTGGCCTCGCCGTGGGACACCCCGGCCGTGGTCGAGGAGCTGAAGGCCGAGGCCCGCAGGCAGGGCCTGTGGAACCTCTTCCTGCCCGACGCCGAGCACGGCGCGGGACTCACCAACCTCCAGTACGCCCCGCTCGCGGAGATCACCGGCCGCTCCCCGCATCTGGCGCCCACCGCGACCAACTGCGCGGCTCCCGACACCGGGAACATGGAGGTGCTGGCGCAGTTCGGCGACGAGCGGCAGAAGAAGCAGTGGCTGGAGCCGCTGCTGGCGGGCGAGATCCGCTCGGCGTTCGCGATGACCGAGCCGGAGGTGGCCTCCTCGGACGCCACCAACATCACCACGCACATCGAGCGGGACGGCGACGAGTACGTCATCACCGGCCGCAAGTGGTACATCTCCGGCGCGATGAACCCCGACTGCGCGATCTTCATCGTGATGGGCAAGACGGACCCGGACGGCGCCGACATCCGCCGCCAGCAGTCCATGGTCCTGGTGCCGCGCGACACGCCGGGCGTCACCGTCAGGCGCGCCATGCAGGTCTTCGGCTACGAGGACCACTCGCACGGCGGCCACGCCGAGGTCGTCTTCGACCACGCGCGCGTGCCGGTCACCAACCTGATCGGCGAGGAGGGCGGCGGCTTCGCCATCGCCCAGGCCCGGCTCGGCCCCGGCCGGATCCACCACTGCATGCGGCTGATCGGCATGGCCGAGCGGGCGATCGAGCTGATGTGCCGGCGGGCCGCGTCCCGTACGGCGTTCGGCAAGGCGCTGGCCCAGCAGGGTGTGGTCCAGAACTGGATCGCGGACGCCCGGGTGACGGTGGAGCAGCTCAGGCTGCTGGTGCTGAAGACGGCCTGGCTGATGGACACCGTCGGCAACAAGGGCGCCCACACCGAGATCCAGGCCATCAAGATCGCGACCCCGCGCGCGGTGGTCGGCATCCTGGACCGGGCTATCCAGCTGCACGGCGCGGGCGGGGTGAGCCAGGACTTCCCGCTGGCCGAGCTGTACGCCGGCGCCCGCACCCTGATGCTGGCGGACGGCCCGGACGAGGTGCACCAGCGCTCGCTGGCCCGGCGGGAGCTGAAGAAGTACCTGTAAGGGCGCACAGGCGAGGGGCGGCTCCCCTGGGGAGCCGCCCCTCACGCGTGCGCGGTCACGGGCGCAGCGCCCGCAGCAGCAGGTCGGCGAGGTGGTCGGCGACCTGCTGCGGGGTGAGGGGGCCGTCCGGGCGGTACCAGGTGGACAGGTGGTGGACGGAGCCGAAGTGGTAGTCCACCACCAGGTCGGCCGGGGTCGCCGTGGAGAAGACGCCCGCCTTCTGGCCCTCCTCGATCAGCGCGCGGAAGCGTTCGTGGTAGCGCCGGCGCTCGGCGCGCACCTGCTTGTTCTTCTCCGGGCTGAGGTGGTGCATGGACCGGAAGAAGATCGACGCGTCGTCGAGGTTGTCGATCGTCGTGACGACCACGTCCGCCGCGGCGGCTCTGAGCCGTTCCTCCACCGGCGCGTCCATGCCGGCGAAGTGGTCGAGCCGTTCCTGCTGGATGCGCAGCACGCGCGCGTACACCTCGTGCAGGAGGTCGTCCTTGGAACCGAAGTAGTGGTACAGCGCCCCCTTGGTGACGCCGGCCGCCTCCACGATCTCCTGCACGGAGGTGCGGTCGTAGCCCTGCTCCGCGAAGAGCCGGGTGGCGGCGGCCAGCAGCCGCTGCGGAACGGGGGTCCCGTCTCCGTCCGTCGTCCTGGGCACTGCCGCCACCTGCCTTTCCGTGATGCTTACCGAATGTCCTGCGCCCGGGAACGCAGTTCCCGACGGAGGATCTTGCCACTCGCCGTCTTGGGCAGGTCGGGCAGGATCTCCACCTGACGCGGGTATTTGTAGGCGGCCAGTCTCTCCTTGCAGTACGCCGCGAGTTCGTCCGGGGTCGCCCCGGCGCCCGGACGCAGGCTGATGTACGCCCGCACGGTCTCGCCACGGTAGCCGTCCGGGACGCCGACGACGGCCGCCTCGCGCACCGCCGGGTGGGTGTAGAGCACGTCCTCGACCTCGCGGGGCCACACCTTGAAGCCAGAGGCGTTGATCATGTCCTTCTTGCGGTCGACGACGTAGAGCCAGCCCTGCTCGTCCATGAAGCCGATGTCGCCGGTGCGCAGCTCGCCGTCCGGGAAGGACTCGGCGGTGGCGTCCGGGCGCCGCCAGTAGCCGGGGACCACCTGCGGCCCGCGTACGACGATCTCGCCCTGCTCCCCGAAGGGCACCTCCTCGCCGCGCTCGTCCACGATCCGGACGATCGTGTCGGCGCCGGGCAGGCCCACCGACAGCGTCCCGGAGACGGGGTCCACGGGCGCCTCCAGGCCGGGCGGGACCGAGGCGCAGGGCGCGGTGCACTCGGTGAGGCCGTAGCCGACCCGGATGTACGGCCCGAAGCGCTCGCGGAACGTCTCCACCAGGGCCGGGGGCACGGGCGCGCCGCCGGAGGAGATGTTGACGAAGGAGGCGAAGTGCTCGGGGGTGGCGTCCGGGCGGGCGGCCAGCGCCATGAACGCGGTGGACGGTCCGACCGTGTAGTGCGGGTGGTGCTCGGCGAAGGCCTCCAGGACCACTCCGGGCTCGAAGCGGTAGGTGAGCACCAGGGTGCCGGCGCTGTTCAGGCAGGCGCCGAACTGGCACACCATGCCGGTGATGTGGAACAGCGGGGCGAGCGCGTAGTAGACGGGCGCCTCGGGCAGCGCAAGCCCGGTCCGCTGCCGCTCGGCGTTGTGCATGATGTTGCCGTGCGTGTTGGTGGCGCCCTTCGGCGTGCCGCTCGTACCGGAGGTGTAGCTGATCAGCGCGATGTCGCCGGGGCGCGGGTCGCGGCCCTCCGGTGCCGTGCCGCCCTGCCGGGCGACGGCCACGAGGTCGTCGGCGTCCGGAGCCTGGGGCAGGTGCTCGAAACCGAGCACGCGCGCGTCGTCGCGGGTCTGGAAATCCCGCTCGGTCGCGGTGAGCACGATCCGCACCGGCGAGTCGGCGGCGGTCTTCCTGAGGTACGCCTCCCAGGCCCGGTCGGAGCAGATCAGCCCGGTCACCTCGGCGTCGTGCAGGATGTGCCCCATCTCGCCCGACTTGTACATGGGGTTGACCGGGACGACGGTCGCGCCGGCCTTCCAGGCGCCGAGGACGGCGAGCACGAAGTGCGGGGAGTTCTGCAGCAGCACGGCCACCCGGTCGCCGCGCTCCAGGCCGCGCGCGGCGAGGTGGGCGGCGACGGAGTCGCTCAGCTCGTCCACCTCGCGGTAGCTCAGCCGGGCGTCGAAGTAGGCGAGGAAGGTGCGCTCGGGCGCCTCGGCGACGGCGGTCCGCAGGGCGTGCACCAGCGAGTCGGCGGGGTCGATCGGGGCGCGCTGGGCGTCGTCGAGCAGGGCGAGCCAGGGGCGCGCCGCGTACCGGGAGGCGGTCACCGGGACTCCTCCCACGTGCGCTGGACGCGGTTCATGCCGGCCAGCCAGCGGTCGGGGGCGGTGGCCCGCGCCGCGTAGTACCCGGCGACCTCGGGGTGCGGCAGGATCAGGAAGCGGTCCTCCTCGATGCCCCGCAACAGGGCGTCGGCGACGGCGTCCGGTTCGATCGCGTTCGGCCGCAGCACCAGGTCGCCGGCGCTGCCGGTGGCGGCCAGCATGTCGGTGCGCACGCCCTGCGGGCAGATCGCGTGCACCTTCAGGCCCCGGTGGCGGTAGGTCAGCGACAGCCACTCGGCGAAGGCGTAGGCGCCGTGCTTGGTGACGCTGTAGGAGGGCGCGCCGATCATGGTGAGCAGCCCGGCCGCCGACACGGTGGACACGAACCGCCCGGCGCCGCGCTCCAGCCAGTCCGGCAGCAGCTCGTGGGCGGCGCGGACGTGCGCCATCACGTTGACGTCCCAGGAGACCGCCCAGGACCTCTCGTCGAGCAGGCCGTCCGCGCCGCCGTCCTCGAAGGCGACGCCGGCGTTGGCGCAGTAGACGTCGACGGCGCCGCCGAGCGCGTCGCGGGCGTCGCCGACGCTCGCGGAGGCGTCACCGGGCACGGCGATCCCGCCGATCTCCTCGGCGACCGCCTTGGCCTTGTCGCCGTCCAGGTCGTTCACGACCACGCGGGCGCCCTCGGCGGCGAACCGCCGGGCCAGCGCGGCGCCGATCCCTCCGCCGGCCCCGGTGACGACCACTCCCGCATCCTGCACGGATTCCACCATCGGTCTCCTTCGACACGACTCAGCGCGGCGCGCATCGGCTCTGCTCGAGCGAGACTAACCGGTCGGTATGTGTGAAGGAAGGCCCACTGCCTCAACCTCTAGCCATGCATCTGTCCAGACGGAACCTCCTCGCATCGGCAACCGTGGCAGCACTTCCCGCATCCCTTCCCGCCACGCCCGGCCACCGTGACGAACCGCACACGGGGTTCGAGCGGCTCGCGGCCGACGGCTACGCCCTGCTGAAGGGCGCGCGCGTCGGCATCGTCACCAACCCCACCGGGGTCACCCGCGACGTCCGGCACATCGTCGACGTCATGCACGCCGATCCCCGCGTGCGGCTGACCGCCGTCTTCGGCCCGGAGCACGGCTTCCGCGGCACCGCGCAGGCCGGCGGCTCCGAGGGCCGCTACGACGACCCGGCGACCGGCCTGCCCGTCTACGACACGTACCTCAAGAGCGGACAGCAGCTCGCCGACGTCTTCACCGCCGCCGGCGTCGACACGGTCGTCTTCGACATCCAGGACGTCGGCGCCCGCTTCTACACCTACATCTGGACGCTGTACGACTGCATGGAGGCCGCGCAGCTCGCGGGCAAGCGGTTCGTCGTCCTGGACCGGCCCAATCCGGTGACCGGCCGCCAGGCCCTCGGGCCGGTGCTGCACAAGGAGTTCGCCACGTTCGTCGGCCGGCAGCCGATCGCGCAGGCCCACGGCATGACCGTCGCCGAGCTGGCGCGGCTGTTCAACGGGGAGTTCCTGAGCAGGCCGGTCGAGCTGGACACGGTCCTGATGACCGGCTGGAAGCGCTCGGACTGGTACGACACCGCCGCGCTGCCCTGGGTGCCGCCGAGCCCGAACATGCCGACCCCGGACACGGCGCTCGTCTACTCCGGCACCTGCATGTTCGAGGGCACCAACGTCTCCGAGGGCCGGGGCACCACCAGACCGTTCGAACTGCTCGGCGCCGAGGGCATCGACGGCCGCTGGGCCGCCGCCGTCAACGAACTCGCGCTGCCCGGCGTGCGGTTCCGCGAGGCGTACTTCGCGCCCACCTTCTCCAAGTTCCAGGGCAAGACGGTCGGCGGGGTGCAGATCCACGTCCACGACCGGGCCGCCTACGACCCCGTACGCACCGGGATCGCGCTGCTGGTGACCGCCAGGAAGGTCTGGGACGGCTTCGCCTGGCGGTCGGACGACTGGATCGACAAGCTCACCGGCTCCACCCGGGTGCGCACGATGATCGACGCGGGCGCCGGCACGGACGAGGTGGTCGGCGCCTGGCAGGAGGAGCTGGCCGCGTTCCGGCGGATCCGCAGGCAATACCTGCTGTACAGGTGAGCCGCACCGGATGAGCCGCACTGTATGGCCAACTTCGCCCCCGCGCAGGACGATACGCCCGTAACGCATCGTTTCCGGGGGGACGAGGGAGCCTGGCATGGCGGATCCTGGGATGAGCGTGACTCCCTACTGGGAGCTGACCTTCGACGCGGACGGGGACGTGGACGGCCCCGAACGCGACCGGCTGGTGGCGCAGGTCACGGCGCGGGGCGTCCGTGACCTGATCGTCTTCGCCCACGGCTGGAACAACGACCGCTCGGGCGCGACCGCGCTGTACCGGAGCTTCTTCGCGCCGGTCCCCGCGCTCGCGCCCCGGGCCCGGCTCGGGTACGTCGGGGTGATCTGGCCGTCGATGCGGTTCAGCGACGAGCCGATCCCCGACTTCCCGCGCTCCGTGGCCGCCACGGAGGCCCAGGCGGCTCCCGGTCCCGCGCTGGACAAGGACACCCGGCGCGCCCTGCTCGCGGCCTTCCCCGGCCGGGCGTCCGTGATCGACCGGCTGGCCCGGATGCTGGACGAACGGCCCGCCGGCACCGGCGCGTTGACGGAGTTCGGGCGGCTGGCGGGGCTGCTGGTGGAGGACGGGCGGCGGCAGGGCACGGCCGACACGGACGAGGACGGCGAGCCGACCGTGTTCACCGGTGACCCGGCGACCGCCTGCGCCGAGTTCGCCGACGCGCTCGCGGCAGCCGGCTCACCCGGCGCGCCGGGCGAGGGCTTCAGCCTTCCGAACCCCTGGGACGGCGCCAAGGAACTGCTGCGGCAGGCCACGTACTACACGATGAAACGGCGGGCCGGCACGGTCGGCGCGCACGGACTCGGGCCGGTGCTCGGGCAGTTGGCGCACGCGGCGCCCGGGGTGCGGGTGCATCTGGCCGGGCACAGCTTCGGCGGGCGGCTGGTGTCGTTCGCGCTGCTCGGGCTGCCCGACGGGGTGGGCACGGTGAAGTCCGTGACCCTGCTCCAGGGCGCCTTCTCGCACTACGCCTTCGCGGACCGGCTGCCGCAGGCCCCGCACAAGGCGGGGGCGCTCAAGGACCGGCAGCGGCGGATCGACGGCCCGCTGGTGTGCTGCTACTCGCACTTCGACACGGCGCTCGGCACGTTCTATCCGCTGGCTTCCCGGCTGGCCGGGGACGACCGCTCGTGCCTCGGCCACGAGATCGCCGCCGTGCTGGGACCTCAGTGGGGCGCGATGGGACACGACGGGGTGCAGGCGGTACCGGGGACCGCCCGGCTCGACCTCGCGGCAGCCCTGGCCGGCGGCCTGCCCGCGAGAGGCTGCGCCAACGTCGACGCGGCCGCGGTCGTCCGCCGCGGCGGCCCACCGCCCGGCGCGCACAGCGACATCCTGCACCCCGAACTGGCCCGGGTGATACTGGCGGCGGGCCGCATCGCATGACCCGCCGCCCGCGTCACCTCACCGGTGCGACGTGTACTCCACGACCTGCTGGAACGTCGGCCGGTTCTGCCAGCTGATCTTGCCGTGTTTGATGCCGCCCAGGGTGCGCTGGACGATGGAGTCGGCGCACCACTGGTCGCCGGCCGAGCACTGGTCGTCGCCCGGGTAGACCTGCGCGGCGGTCATCCCGGCCGCCTGGTCCAGGGTGCTGATCAGCATGTCCCGGCAGGCGCTGAGGCTGCCGCCGCCGCAGTACTTCTCGGTGAGGCCGCCCCGCACGTTCTCCCCGAGCACCGCCCGGATGTCCTTGTCGACATAGCTCCACCAGCCGTACTGGAAGGAGCTTCCCGCGTGCGAGCCGGTCGGGCCGTGTCCGGCGGACGGCGCCTCGTCGACGGACAGGTTGTTCGTGAAGGCGTTGTACAGATCGCTGCCGAGGCCCGGTTCGAACTCCGCCTTGACCAGCAGCGGCCACCAGGCGTCCAGGATGCGGATCGCGTCGGCGTCGGCGTAGGTGTGCGAACCGGCGGACGTCTCCGTGCGCTTGGCGCCCGCGTTCACCCACGCCTTCAGCTTGGCGACCGCCGCGGCGGCCGTGGAGTCGGTCACCGTGGAGGAGTCGATCACCTTCAGCAGCTTCGGCAGCACGTCCTCGGCGCGCAGGTCGGCGAGGGCCGCGTCGGCCATGGCCTGCACCAGCTTGGTGCGGGTCACCCCGCCGGCCGCGACCAGCTTCTTCACCCGGTCCTCGAGCAGGTTGCCGCGGTGCACGGACCCGTCGCCCCAGGACGCGGTCGTGTAGTCCTTGGCCTGCTTGTTGTTCCAGGAGACGTAGTAGTCCTGGTCGACCGAGCCCGGGTGGGCGGAGGCCGGGGTGTAGTCGGCGGTGTTGGTGGCCGGGTCCCAGTTCCGCCACTCGTACGCCGGCAGCGCCCAGACCGGGAACTCCGCGTCGACACCGGACGCCCGGACCGGGTTGTCACCGCTGTTGTAGTACGCGGTGTGCTGGGAGTCGGCGTAGAACCAGTTGAAGGTGAAGTTGATGTGCTGGGCCGCGGCCTGGAAGTCCTGGGGGCCCTTGACGAAGCCGGGGTCGTTCAGCATCTGGAAGCCGATGATCGAGTCGGCCTCGTGCAGATAGGACGAGCGCAGGGTGGTGTAGGCGACCTTCTTGCCGCCGACGGTCGCCCGGTACTCCACCGGGCCGTACTTCGTCCGCCACACCCGCATGGTGTACGACCCCGCGGGGGTGCTGTCGGCCGTGGTCGGCGACCAGGAGTTCTTCTGCTCGACCTCGTCCATGGCCGTACAGGCGCCGTGGTACAGGTAGTGGTGGTCGTCCTGGCACAGTTCGACGGCGTAGGTGTCGATGATGTCCTGGCCCGAGGTGGTCGCGCTCCAGGAGTAGTCCTGGCCGCGGCCGAGTTCGACGTACATGCTCAGGCCGGCGAAGGAGGCGCCGCGGGCGCTGATGCCGGGGCCCTGGATCTCCTGGAGCATGAGCAGCTGCGGCGCGAAGTAGCCGGTCTGCGGCCCGAAGACGGCGATCGGGTGGCCGCTCGCGGTGTACTTGCCGCTCACGACGAGCGCGTTGGACATGCCGCGCCGGGCCGAGCCGAGCGTGGTCTTCGCCGCGGTGGCCGAGGCGTTCTTGGCGGCGGTGGTGGTCGCGCTGCCCGTACGGTCGTAGACCAGCGGTTCCTGGGTGACCGAGCCGGCGTCGGGCAGCGCCTCGCCCTTGGCGTCGGCGGGTTTGCCGCCGTACGGGAAGCTCTGGCCGTCGTGGACGGTCAGGACGGCCTCGGGGTCGTTGCGCTCGCGGAAGGACTCCCAGACCTTGGTGCCCTCCTCGACGCCGTACTTCTGCTGGGCGGCGAGCAGGGAGAGGGCGTTGTTCACCTCACCGCCCCCGCCGGAGCCGAAGAGGGAGCCGATGACGGAGGCCAGCGCCACGAGGTCGGTGACCTTGAAGTGCTCGATGGTGCCGGCGTTGGTGATCGCGTCCTTGTGGCCGGTCAGGACGTACTCGCCGGGGAAGTAGCGGCCGCTGTCGGAGGCGTCGATGTAGGCGTTGACGCCGTCGAGGTAGGCCTTGACGTCGGCGAGGGCCTGCTGACCGCGGGCGCCGTTGTCGGCCACGGCCTTGTCGATCTGCGCCTGGAGGTCGGCCTCGGTGTAGGGGGCGTTGCGGTAGAACTGCTGCTCCAGGCCCTGGTTGGCGGCGGCGCCGCCGGCGAAGGAGGTCAGCTGGCCGCGGCCGACGTGCCGGAAGACGTCCATCAGCCACAGCCGGTCCTCGGCCGCCGCGTACCCGGCGCCGTACTCGGTGCCGTACCGGGTGGTGCCGGTGATGTGCGGCACACCGCTCTTCTTGTCCCGGACGATCGTGACGTCGCCGCGTCCGCCGGGCTTCTCGCTGGAGGCGACCTGGTCGGAGGGGACGCCGAAGGAGGCGTCGTTGAAGAAGGTGTTGACGGTCGAGTCGGTCAGGCCCGAGTAGCCGGTGGCCAGGTTGGCGTACGGGCCCAGCTGGTCCTCGGCGTGCGAGGGCTGGGTGCCGAAGGCCTGGTTGAGCAGGATCTGGGCGAGGGTGGCGTTGCCGTTCTCGCCGGGCGGCAGGATGTCGGAGCACTGGCCGCCGCAGTAGTCGTTCGGGGCGGCGGCGGTGGCGGCGGCCGCCTGCTGGGTGAGGGGGGAGAGAAGTCCGGCGACGAGAACGCATATGGACGCCGTCTTCAGGAACCCGGGGAAGCGGCGGGACGTTCTCAGTCTGTCAAGGGTGGTCCGTGGGGTTCGCCGTGGCATGGCAGCTCCTAGCGACAGAGGTGGCCGAACGTTACCGCCGGTATCCCCAGCTTTAAAGATGAACATGCGTCACTTTCCGGAGTCCGCAAGCAGAACGCACGAGAAGACCAAGGAAGAGATGGAGCCGAATCGCCTGTCGATACGTCTATTCGGCGACGTCCGTGCGACGACGCCGAAGTGACCGAAGTACAGGTGCAGGTGTGACGGAGGTGCAGGGCGATGGCAGGTTTCCGGAGTCTGGCGAGACAAGTACGAGATCCGCGCTGCGATCTGGCGCTGCGGCGGTACTCACTGCGCAAGTGCCTTGAGAAGTTCGCCCCTTACGGCCATCGGGCGACCTGGGACCATCTGTGCTCCCGGGCGGGCTTCGGGCCCGAGGACCGCTCCCCCGACCCGGCGCGGCTCGTGGCCGCACTGGAGGAGCTGGAGGAGGCCCGGTCCGTCTGGCTCGCCTACGAGACCGACTTCACCGAGCGGCGCAGGAAGGAGAAGCACGACGGGCTGCGCCGGCCGGGCAGCGTGGACGACTGGCACCGGCTGACCTGGGGCGGCTTCGGCGTCGCCTGGTGCGACGACCCGCGGGTCCACCCGCACGAGCCGTTGGCGGAGGTGCTGCGCCGGCTGATCGCCGCGCTGAACCGGGAACCGGGCTCGTGCTGCCCGGTGTGCGGCGGCGACCGCCTGGTCTGGCGGTACGGCCTGGACCACGAGCCGTCCTCCGGCCCGGTCTGCACCGACTGCGGCATCCTCGTGCCGCGCCCGGTCCTCACACCGCGGGCACTGGAGTCCGCCCGCCGGGGGGCACTGCTGATGTCGGCCTGAGCACCGGGCCGCTGGTCAACGGGGGGCTTTTCCAAGGGGGGCGTGCAGGGGGTGCCGCGCCCCCTGCGCTGTCGGCGACCCGGCCCGTTGTCGGTGCCGACCTGCACCATCGGGGCATGGTGCAGGTGTGTCTCAACGGAAGCCGTTCGGCCGCCGAGGGCGCGGTGCTGCCGTTGACGCCCGAGGAGTTGGCCCGTGCGGCGGCACAGGCCGTGGCGGCCGGGGCCACGCAGGTGCACGTCCATCCGAAGACGCCGTGCGGGCGGGACAGCCTCTCCCCGCGCGTCCTCGCCGCGACCCTGGAGGCGATAGGGTCCCGGGTGCGGGTGCCGGTCGGCGTGACCACGGGCGCCTGGGCGGAGCCCGATCCCGCGGTCCGTCTCGCCCGGGTGCGCAGCTGGTCCGTGCTGCCCGACTTCACCTCGGTCAACTGGCATGAGCCGGGCGCCGAAGCGGTCGCCGGACAACTCCTCGCCCTGGGCGTGGGCGTCGAGGCGGGCATCTGGTCCGGCACCGACGGCGCGGCCCGCTTCGCGGCCTCACCCCTCGGGCCGAGGGTGCTGCGCGTACTGGCCGAGGTGACCGACCCCGACCCGGCGACCGCCGAGGACTCGGCGCGCTCACTCCTCGCCGGCCTGGGCCCGGCGCACGGCCGCCCGGTGCTGCTGCACGGCGAGGAGGGCGGCACCTGGCCGGTGCTGCGGCTGGCCGCCCGGCTGGGCCTGGCCACCCGGATCGGCCTGGAGGACACCCTGTTCCTGCCGGACGGCCGACGGGCGTCCGGCAACGCTCAACTGGTCGCCGAGGGGCTGCTCCAGTACGGGTCGTTCCAGCGCTCGTCGTAGGGCAGCCCGACGAGCCGGGCGCGGATCGCCAGGTCCGTCTCCCCCTGGCCGATCAGCCGCTCGGGACCGTGCCGTGCGAGCCAGGCCTGAAGTCCGGCGACAGCGGCGGCCTTGTCGTCCGGGGTCCACCAGGTGAACGGCCAGTCGTCGTTGACCAGGTCGTACAGCCAGCTCCGGGCGCAGTCCACGAGATGCGCGTCGGCGACCGGACCGTCCGGCCAGCGCTCGAGCAGCGGGGTCATGGCGCGCAGGATGGAGACACAGGTCTCGAAGATGTCGTGGGCGCTGTACGGCGGCTCGGGCGTGGCGAGCACGTCCTGCCACCAGGCGAGCACGAACGCCTCGACGGCCGCGGCCTGCTCGGCCGGCCAGGAGCGCCAGTCCACCCGGCTCAGCCCGTGCGGCGCCCAGCCGATGTCGTCGAGGGTGCCGTCCGCCATCGCGTGCGCGCACTGGGGCAGCAGGCGCCGCATGACGGCGGCGTGGTCCTCGAAGTGGTCCGGCGTCTTGCGCAGGAAGCGGCTCAGCAGGCCGGGCGGGAGACGGGTGTACGGCGTGCGCAGATACGCGGTCTCCTCCGGTGCGAAACAGCGCTCGCAGCCGGTCTCGGCGGGGCTGGCGAAGCCGTTGAAGACGGTGTCGATGTCCGCGAGGGCGGCGGCAAGTGCGGGGTGCTGCATGGGAGTCGGGCCCCGTTCGCTACTCCGTGCCCGGCGTCGCCGCCGGCCGAAGAGGACGACGCTACCAGCGGCGCACACCGGCGCGTCGGCATCTTCGGCCGAGGACGCGGGGCCGTACGGCGCGCAACGGTGGCACCGAGTACGAGTGACCGGTCGCGCGGCGCTGTGGCCGGCAGCGCCCCGAAGGGGCGCGGGGAACTGCGCGATCAGCCACGACGGACCGGCAGTCGGCAGGCCACAGGACCCCCTCTCCCGTAGCCGAGCCTCACCGTCCCTCGGCCAGCAGTCGCGAGCCGGTCAGCCGCTCGCCGAAGACGTCGTCCGGGTTGGACAGGACGCAGTTCTCCAGGGAAAGGCATCCGCAGCCGATGCAGTCGGTCAGATGGTCGCGCAGGCGGTTCAGCTGCCTGATGCGTTCGTCGAGTTCCGAGCGCCACTTCTCGGACAGCCGCGCCCAGTCCTCCCGCGTCGGCGTCCGCTCCTCCGGCAGTTCCGCCAGCGCGTCGCGGATCGTGGCCAGCGGGATGCCGACCCGCTGGGCGGCCCGGACGAAGGCGACCCTGCGCAGGGTGTCGCGGCTGTACCGGCGCTGGTTGCCGGCTGTGCGGCGGCTGCTGATCAGGCCTTTGGACTCGTAGAAGTGCAGCGCGGACACCGCGGCGCCGCTGCGCGCGGACAACTGCCCGACGGTCAGCTCATGGATCTTCTCGGGAATCTGCGGCACCCCTGAGAGCCTAGCGGCAGCGTGCCGTTGACAGAGGCCCCGCACCCGACCATGCTAAGCAGTTGCTTAGAGCATGAGCGAGACGCGAGCGAGAGGCCGGGACATGGCAGAACCGAGGACCTTCACCTCCCCCGACGAGCTGAAGGCCGCTGTCGGCGAGCAGCTGGGGTACACCGACTGGCTGGAGGTCGACCAGAAGCGCATCGACCTGTTCGCCGAGGCCACCGGCGACCACCAGTGGATCCACGTCGACCCGGAGAAGGCCGCCGCGGGACCGTTCAAGACGACCATCGCCCACGGCTACCTGACCCTCTCGCTGCTGCCGCTCTTCGGACCGCAGCTGATCCGGGTCGAGGGCGTGAAGATGGGCGTGAACTACGGCACCAACAAGGTGCGCTTCCCCTCCCCCGTCCCGGTCGGCTCCCGGCTGCGCGCCACCGCGAAGATCACCGGCGTGGAGGACGTCACCGGCGGCGTGCAGGTGAGCGTCGCCTTCACCGTGGAGCGCGAGGGCGGCGACAAGCCGGCGTGCGTCGCGGAGTCGGTGTCCCGGTACTACCTGTAGCCGCCCGGGCTACTTCGCCCCGACCATCCGGAGTACGAGGTCGGCGTAGAGCGCGCCGACCTCCTCGGGGGTGAACGGGCCGTTCACGCTGAACCAGCGGGCCACGTCGATGCACAGCGACAGCACGGCGAGCGTGGTGCCCTGGACGTCCAGCACGTCGAACTCGCCCGAGGCGACGCCGTCCTCGATGATCCCGCGCACCTCGGCGTCGACCTGCCGGCGCAGCGCGACGATCTCCGCGCGCGCCTCGGGGCCGAGCGCGTCGAGCTCGTACTGCACGACCCGCGCGGTGGTGCGCCGCCCCGCGTGCCAGCGGACGAAGGAGCTGACCGCGTCGGCCAGCCGCTCGGTCGCGGTGCCCTCCCGCCGTGCGGCCGTGCGCAGGATGTCGAGGGCCTTGTCGTGGCCGATCCGGCTGATCCGGTGGAGCAGTTCTTCCTTGGTCTTGTAGTGGATGTAGAGCGCGGCCGGGCTCATGCCGGCGCGGCCCGCGATGTCGCGGGTGGTCGTCGCGTGGTAGCCGCGCTCGGCGAAGGCCTCCACGGCGGCGACGAGCAGCCGCCGGGCCGCGTCCGGGGTGACCTCTTCCCACGGCTCCACTTCGCCGCCGGTCGTCTCCTCCGCCGTACTCATCGCTCGCTCGCCCCTCTCGGTGACAGGAGCACCACCATACCGCCGACGGTGAGCGAGCGCTTAGCGTGGCTGTCCGGATCAGAGCTTCTCGAAGGGGTCGTGCTCGGCGAGGAGCTTCTCCAGCCGGGCCTGGTCGACGCGGCTGACGATCTGCCCGGCCTCCTGGCGGTCCCGGATCACCTTGGCGAGGGTGAAGGCGGAGGTGACGAGGTACAGGACCGCGATCGCGAGGAAGCCCCGGACCCAGGCGCTGGTGTCCAGCTGGTAGACGCCGACGGCCGTGGCCGCCAGGGCGATGGAGAAGGAGGCGACGGCCTGGCCGTAGAACGCGGCCGTGCTCTGCTGCTTGACCGGTGTGTCACTCATGGGAAGAGCATCGGCGGACGTGGCCCGCGCCACATCCGCACGGATACTCAGACCGGCTACTCAGAACGCCGACACCCCGGTCAGGGCACGGCCGATGAGCAGCTTCTGGATCTGGCTGGTGCCCTCGTAGAGGGTCATCACGCGGGCGTCGCGCAGGAGTTTGCCGGCCGGGTACTCGTCGATGTAGCCGTAGCCGCCGAAGACCTGCAGGGCGTTGTTGGCGGCGCGGACGGCGGCCTCGGAGGCGAACAGCTTGGCCTTGGAGGCCTCGACGGCGAAGGGCCGGCCGCGGTCGATCAGATCGGCGACCCGCCAGGTGAGCAGCCGGGCGGCGTCCACGTCGACGGCGATGTCGCTGATCAGCTCCTGCACCAGCTGGTGCCGGGCGATGGGCTTGCCGAACTGCTCGCGCTCACCGGCGTAGCGCACGGCCGCGTCCAGTGCGGCCTGGGCGATGCCGACACAGCCCGCGGCCACCGACATCCGCCCCTTGGCCAGCGCGGACATGGCCACGGAGAAGCCCTTGCCCTCCTCGCCGAGCATCGCGGACGCCGGCACCCGGACGTCTTCGAGGACGAGTTCGGCGGTGGCCTGGCCGCGCAGGCCGAGCTTGCCGTGGATGGTGCGGCGGGTCAGGCCGGGCGTGTCGGTGGGCACGAGGAAGGCGGAGACGCCCTTGTGGCCGGGGGCGTCGGTGGAGCGGGCGAACAGCAGGACGACGTCGGCCCAGGTGCCGTTGGTGATGAACATCTTGGTGCCGTTGATGACGTAGGCGTCGCCGTCGCGTACGGCGCGGGTGGCGAGGTTGCCCGCGTCGGAGCCGGTGCCGGGCTCGGTCAGGCCGAAGCAGCCGACGTACTCGCCGGCCGTCAGCCCCGGCAGCCAGCGCCGCTTGTGCTCCTCACCGCCCCAGGCGGCGATCGTCTTGGCGACGAGCCCGAGGGACACGGACACGATCCCGCGCACCGAGGAGTCACCGCGCCCCAGCTCCTCGGTGACCAGGCAGTACGCGAGATGGTCGCCGCCCGAGCCGCCGTACTCCTCGTCGACGGTCAGCCCCAGGAAGCCGACCTCGCCGAGCTTCTTCACGATGCCCCGGTCGACCTCCTCGGCGCGGTCCCACTCCACGACGTGCGGGGCGATCTCGCGCTGCACGAAGTCCCGGGCGAGCTGCCGTACGGCGGCCTGCTCCTCGCTCAGCTCCAGGTTCACCACGCGATCACCCCACAGAAGACAGGATCCGGAGAAGGGATCCGAGACAGATCTTGAAAGGCGTACATTTAAATTAGCACTGCTAGTTTCCAGCCGCAGCCCTACTATGTGCGCCATGGCCCGACCGCGCAAGCCCCTCCTCAGCACCGACCGGATCGTCGAGACGGCCCGGGACCTCGTGGACCGGGAGGGACTGGCGGCCGTCTCCACCCGCCGGCTCGCCGCCGAGCTGGGGGTCAGCGGGCCCTCGCTGTACAACCACTTCCGCACCAAGGACCAGATCCTGGAGGCGGTCGCCGACTCGGTCAGCTCCCTGGTGGACCTGTCGATGTTCGAGGACGGCCGCGACTGGCGCACCGCGCTGCACGACTGGGCCGTCTCCTACCGGGCCGCCCTGCGCGACCACCCGAACATCGTCCCGGTCCTGGCGCGCGGCCCCGGCCGCCGGCCGGCCGCGCTGCGGCTCGCCGACGCGGTGTACGGCGCGATGGTCGACGCCGGCTGGCCGCCGGCCCAGGCGACCTCCATCGGCGCGCTGATGCGGTACTTCATCATGGGCTCCGCGCTGGGCTCGTTCGCCGGGGGCTTCGTGGACGACGCGAGCGCGTACGACCCCGCCGACTACCCCCATCTCGGCCAGGCCCATCTGCTCGCCGAGCAGCAGGAGAAGATCGACGAGCGGGCCTTCGAGACGGGTCTTTCGGCACTGCTGGACGGGCTGGCGCAGCAGTACGAGCAGGTACGGCAGAGCGTGCGGCGATGATGCGGCGCGGGCCGAAGTGTCCCTGCCGCATGCTGGACGTATGACCGCCAAGGATCCGCAGGCCGCGGGCCTCGCCGCGCTGGCCTCCCTGATCGCCGACGAGACCCGGGCCACGTGCCTGCTGGCGCTGCTCGACGGGCGGGCCTGGACCGCCGGCGAGCTGGCCCGGCACGCCGGGGTCGCCGCGTCGACGCTCAGCGAACATCTGGGCAAGCTGGTCGCCGGAGGCCTGCTCGCGGAGGAACGGCAGGGCCGGCACCGGTATGTGCGGCTGGCCGACGCGCATGTGGCGCAGCTCGTGGAGGACCTCGCGGCGCAGGTGCCTCCGGCGGCTGGGCGGCGGGCTCCGCGCAGCCTGCGTGAGTCGAGCGCCGGATCGGCCATGGCCCGGGGCCGTACCTGTTACGACCATCTCGCGGGGCGGCTCGGTATCGCGGTCACCGATGCGCTGACCCTGCGGGGGCTGCTGCGGCAGGACACCGGGTTCGCGCTGACGGACGCGGGGCTGGAGTGGTTCGGCGCGGTGGGGATCCCGCTCGAGGTCTCGGGCCGGCGTCCGCTGGCCCGTGCGTGCCTGGACTGGACCGAGCGGCGGCCCCACCTCGCGGGCGCGGCGGGCGCGGCGCTGTGCCGGCATGCGCTGGACACGGGGTGGTGCGTGCGGATCGGGTCGGAGCGGGCCGTGAAGGTGACGCCGTCGGGGGAGCGGGAGTTGTCGGCGCTGCTGGGTATCGCGCGGGAAGAGCTGTGCTGAGCGCGGCTACCGGGGCGGGTCGTTCCGTGGTCTGCCGGGTGCGGGCGCGCGGTGGTTGCCCGCGCCGTTCCCCGCGCCTCTTACGGGGCCCGCGGCTCCGGCGCCCTCGAGGCGCTTGCCCGTCCGATGTCCGCCAGCCAGTGCACCGTCCCCTGCCTAACCTCGGGAGCATGATGAACGCCGTCCCACGCCACCGCCTGCTGCCCGCCGCCGCGGCCGTCGTCACCGTCGTTCTCTGGGCGTCGGCCTTCGTGGCGATCCGGAGTGCGGGGCAGGAGTACTCCCCCGGCGCGCTGGCCCTCGGGCGGCTGGCGTCGGGGGTGCTCGCGCTGGGGGTGATATGGGCGGTGCGCCGGGAGGGGCTGCCGCCCAGGGAGGCCTGGCGCGGGATCCTGCTGTCCGGGCTGCTGTGGTTCGGGTTCTACATGGTCGTGCTGAACTGGGGCGAGCAGCAGGTGGACGCCGGCACCGCGGCCCTCGTGGTGAACGTCGGCCCGCTGCTGATCGCTCTGCTCGGCGCCCGGTTGCTCGGCGATCCGATGCCGCGGCGGCTGCTGGCGGGCATGGGCGTGTCGTTCGCCGGTGCGGTGACCGTGGGCCTGTCGATGTCGGGCGGCGGCGGGGCCTCCGTGCTCGGGGTGGTGCTGTGCCTGCTCGCCGCGGTGGCGTACGCCGCCGGAGTCGTCGCGCAGAAGCCGGCCCTGGGGCGGGCGAGCGCGCTGCAGGTGACGACGTTCGGGTGTCTGGTCGGGGCGGTGGCGTGTCTGCCGTTCGCCGGGCAGCTCGCGCACCAGGCCGCGCACGCGCCGCTGCCGGCCACCCTCGGCATGGTCTATCTCGGCGTCTTTCCGACCGCGCTCGCCTTCACGACCTGGGCCTACGCCCTGGCCCGCACCACCGCCAGCCGGATGGGCGCGACGACGTACGCCGTGCCCGCGCTGGTGGTGCTGATGTCCTGGCTGGTGCTCGGCGAGGTGCCGGGCGTGCTGACGCTGGGCGGCGGTGTGCTGTGTCTCGCGGGCGTGGCGGTGTCGCGGTCGCGAGCGCGTGGCGGGCGGGCGGTCCGGGTCGCGGCCGGTGTGGAGCCGCGGCCCGGGCCGTCGCAGAAGGTCGGCTGAGCCGTCAGAAGACCACCAGCGCGCGGCCGCCCTTGCCCGCGAGCATGTTCTCGAAGGCGGCCGGGATGCCGTCGAGGGCGATGCGTTCGGTGACGAGCGCGGACAGGTCCAGGCGGCCCTGCCGTACGTGCTCGGCGAGCACCGGCAGGTCGCGGGCCGGGTCGCTGTTGCCGTAGACGCAGCCGGACAGGGCGCGGCCCCAGTGGAAGATCTCCAGGGCGTTGAAGGTGACCTCCTGGTCCTTGCCGCCGATGCCGACGACCGTCGTACGGCCGCCCCGGCGGGTGGACTCCCAGGCCGCCCGGATCGACACCGCCCGGCCCACGCACTCGATGGAGACGTCGACGCCCTGCTTGCCGGTGAGGGCGCGGATCTCCCGGGGGGTGTTGTCGGAGGCGAGGACGTAGTCGGTGGCGCCGGCCGCGCGGGCCAGGTGCTCCTTCTCCGGGGAGACGTCGACGGCGATGATCCGGGACGCGCCCGCGATGCGGGCCGACTGGAGGGTGGCGAGGCCGACCCCGCCGACGCCGAACACGGCCACCGTCTCGCCCTCGCGGACCCGCGCCGAGTGGTGGACGGCGCCGTAGCCGGTGAGGACGGCGCAGCCGAGGAGGGCGGCGTCGGTGAGGGGGACGCCCTGCGGCAGCGGCAGTACGCAGGACGCGGCGACGACGGTCTCCTCGGCGAACGCGGCGACGTTCAGGCCGGGGTGCAGGTCGGTGCCGTCGGCGGTGCGGGCGTAGACGTCGGCGGCGCCGTTCAGGGCGTTGGCGCACAGCCAGACCTCGCCGAGCGCGCAGGCGTGGCAACTGCCGCAGGAAGGAGCCCAGTTGAGGACGACGGGGTCGCCCTCGGCGACATGCGCCACGCCCTCGCCGACGGCCACGACCGTTCCGGCGCCCTCGTGGCCGAGGACGGCCGGGAGCGGGACGCGCATGGTGCCGTTGGACAGGGACAGGTCGGAGTGGCAGACCCCGGCGGCGGCGAGGCGGACGCGGACCTGTCCGGGGCCCGGGTCGGGCAGGTCGATGCCGGTGATCTCCAGGGGTGCGCCGATGGCGGGCAGGACGGCGGCTCGTACGGCCATGGGTCGCGTACTTCCTTAGAACTGGAGGGACTTGGTCTGGAGGTACTCGCTGAGTCCGTGCGCGCCGAGTTCGCGGCCGACCCCGGACTGCTTGTAGCCGCCGAAGGGGGCCAGCGGATTGAACCGGCCGCCGTTGATGTCGACCTGGCCGGTGTCCATGCGCCGGGCGAAGGCCACCGCCTCGGACTCCTCGCCGGCCCAGACGGCGCCCGCGAGGCCGTAGACGGTGCCGTTGGCGATGCGCAGGGCGTCCTCCTCGTCGTCGTACCTCAGCACCGACAGGACGGGGCCGAAGATCTCCTCCTGCGCGATCGTCATCTCGGGGGTCACGTCGGCGAAGACGGTCGGGCTGACGTAGTAGCCCTTCTCGCGCGGGGACTCGGGGCCGCCCGCGACCAGCCGGGCGCCCTCGGCGACGCCCTTCTCGATGTAGCCGCGCACCCGCTGCTGCTGCTTGGCGTTGACCAGCGGCCCGATGCGGTCGCCGTACTTGGCGGCGGCCGCGGCGGCCAGCTCGACGGCCTGGTCGTACTGGTCGCGGTGGACCAGCATGCGGGTCCAGGCGCTGCACGTCTGGCCGGAGTTCGACATCACGTTGGCGACGCCGACGTTGACCGCCTTGGCGAGGTCGGCGCTCGGCAGGATGACGTTGGCGGACTTGCCGCCGAGTTCGAGGGCCACCTTCTTGACGGCTCCGCCCGCCACCGCGCCGATCCGCCGGCCGACGGCCGTGGAGCCGGTGAAGGAGACCAGGTCGACGTCGGGGTGCTCGGCGAGGGCCTGCCCGGCGACCGGGCCGAGCCCGGTGACCAGGTTGAACACACCGGCGGGCAGGCCGGCCTCGTGGACGGCCTCGGCGAAGAGCTGGGCGGTGAGCGGGGTGTCCTCCGCGGGCTTGAGGACCACCGTGCAGCCGGCGGCGAGCGCGGGGGCCACCTTGGCGACGATCTGGTGCAGGGGGTAGTTCCAGGGCGTGATCGCGCCGACCACGCCGATGGGCTCGCTGAGGACGGTGGAGTTGCCGACCTTCTCCTCGAAGGTGTGGGTCGCGGCCAGCTCGGCGTAGGAGCCGGCGACCGCGATCGGCACCGCCGCGTGCACGGCCTGCGAGAAGGCCGGCGGGGAGCCCAGTTCGGCGGTGACCGTCTCGGCGATCTCCTCCTTGCGGGCCGCGAGGACGTCCCGCAGGGCGCTCAGGCGTGCGGCGCGCTCGGCCGGGGGCGTGGCGGCCCAGCCGGGCAGGGCGGCGCGCGCGGCGCGTACGGCGGTGTCGACGTCCAGGGCGCCGCCGGCCGGCACGCTCGCGATGACCTGCTCGTCGGCGGGGTTCACGACCTCGATGACGTCCGTGGTCTCGGCGGGGCGCCAGGCGCCGTCGATGTAGAGGCCGTCGTGTGCCTTCATGGTGCTTCCTCCCGGCGGGTCTGCGTCGTCCGGCACACAAACTAGCGGTGTTAGTTTTCTGGCGCCAGAGGTACCAGGACATCATCGCCGGGGTGGCCGGTGCTCACGCGTCCCTGTGCCGGGGCTCACTCGTCCAGGTCGGGCAGCCGGTCGGGGGACGGGCAGATACGGTCTCCGTGCTGGTCGAAGACGAAGAGATGGGCGAGGTCCACCAGGAGCGGGACCTGCATGCCGTGGTGCAGCCGGAGGTCGGGGGTGGTGCGGACCACCAGGTCGCCGGGGAGCCGGCCCTCCGGGGGCGCGGGGTCGGGCCCGGCGTCCGCGGGGTGTTCGAGCGTCGCCACCGGTCCGGGCCGCCGCGCACCGGCCCGCTCCAGCAGCCGGTCCAGCACGTTCGGGCCTTCCCGGCGGCGCCGCCGCACCGGCCGGGCGGCGGGGCGCGGGGCCTCCAGTTCGGGTACGACGGCGGGCCGGGAGCCGGTGTTGAAGTGGACGAGCATCTCGTGGCCCTGGAACTCCAGGTGCTCCACGAGACCGGTGAGCGCGACCTCGCCCGGCCGGGCGGCGCTGTGCTTGGCGATGCGGACCGCCTCCGAGCGCAGCCCCACGATCACCTCGCGGCCCTGCTGCACGCGCAGCAACTGGTGGTCCAGCGAGAGCGGTTCGGGCAGCCGCAGGGCCTGCTTGCCCAGGCTGATGGTCATGGCGCCGTCCAGCGGGGCCCGCACCAGACCGCGCAGCAGGTTGATGCGCGGGGTGCCGATGAAGGCGGCGGTGAAGACGTTGCGGGGCAGTGCGTAGACCGTGCGCGGGGTGCCGACCTGCTGGAGCACTCCCCCGCGCAGTACGGCGACCCGGTCGCCCAGCGACATCGCCTCGGTCTGGTCGTGGGTGACGTACACCGTGGTGACCCCCAGCTCCCGGGTGAGCTGGGAGATCTCGGCGCGCAGGTGGTTGCGCAGCTTGGCGTCGAGGTTGGACAGCGGCTCGTCCATGAGGAAGGCGGACGGACGGCGGGCGATGGCCCGGCCCATCGCCACCCGCTGCCGCTCCCCGCCGGAGAGCTGGCTCGGGAAGCGGTCGAGCAGTTCCTCGATGCCCAGCATGCGGGCGGTGGCGCCGACGCGCGGGCGGGGGTCGGTGCCGGGGTCCTCGATGCGCAGCGGGAAGCCGATGTTGTCGGCGCTGGTCATGTTCGGATAGAGGGCGAAGTTCTGGAAGACCATGGCCATGCCGCGCTCGGAGGGCAGCCAGTCGTCGGCCGGCTCGCCGTCGAGCAGCAGCTCGCCCTCGTCGATGTCCTCCAGCCCGGCGATCATCCGCAGCACGGTGGACTTGCCGCAGCCGGACGGTCCGAGCAGGACCAGGAACTCGCCGGGCGCGATGTCCAGCGAGAGCCCGTCGACCACGCGGGGGCCGCGTGCGTAGGCCTTGCTCACGTCGTGCAGTGCGATGGCGCGTGTCATGGCTGCCGCCCCCGGGGGCTGTCCGGAGCCTCGCCGCTCCGTGGTCCGAAGGCCCCGTGCGGGTCGAACGGGGCCTGTCGGTCACGGAAGTTAACGGAATGTGCCCGGCGGGGGGAAGACTCGTGCGGCACGGCCGGTCACTTGGTGGCGGACAGGTGGGCGAAGACCACCACGTTGCTGGTGTAGCCCGTCCGCCGGCTGTAGAAGCCGCCGCAGGTCAGCACCCGCAGTTCGGGGCGCCGGGTGCGGCCGTAGACCTCCTTGTCCGGAAAGCCCGTCTTGTCGAACACCTTCACCCGGTCCACGGTGTAGACGGCGGTACGGCCGTCGGCGCGGCGGACCTCGACGGTTTTGCCGGGTTTGACGTAGGCGAGCGCCGCGAAGACGGCGGGACCGGTGGTGGTGTCGCGGTGGCCGACGGCGATCGCGGTGCCGGACTCCCCCGGTGTGGCGCCGCCCTCGTACCAGCCGACCAGCTTGGGCCGGTCGACGGGCGGTGTCTCAAGACGCCCCTCCGGGTCCAGGCGGACGCCCGCGACCGGGGCCGCGATCCCGAGCGAGGGGATGCGGAAGGAGGCCGGCCGGGACCGGGGCAGCGGGCGGGGCGGGGGCGTGGGGCGCCCGTCGGACTGCGCGGACCCCGGCCCGGCGGCGGCCGCCACGTCGGGGCCGCCACCCCCGGCGGCCCCGCCGTGCCCCCCGCACCGGCCGGTGACCGTCACCAGGACGGTGATCAGCAGGGCCGTCCTGGTGAGGCGGTAGGCGCGGGTCCGGTACCAGGGCCTTCTCCTCCGCCTACGCGGCGCCATGGGGCCGCCGGCGGCTGCGCCGGACGTACACGGCACCGCCGATCGCGGTGAGGCCCACGGCGCCCGCGGCGGCCACCGGCGTGTAGGCCGCGGCCTTGTCGATCAGGCCGCCGCCGCCCGCGTGCACGCCGCCGCGCGGGTCGTTGTGGTCGCCCCGGCCCCAGGCGCCGTCGTCGCGGTGGTCGTCGGCGATCTGACCGCCCGGCCCGGGCCGCTCCTCGTGCCTCCTGCCGTGGCAGTTGACCCGGAAGATCTTCTGCTTGGTGGTGCTGGGAGTGCCCACGATCCAGCTGAGCGTGTACTTCCCGTCGGCCAGCCCGATCGTGTCCGTGCGACCGGTGCCCCCGCCGAGCTGGATGGTGCCGGCGGCGGTGGCCGCGCTGGGCAGCGGAGGCAGCGGGGTGATGGTGTAGGCGATGGTGGGCAGCGAGTCGAAGTTGACGGCGTCCAGCCTGAACTTGCACACCACCGGGGCGTCGTCGGTGCCGTCTTCGGAGTGGTCGCCCACAGGCTGGATCATGATGTCGCCGTTCTCCCCGAGGGCGGCCGCGGTCGGTGCCACCACCCACGACACGCCCGCCGCGGCGAGGGCGGTGAGGACGACAGTGGCGCCCGCGCGGGGCCCGAAAACACGTGGTGAGGTCAGGGTGGGCATGCACATTCCTCCGCGTCAGACGATTTTCATACAAATCGCTCTTTCGCCTGGACTGTGCTTGATGGACAGGTGATCTGACGACCCGACACCCGGCGCGTCGTCAGAGATCGCTCGTGCGGCGCAATCCCGCGCGCCCGGTCCCCTCTCCGGCCGTCCGCCCCGGCCCCCTCGGCTTCTGCTGTCTCTGCGGCGACCGCACCGCCACCCCCGAGGACAGCAGCAGCAACGCGCCCAGCATCACGAACGGCGCCGCCACCCCGGCCACGCCCGCGACCAGGCCCGCGGCGGCCGGCGCCGCCACCTGGCCGAGCCGGTTGCCGGTCAGGCGCAGCGCGAGCGCCGTGGAGCGGGCCTCCTCGGGCGCCGCCTGCACCACCGTCGTCATCGACAGCGGCTGGCCCACGCCCAGGCAGAAGCCGAGGACCGTGAGCATCGCCCCGAGCGCCCACACCGGCGCCGGCAGCGCCACCCCCGCGCACAGCAGGGCCGCGAGGAGGCAGGTCAGGGTGAGCAGCGCCGGACGGCCGAGCAGCCGCAGCAGCGGGGTGAGGACCAGGCGGCAGGCGATCGTGGCGCCCGCGCGCAGGCTCAGCAGGACGCCGATCACCGACGGCGCGATGCCCCGGTGGTCGCCGACCACCGGGAGGTACGCGGTGAGGATGTCCGTCGCGGACAGCACGGAGAGGCTGATCAGCATGCCCGCGGGTACGCCCCGGGCGCGCAGGATGCGGCCCACCGGCACGCGATCGCCCTGCGGCGCACGGGAAGTGGCGGCCGTACGGTCCTCGATGCGCCACAGCGAGGCGAAGGCGGCCGCCGCGCCCGCGCCCGCCGCCACCAGGGCGAGCGCGCTGCTGTGCGCCCGGTCGGAGCCGCCGATCAGGGCGCCGGCGGCGACCGGGCCGATGAGCTGGCCGAGGGACGCGCCGATGGTGAAGTGGCCGAAGTTGCGGTCCTGTTCGTGCGGCGCCGACTGGCGGGCGACCAGCGACTGGGCGCCGATGACGAAGCAGAGGTGCCCGAGGCCCATCACCCCGCTCCACAGGGCCATGGCCCACAGGGAGCCCGCCAGCCCGCTGAGCGCGCAGCCGCCGAAGATCAGGACCACGCCGGCCGGGAGCAGGGGCGCGCAGCGGCCGTGGTCGGTGCGCCGGCCGAGCGGTACGGCGGCGAACAGGGGCAGCAGCGCGTACACGCCGGCGATGACGCCGACCGCCCGCTCGTCGGCGCCGAGCGCGAGCGCCCGGTAGGAGACGGCGGGCCGGGCCATCGACACCGCGCCCTGCGCGAAGCCGAAGGCGAGGACGAGGCGGAGCAGCCAGCCGCGGTTCCCACCGGGCGCCATGGAACGGTCCCCTTCCCGAGCGTCAGACGATGCCGAAGAGGATCCCTGCCCCGAGCACCACCAGGGATGTCAGGGCGGCCCACTTGACCACGAACCGGGTGTGGTCGCCGAACTCGACCTTGGCCATGCCGACCAGGACGTAGACGGCGGGGACGAGCGGGCTGGACATGTGCAGGGGCTGGCCGATGATCGAGGCGCGGGCGATCTCCAGCGTGGAGACGCCGTGCGCGTGGCCGGCCTCGGCGAGCACGGGCAGGATGCCGAAGTAGAAGCCGTCGTTGGACATGAAGTACGTCAGCGGGATGCTCAGCACGCCGGTGACCAGGGCCATGTGCGGGCCCATGCCGGCCGGGATGTTGTCCACCAGCCACGTCGCCATGTGGTCGACCATGCCGGTGCCCTGGAGCACGCCGGTGAAGACGGCGGCGGCGAAGACCATGCCGGAGACGTTGAGGACGTTCTCGGCGTGGGCAGCGATCCGGGCCTTCTGGTCGGGCATGTGCGGGAAGTTGACGGTCAGGGCGAGGGCCGCGCCGAGCAGGAACAGCACCGGGATCGGCAGCCACTCCATGATCATGGCGGTGAGCAGGGCGACGGTGAGCAGCGCGTTGAACCAGTACAGCTTCGGGCGCAGGGTCGCGCGGTGCGGGTCGAGGCCCTTGAAGCCGTCGTCGCCGTCCGGGCCCTCGGGCAGGCCGGGACCGGAACCGCCGTTGCGGGCCGGTGACGTGCCGGAGCCGGCGCCCACGAGAACGGCCTCGGCGGGCTCCTCCACCAGCACCTCGTCCAGGGTGAGGACGCCGAGCCGCCTGCGCTCGCGGCGGCCGAGGACGTAGGCGAGGACGAGGACGAACAGCAGGCCCACGGCGAGGGCCGGGATCATCGGTACGAAGATGTCGCTCGCGTCGACCTTCAGCGCGGTGGCGGCACGCGCGGTCGGGCCGCCCCAGGGCAGCGTGTTCATCACGCCGTTGGCCATGGCGGCCACACCGGTCATCACGACCAGGGACATCTTCAGGCGCTTGTACAGCGGGTACATCGCCGAGACGGTGATCATGAAGGTGGTGGAGCCGTCGCCGTCCAGGGAGACGATCGCGGCGAGGACCGCCGTACCGACGACGATGCGCAGCGGGTCGGCCTTGCAGAACCTGAGGATGCCCCGCACGACCGGGTCGAAGAGGCCGACGTCGATCATCACGCCGAAGTAGACGATCGCGAACATGAGCATCGCCGCGGTGGGGGCGAGACTGGTGACGCCGTCGATGACGTAGTCGCCGAGTCTGCCGCCCTTGCCCACGCACACGCAGAACAGCGCGGGTATGAGCACGAGCGCCGCGATCGGCGACATCTTCTTCAGCATGATCAGGACCAGGAAGGTCGCGATCATGGCGAAGCCGAGGATGGTGAGCATGAGTGGATACCTAACGTTCGCCCTTGAACATCCCACCTGGGGGTCGGCGGTGCGTTGACGTTAGGTCCCGTCGATCGGCGTTAACAAGATGTTGACGCGTGAGCAATACGCGCGAAAGTCCAGGTCACAGGCTTGCGGCCAACTGGACGGGGACGCCGTTGAGCACCGCGTTGCCGGAGAGCGGGTCGAGCAGGCTGCCGTCGAGGAGCTGGTTGACGTTGACGCCGGGGTCCTGCGCGGCGTGGCTGATCCGGCTTCCGGGGCGGTTGTGGCCCCAGCCGTGCGGGAGGCTCACCACCCCGGGCCGTACGGCGTCGGTGACCTCGGCCGGCGCCACCACCTCTCCCCCGGCGCCCTTGACGCGGACGTCCGCCCCGTCACGGACGCCGAGCCGGGCCGCGTCCTCGGGGTGGATGTGCAGGGTGCAGCGGTTGGAACCGCCGGTGAGGGCCGGCACGTTGTGCATCCAGCTGTTGTTGGAGCGCAGATGGCGGCGGCCGACGAGGACGAGTCCCGCGGGCCGTTCGCGCAGCACCTCGCGCAGCCGGGGCAGGTCGGCGGCGATCGGCTCGGGCAGCAGCTCGACCTTGCCGCTGCGGGTCTTCAGCGGCTGCGGCAGGCGCGGGCGCAGCGGGCCGAGGTCGATGCCGTGCGGGTGGGCGAGCAGCTCGGCCAGGCTCAGTCCGTCGGGCCGTACGCCGAAGCCGTCGCCGTACGGGCCGAGGCGCAGCATCATGTCCAGCCGTCGCTCGGAACCGCTCTCCCCGGTCAGCTGCCCGGCGAGTTCCTCCGGGTCGCGGCCGTACACCGGCGAGTGCTTGTCGGTCACGGCCTTGCCGAGGGTCTGCTCGATGACCATGGCGTCGACGGCGGCGGGGTCGGCGCCGTGCATGCCGGTGGCCGCGAGGATCAGCCGGGCGAGGATCTCGCTCTCGGCCATCCGGCCCGGCTCCAGCGGGACGGCGGGGCGGCTGTAGCGGACCTGGTTGCGCACGGCGAGGGTGTTGAAGGCGAAGTCGTGGTGCGGGCTCTGCGAGGGCGGGGGCGGGGGCAGGACGACGTCGGCGTGGCGGGAGGTCTCGTTCAGGTACGGGTCGACGCTGACCATGAAGTCCAGCGAGTCCAGCGCCTTGTCGAGGCGGTCGCCGTCGGGCGCGGACAGCACCGGGTTGGCGGCGACGACGATCAGCGCGCGGACCGGCTCGCCCTCGTCCGTCGCGGTGTCGATCTCCTCGGCGAGCGCGGAGAGCGGCAACTCGCCCTTGGCCTCGGGCAGTCGACGTACCCGGGAGTGCCAGCGGCCGAGCGCGAAGCCCCGGCCGGGGCCCGCCGGGCGGGGCGTCTTGTCGGTGGCGGCCTGCGGGAAGAGGGCGCCGCCGGGCCGGTCCAGGTTGCCGGTGAGGATGTTGAGGACGTCCACCAGCCAGCTGGCCAGGGTGCCGTGCGGCACGGTGCAGCTGCCGATGCGGGCGTAGACGGCGGCGGTGGGGGCGGCGGCCAGTTCGCGGGCGAGGGCGCGGATGGTCGGCGCGTCGATGTCGCACGCCTCGGCCACGGCGTCGGGGGTGAAGTCCTCCACCGCTTCCCGGAGTTCGTCGAGGCCCTGGACGTGCGGGGCGAGGTGCGCGAGGTCGGCCAGGTCCTCCGCGAAGAGGGTGTGCGCCATCGCCGCGAGCAGCAGGGCGTCGGTGCCGGGCCGGATCGCCAGGTGCCGGTCGGCGAGCCGGGCGGTACGGGTGCGGCGCGGGTCCACCACGGTGAGGTGGCCGCCGCGGGCCTTGAGCGCCTTCAGCTTGCCGGGGAAGTCGGGGGCGGTGCACAGACTGCCGTTGGATTCCAGCGGGTTGGCGCCGATGAGCAGCAGGTGGTCGGTGTGGTCCAGGTCGGGCACCGGGATGGCGTTCGCGTCGCCGAAGAGCAGGCCGCTGGAGACGTGCTTGGGCATCTGGTCGACCGTGGAGGCGGTGAACAGGCTGCGGGTGCGCAGGCCGGCGAGGAGCACCGGCGGGTAGAGGGCGCCCGCCACGGTGTGCACGTTGGGGTTGCCGAGGACCACGCCGACGGAGTCCGGGCCGTACCCCTCCACCACCGGGCGCAGACCGGCGGCGACCGCGTCGAAGGCCTCCTCCCAGGTGGCCTCGCGCAGCTCGCCGTCCCTGCGCACGAGCGGGGTGCGCAGCCGGTCGGGATCGGAGTCGACCGCCCCGAAGGAGGCGCCCTTGGGGCAGATGAACCCCTTGCTGAAGACGTCCTCGCGGTCACCGCGGGCGCCGGTGACCCGGGTGCCCTCGATGGTGAGGGTCAGCCCGCAGGTGGCCTCGCACAGGGGGCAGATTCGCAGGGCGGTGCGGGACACGGGTCCTCCCGGGGGTCGGCGGCGGTGCCGGGGCGAGCACGGACGGGCTCGGCCTGCCGGTGAGCATACCGACCGGTATGCATGGAGGGGAGTCCCTTAAGGGGAGTCCTTTGCCATACCGCACCGCGGCCGGAACTCAGTCCAGCACGCGTCCCAGATACGCCCGCAGCAGTTCGCGGGTCTCGGTGATGATCGCCTCGTCGCCGTCCGGGTCGGTGCGGAAAGCCAGCTGGACGAGGGTGTCGGCACTCTCCACGGCGACCAGGAAGACGCGGCGCAGATGACCGTCGGGGGTGCGGCCGAGGTAGCCGGAGAGCAGGTCGGTGAGGCGGTCGGCGACACGGGTGTTGGGCTCGGTGTGGCGGGCGCCGACCGGTATCTGGTTGCCGAAGTCGACCAGGGAGAAGCCGGGCGCGGTGCGCTTCATGGCCAGGTACTCGTCCAGGACCGCGTCCATCGCGGCCCGCCAGTCCCCCTGGTCCGCCTTCTTCAGCCGCTCGGTGACCCGCTCGCTGTACCGCTCCAGGTTGCGCTGGGCGAGGGCGTCGGCCATCTGCCGCTTGTTGCCGAAGAACCGGTAGACGGAGCCGATGGGCACACCGGCGCGCTGGGCGACCGCGCGGGTGCTCAGGTCGTCGTAGCCGACCTCGTCGAGGAGTTCGGCGCAGGCGTCCAGGATCCTGGTCAGCCGTTCGGCGCTGCGCCGCTGGACGGGCGCGCGGCGGAGCGATGTCGCGTGGGGCACGGACCTCATGATGCCTCCCCGCCGGGGTGCGGTGAACCTCACCCTCCTGTACGGAGAACAGTGGCCGGTGCACTCATGTCCGGCCCGCCGGGGTCGCCGTACTCGCCGAGGGGCCGGCCGGCTCCGGGTCCGACACCGTTATGTCGGCGGTGCTCTGCACCGGCCTTCCGTGCACGGCCCAGACGGTGCCGTCGTCGGCGTACAGGCGCGCGGTGACGTGGTGGGTGCCGTGCGGGACGAGGCCCGCGGGCAGGTGGTAGCCGTGGGAGCGCAGCCGGGCGATCCGGCGGCCGTCGACGAAGAGGTGCACGAGCCCGCGCCCGCCGACCGCCGTCGCGCCGGTGCCGGGCGGGGAGCAGCGGAAGTGACGGAACGTCAGCCGGACGTCCCAGCCGCCGGCCGGGTCCGGGGTCACCTCGACGGCGACCTGCGGCGCGTCCTTCTTGTCGACCTCGCGCAGATGGCGGCCGGTGTCGTCGGTGTCGTCGAGGACCTTGCCGACCGGGGAGGGCGAGATCCCGCCGCCGCCGTGGTGACCGGACGCGCAGCCCGCCGCGCCGAGCGGCAGCAGGACGGCCGCCGCGAGCGCGGCGAGCGTCCTGCGGATCCACGACGTCCTGGGCATGCCGGGAGAGTAGGACAACGCGCCGGCCCGCCGAATCCGCCTGAAGTCGGGTTCCGGCAGCCCTTGGAGATCCGCCTGACGGAGTACGCCCGGCGCCCCGGGGGTGGAGTGCCGGCCGCGCCTTCCTTCCCAGCGGACCCCCGTCGCCCTCTTGCATCCGCCACCCACCTATTCCTACGGTGTT
Organism: Streptomyces sp. NPDC007189; assembly: GCF_040703635.1. Lineage (NCBI taxonomy): Bacteria > Bacillati > Actinomycetota > Actinomycetes > Kitasatosporales > Streptomycetaceae > Streptomyces > Streptomyces sp. NPDC007189. The sequence continues at coordinate 81,121 of NZ_JBEYEY010000018.1, forward strand.
GCATAGGAATCAGGAGCGCAAGGGAGCGATCATGAGCGGGGACGCGCGGAAGACCGCGGCGGGGCTGTCGTACCTGACCGGATTCGGCAACGAGCACGCCTCGGAGGCGGTGCCCGGCGCGCTGCCCGAGGGCCGCAACTCGCCGCAGCGGGCACCGCTCGGGCTGTACGCGGAGCAGCTGAGCGGTACGGCGTTCACCGAGCCGCGGGCACACAACCGCCGCTCCTGGCTCTACCGCATCCGCCCCTCGGCCGCGCACCCGGCGTTCACCCGCACCGGCAACGGCGCGATCCGCACGGCCCCCTTCACCGAGACCGTGCCCGACCCCAACCGGCTGCGCTGGAACCCGCTCCCCGAGCCGCCGGCCGGCACCGACTTCCTCGCCGGCCTGTGGACCCTCGGCGGCAACGGCGACGCCACCCAGCGCACCGGCATGGCCGTGCACCTGTACCACGCCAACGCCTCGATGGAGCGCGTCTTCTCCGACGCCGACGGCGAACTGCTCATCGTGCCGGAGCGCGGCGGACTGCTGCTGCACACCGAGTTCGGCCGGCTGGCCGTGGAGCCGGCCCATGTGGCGCTGATCCCCCGCGGGGTCCGCTTCCGTGTGGAGCTGCTTGACGAGTCGGCCCGGGGCTATGTGTGCGAGAACTACGGCGCGCCCTTCCGGCTCCCCGACCTCGGCCCGATCGGCGCCAACGGCCTCGCCAACGCACGCGACTTCCAGGCTCCGGTCGCCGCGTACGAGGACGTGACCGGCCCGGTGGAGGTGGTGAACAAGTTCTGCGGCAACCTGTGGACGGCGACCTACGACCACTCCCCGCTCGACGTGGTCGCCTGGCACGGCAACCATGTGCCGTACCTCTACGATCTGCGCCGTTTCAATGTGATCGGCACCATCTCCTACGACCACCCTGACCCGTCCATCTTCACGGTCCTGACCTCCCCCTCGGACACCCCGGGCCTGGCCGGGGTCGACTTCGTCGTCTTCGCCCCGCGCTGGCTGGTGGGCGAGGACACCTTCCGGCCGCCGTACTTCCACCGGAACGTGATGAGCGAGTACATGGGCCTGATCGAGGGCGCCTACGACGCCAAGGCGGAGGGCTTCGTGCCGGGCGGCGGCTCCCTGCACAACATGATGTCGGCGCACGGCCCGGACCGGGAGACCTACGACCGGGCCAGCACGGCGGAGCTGCGGCCGCAGAAGGTCGACGACGGCCTGGCCTTCATGTTCGAGACCCGCTGGCCGGTGACCCTCACCGCGCACGCGGCGTCCGCCGACCACCTCCAGCGGCGCTACGACGACGTCTGGAAGGGGCTCGAGAGCCATTTCCGCGCCTGACACCGCTGTTGCGCCTCCCGTTCGTCGACCGGTACGGATAGCCGAGTGACCTCCTTCGCCCCGGACTCCATCGTCCTGAACCGCAAGCTGCCGCTGTGGTACCAGGTGTCGCAGTCGCTGCGCGCCTCGATACTCGGCCGCTCCCCCGAGGACCCGCTGCGGCTGCCGACGGAGGAGCGACTGGCGGAGCACTACGGCGTGAGCGTGCTGACGATGCGGCAGGCGCTGAAGGAGCTGGAGGACGAGGGCCTGATCAGCCGGCACCGGCGGCGCGGCACGTTCATCGAGCCCGACGTCCGGCGGGGCGCGCCGGTGCGGCTGCTGGGCTCGGTGGACGCCATCGTGGCCCAGCAGTCGGGGATGACGACCGAGCTGCTGGACCACGGCAAGGTGCCCGTGCCGGCCGCTCTCGCCGAGTACTTCCCGGATCTCGCCGAGGTGGCCGCGTACCACCGGCTGCGCAGCGACGAGAAGACCGGCGAGCCGACCAACCACGCCGTCAACCACGTCCGCCCCGAACTCGCCGCGCGGATCCACCTGGAGGACCTGATCCGCTGGCCGATGACGAAGGTGCTGCGGGACGTGGTCGGGGCGGACATCAGCCGTATCACGGACACCGTGGAGGCGCGGCTCGCCGACCCGGAGACCGCCCGGCTCCTCCAGGTGCCGCTGCTGAGCCCGATCCTGCACTACACGGGCGTGACGTACGACAGCGACGGGCGGGTCCTGGACGTGGCGGTGATCCACTACCGGGGGGACCGGTTCTCCTTCACCGTGACCCTGGACGCGACCTGATACGGGGTCCCGGTCAGGCCGTACGATGCCCTGCGTGACGCACGACGACGCTCCGCTGCTGGCGGACCTCATGCCGTGGTCCGTCGCACCGCTGCGGCCGGGCCGCGCCTGGCCGACGGCGCCCGACCCCGCCTCCCTGAAGGCCCGCTGGGACGCCCTGCTGAAGGCCGAGGGCCCCGCCCGGGCGGCCCTGTTCGAGCCGACCCGCGCCCGCACTCTCGACTCGGCGGTGGGCCAGCTCCCCGGCCAGTCCACCGGCACCGGCCGGCTCGCCCGCGCCGAGGGCCCCTGCGCCGAGCCGGTCCGCGTCCTCGCGGCGCCCTTCGACGCGCAGTGGCTGATCCCGGACCACCGGCTGATCGACGCCGCGCGGCCGGAGTTGTGGCGGGTGGCGGACGCCCACCAGGTCTTCACGGTGGAGACGGGCGGCGAGGATCCCCTGCTGGCGACCTCGCTGCTCCCCACGCTCCGCACCGGCCGCATCCGCCCCCTGTACCGCCGCCCCGGCGGCGCGGAACCGAACCTCGCGCCCGGCCTGACGGCCCATCTCTCCGGCCGCCTGGGCGAGCCGGCCGCTCCGGTCGACGTCCTCGCCTGGATCCTGGCGGCCGCCGCCCCCGACCTGACCGTCCCGCTCACCGACGACCCCGCCGTGTGGACGGCCGGCGTCGAGCTCGGCCGCCGCATGCTGTGGCTGATGCGCCGCGACGGCGAACGCCCCAAGCTGCCCGGCGGCCGCCGCCCCTACGTCCGCGCGCCCCTGCCGGCCCGGCCCCTCACCCTGCGCTACGACCCCGACGAGGAGACCCTCCACCTCGACGAGGGCCGTATCTCGCCCGTCCCGCCGGAGGCCTGGGAGTACGAGGCGGCCGGGGCCCGGGTGCTGGAGTCCTGGTTCGCGGCCCGCACGACCGCGCCCGAACCGGGCACGCTGGCCGCGATCCGCCCGGCCGGCTGGCCGCAGACCTGGACGTCGGAGCTGCTGGAGCTGATCACGGTCCTCGCCCTGCTGGCGGAACTGCGGCCGCTGCGGGCGGAGTTGAAGGTGACGTCCGCGATCGGCGCGGCCGAACTGCGGCGGGCGGGCGTCCTGCCGGTGCCGGAGGCGTCCCGCCGCCCGGCCTCGGTCCTGGACCATCACGAGGAGGGCCCGGAGGGCCAGTTCGCGCTGATCTAGCGGCGCTTGAGGGCGGCCTCCAGCCGGGCGACGTCCTCGGCGTCCTTGGCCCGGCGGGGCCGGGAGGGGTCCCAGACGGGCATCATGCGCTTGATCTCGATCTGCGCGGCGGGGCTGACGATCGGCGCCTCGACGTCCCCGATACGTCCCGTTCCGCCGTCCAGCAGGCCGTCGGGCCAGGGCGTTCCGGCCCAGGGTCCGCCCGCGACGACCACGCGGCCGGCCGCGTCCCGGTCCAGGAGGGTGAAGCTGCTGTCCAGCCCGTCCTTGACGAAGTCCAGCTGCAGGCCGGGCGGGGGTCCGGCCACCGGTGTGTGACCGAGCCCGACCAGCATCCCGGCGAGCGGCCCGGCGTCCTCACCCCGGGCGAACCAGTCGATGTCCCCGTGCTCCCTCACGGCAGCACCCTGAGGGAACGCGCCGGCGGGGACGGGCTGGTGCCGGCCTGCTGACAAACCCGCCGGTCACGGGCCATGATCCGGGCATGGAACAGCGCACGGACACCCAGCCCCTGCCCCTCGCGGGCCTCACCGTCGTCGCCGTCGAACAGGCCGTGTCCGCGCCGTTCGCGACCCGGCAGCTCGCCGATCTGGGCGCCCGGGTCATCAAGGTGGAGCGGGTCGACGGCGGCGACTTCGCGCGCGGGTACGACACGGCGGCCCGCGGTCTCGCCTCGCACTTCGTGTGGTGCAACCGCGGCAAGGAGTCCGTCGCCCTGGACCTGAAGGACCCGCGGGGCCTGGAGGCCGTACGCCGGCTGATCGCGGACGCGGACGTGTTCGTGCAGAACCTCGCACACGGGGCGGCGGCCCGGCTCGGCCTCGACGCGGCCACCCTGTGCGCGGCCCATCCCCGGCTGATCGCCGTGGACATCTCCGGATACGGCTCCTCGGGGCCGTACGCGGACAAGCGGGCGTACGACATGCTCGTGCAGTGCGAGGCCGGGCTCGTGTCGGTGACCGGGACGGCGGAGCAGCCGGTGAAGGCCGGGATTCCGGCGGCGGACATCGCGGCGGCCATGTACGCGTTCTCGGGCGTCCTGGCGGCCCTGGTGCGGCGGGGGACGACCGGGCGGGGCGGGCCGGTGGAGGTGTCGATGCTGGAGGCGCTCGCGGAGTGGCTGGGGCATCCGCTGCACCACACGATGCACGGGGGTGAGCCGCCGGCGCGCACCGGTCTGGCGCACGCCGTCATCGCGCCGTACGACGCCTATGCGACGGCGGACGGCGGACGCGTGCTGGTGTCGGTGCAGAACGACCGGGAGTGGCGGCGGCTGGCCGAACAGGTCATACAGCGCCCGGAATTGGCGAGGGACCCGGCGTACGCGACGAACGCGGCACGGGTGGCGAACCGGGAGACGACGGACGAGCTGGTGGCGCGGGCGCTCGGCGTGCTGGACACCGGGGAGGCGCTGGCCCGGCTGGAGAAGGCGGGCATCGCCTGCGCCCGGCTGCGGGATCTGCGGGAACTGGCCGCGCACCCGCAGCTCGCGGCCCGGGAGCGGTGGCGTGAGGTGGGGTCGCCGGTCGGGCCGCTGAAGGCGCTGCTGCCTCCCATCACGCTGCCGGGCGGGGACGAGGCACGGATGGGTGAGGTGCCGGCGCTCGGGCAGCACACCGGGACGCTGCTGCGTGCCGTGGGGATGACGGACGACGAGATCGCAGCGATGCGCCGGGACGGTGTGGCGGCCTGAGCGCCGGCCTTGCGGAGGGGCTCAGGATCGGCCGCCTGCCAGGTCGAGGGCGGCTCGAGGTGGCCAGGGGGCGGTTCGGCGCCCGGTCAGTGGCCGCCGAACAGCGAGCGGCGCAGCCGGCGCAGTGGCGCGAACAGGGAGACGCGGCTGACCCGCCGGCCCCGGTCGCTGCGCTCGTGTGCGGTGTCACGCGCCGTCAGCTCACGCATCAGCGAGGTCGCCTCGACCGTCTCCCGCTGCGGTATGGCGGGACCCGCCAGCACCGACAGATGGCGGTCGAGGCGCGAACTGGTCGCGCTGCTCCCGCAGGTGATCGCAGGGACCCTGGCCCTGCTGCGCACTGTTATCTGCTCCATGTCACTCCCCACCCGTACGAGTCCACCCGGCCCGGGCAGAGTAACCCTATCGCCCCAGTGGGGCACGCGTGTATCTCGGCCACAGGATTCACCTTCCCTGCAAGGCGGTTGACCATCCGTCGTTGACTACTCTCCGAATCCGACCGATTTCAGGGTGAGTTGGACAATGGGCTGGCCGGTGGGCTGTGCTGACCCACCGTCAGGCTCGACGGTCACGGCGAGTGACGTCGCGGAGGTGCCGAGACCTTTCGCGACCAAGGGCGTGTCGCCCGCGAAGAGCCCGAGGGAGCGCGGTTGCGCGCGGGGGCGCATGAGCCAGAGCTGGTGGACGCGGCCGGCGGGCGGGGCGCCGTATCCGCTGAGGGTGACGACGGCTTCGCCCTCCGCGGCGGAGGCGATCACTCCGATCCCGCGGCCCCGGGTGTCCTCGCTGGTGGCGGCGCGGGCGTCGGGCGCGGCCAGAACGTGGGCGATCTCACGTGCCCGCGACCGCTCCGCGTCCAGCCGGCCCTGGGCGCGCTGGGCCTGCACGGCGAAGAGCGAGGCGACGACGAGGGCCGCCGCCGCGGTCGCCGTGGCCAGCGGCACGAACAGAGGGCGCGTGCGGGGCGTACGGGTGCGTCCCGGCGGTGGCTGGGCACCCCAGACGTGCGGGGGCAGCTGGGGGGTGCGCTCCGGCACCGGCGTCCGGTCCCGCTCCTGCGGGGTGGTGCGTACGGCGGCCAGCACCCGCTCGCGCAGCGCGGGGGGCGCGTGGGCCGCGGTGGACCAGGCGAGGCGCACGGCGTCCTCGGCCAGTTCCCGCACCTCGGCGGTGCAGCGGTCGCAGCCCCGCAGGTGTTTGACGAACCGGCGCCGCTCGGCCGGTTCCAGGGCGTCGAGGACGTAGGGCGCGGCGAGGGAGTGCGGGCCCTCGCGGCGCAGCAGGTGGCCGAGGACGCTCATACGGCTCCTCCCAGGCACTCGCGGAGCCGGGTGAGCCCGTCGCGCATGCGCGTCTTGACCGTGCCGAGCGGCAGCGAGAGCCGCTCGGCGACCTCACGGTAGGTGTAGCCGTCGTAGTAGGCGAGGGTCACGGACTGGCGTTGCAGGTCCGTCAGGCGGCGCAGGCAGCGGCGCACCCACTCGCGTTCCATGCCGGCCTCGACCTCCTCGGCGACCTGGTCGAAGGCGGGCTCCCCGGCGCGCAGGGCCTCACGCTGCTCGCGTTCGCCGGCCGCGCGGGCGCTGCGCACCCGGTCGACGGCGCGGCGGTGGGCGAGGGTCAGGATCCAGGACAGCGCGCTGCCCCGGCCGGGGTCGTACCGGGCGGCCTGCCGCCAGGTCTCCAGCAGGACCTCCTGGGCGACCTCCTCGGACTGGGCGGGGTCGCGCACCACCCGCCGTACGAGTCCGTACACCGGCCCGGACACCAGGGCGTACAGGTCCTCGAACGCCCGCTGGTCGCCGCCGGCGACGAGCACCAGCAGCTCGTCCGCCCGTTCACCGGCCGCCTCTTTGTGCCCGCAGCCGGCTCTTCCGCGCACTCCACGCATCCGCACGAACGCACACCTCCCGCGGGTGATACGGATCGGCGGCCCGAAAACGCGGGCCGGCGGCGCCCCGAAAGTTTTTCCCCGCCCGGCCAATCCGCACGGCGGGCCGGCTCCGAAGACCTGTCCGGGAAGGCCAGGGCGGCACCGAGCAGACGACCCCGCCCCACCCCGGACCGGCGCGGCCCGTACTTCCCCCTCCCCCACGGCGGGCCGCGCCTCGCACACGACCGACGGACGCGGGAGACGCCATGGACGCGCACAGCCAGGACACCGAGAGGGTCGGCCGGAGCGGCGGCACGGGGCCCGGGTCCGGTCAACGCCCCGACGCTGGGCCGCCGTTGAGCAAGCGCGCGACGGTGAGCGCCCCTGACGGCCAGGTCCCGGACCCGCAGGGTGCCGGCCCAGGCTCTTCCTCCACCGGCCCCGGCAAGGGCGCCCCCGATCCGCGTGTGGCCGCGCTGCGGCGGTTCGCCGCCGCCGGCCGGCGCCGGCGGGGGTGCGACTCGCCGGGCGCGCCGTCCTGTTGACCGCTCCGTACCGCTCGCGCGTCCGCGCCGGCCGTCCGTGTTCCCGGGCGCCGGATTGGTGTTCAAAAGGGCCGCATCCGTGCTCGGCTGAGCTACTTTGAGAAAAACTGCGCGACAGGGATGTGCGCGACGTGTCTGGGGGGAGACCGTGACCGAAGAGCCCGGCCGCGAACGTGTGATCGCGGGCCGCTACCGTCTGCTGTCCCCGCTCGGCGAGGGCGGCATGGGCACGGTGTGGCGCGCCCGGGACGAGGTGCTGCACCGCGAGGTGGCCGTCAAGGAGGTGCGGGCCCCGGCCGGGCTGCCCGCCTCCGACGTGGAGCGGATGTACGCGCGCCTGGAGCGGGAGGCGCGGGCGGCGGCCCGGGTCGCGGGCCGCAACGTGGTCACGGTGTACGACGTGGCCGTGGAGGGCGGCCGGCCGTGGATCGTGATGGAGCTGGTGCGCGGGCTGTCGCTCGCCGACCAGCTGGAGGCGGAGGGTCCGCTCACGCCGCAGCGGGCCGCGCACATCGGTGCCGAGGTGCTGTCCGCGCTGCGCGCCGCGCACGCCGCCGGGGTGCTGCACCGGGACGTGAAACCGGCCAACGTGCTGCTCGCGAACGACGGCCGGGTGGTGCTGACCGACTTCGGGATCGCCTCGGTCGAGGGCAGCTCCGCGCTGACCATGACCGGCGAGGTGATCGGCTCGCCCGAATTCCTCGCTCCGGAGCGGGCGCTCGGGCGGACACCGGGCCCGGAGTCGGACCTGTGGTCGCTGGGGGTGCTGCTGTACGCGGCGGTGGAGGGCGTCTCGCCGTTCCGGTACGACACCCCGCTCAGCACCCTGCGCGCCGTGGTGGACGAGGAGTTGCCGCCGCCGCGCCGGGCCGGCCCGCTGGCCGGCGTCATCGAGGGGCTGCTGCGCAAGGACCCGGCGGAGCGCATCGACGCCGAGCGGGCGGAGCACGACCTGCGGATCGTCGCGGCCGGGGGTGTCCCCTCCCCCGGAGGCGCGCAGGCGGCCACGGCGCCGCTGCCGCCGTACGCCGCGCCGACCGTCGCCGCGCGGCACGGGCAGCCGTACCAGCAAGCGGAGCCGTCCTCCCCCACCCCGCCGCTGCCCCTGTCCGGCACCACGGCGGCCACGTCCTCCGGCGCGCCGGAGCGCGGGCGGCGCACGGTCGCGGTGCTGGTGGCGGGCGTCCTGGTGCTCGTCCTGGCGCTGGCGGGGCTGACGTACGCGCTGCTGAACCAGGACGACGGCGACCAGCAGAGCGCGGGCGGCACCGGCGGGACGAGCGGCGGCGCGCGGACGCCGACCGCGCACGGCGGCACGGACTCGGGTGCGACAACGCCCTCGGCCACGAGCAGCAGCAGGGCGTCGAGCACGCAGCCGGAGCAGTCCGTGCGGGTCACGGTGGCGGGCGCGCACACGGCGTACTTGGGGAGCTGTCCGCCGCCGTCCGCGCAGACGCCCTCGTTCACGGCGACGTTCACGGTCGGGCGGCTGCCGGCGCAGGTGGAGTACCGGTGGGTGACGGCACGGGGATCGGTGTCCGACCCGGGATGGCGCACGCTGTCGTTCCCGGAGGGCGGCGAGAAGACCCGGCAGGTGCGGGTGACGCTGACGGTGTACCGGGGCGGCGCATCGAGCGGGGACCAGGTCGGCGTGAAGGTGCGCGCGCCCGTGCAGACCACGTCGAACATGGTGCCGTTCTCGGTGGACTGCGCGACGGCGTCGCCGACGGAGACCCCGTCGGGCGGGGCCTCCGCCTCGGCCTCCGGCTCGCCGGAGAGTTCACCCTGACGGGCGAGGCCGTTCGGGTCAGGCGTTGTTGGTGAACACCGGCAGATAGCCGCCCGACTGGCCGGCCGCGGTGGGGTGGTACGACTCGCTGATGTCGGTCCAGTTCACGCTGTGCAGCCACGAGTTGCCGGAGCAGATCTCGTGGGTGGAGAAGGCGGAGCGGACGTCGCCGAAGACGAAGCCGTGGGCCTGGACACGCTTCTGGATGGCGGCGTCCATGTGGTCGGCGGCGCCGTTGATCGCGGACCGCTTGGTGTCCGAGAGCCCGAGGCAGGTCTGGCCGAGCAGGTAGAAGCGGGGATAGCTGAGGACGACCACCCGGGCGCCCGGGGCCTTGGCGCTGATCGCGTTGTAGACGGTGTCCAGCTTGCCGGGGAGCGTGTTGTCGACGTACGCCTCGGCGGTGGCGATCCGGGCGAGGCAGTCGCTGTCCGACTGGAGCACACAGGTCGTCATGACGTCGGAGAAGCCCGCGTCGTTGCCGCCGATGCTGATGGACACCAGTGAGGTGGAGGAGTTCAGGGAGCCGAGCTGGTTCGCCATGACGTCGTCCGTCGTGGCGCCCGAGCAGGCGTTGAACGCGAACGAGGACGGGCTGTGCGCGGCGTTCCACAGGTACGGGTAGGCGTTGGTGCTGCGGTCGCAGGAGCCGCTGGAGCTGATGTAGCTGCCCGCGCCGACTCCGGAGGAGTAGGAGTCGCCCAGGGCCACATAGCCGCCGGTCGCGGCCGTCGCGTGACCGGCTCCGGAGAGACCGAGGCCGGCGGCGAGGAGGAGCGAGGTCACGAATCCGGTAAGTCGGGAACGTCTCATGGAACCTCCCTTTAGCAGGATCTCTGCCATAACTGTGGTAGCAACTACGCGTGTTGACGGGAAGTGTCCATGCCAAAACTTTTGGGGTCTCAACAGGACCAACGCGAAACGTTCACCGCGCATCTATTGCGTGTGCATGCCAAATCTGTTGACACGGCGTCAATCGGGCAGTGAGGCATGAATGTTCAAAGACGGACCGGTCCGTCTTGACGCCCTCCCCGGCGCTGGGCCACATTGAAGCCCGGCATCCGGCGCGTCGGGGGGCAAAGTCGCCAATGCAGACCATCCGCATCAAGACATCTTCATTGCCGCTGCTCACGGGGGCCGCGACCGCTGTCGCGGGGTGCGGCGCGCTGCTCGCTCTCATCGATTCCGCATCCTGGCTGCGCGGCCCGTGCACCCTGTTCTTCCTGCTGGCGGCGCCGGCCGTGGCACTCGCCGCGGCGCTGCGCGGGCTGGATCCCTTCGCCCGGGTGCTGAGCGCGCTTGCGGGCTCGGTCGTCGTCGACATGCTGGTGGCCCAGGGCATGCTCGCGGTCCACCGCTGGTCGGTCCGCGGCGGGGTGGTCGCGGTGACCGTGCTGAGCGTGCTGCTTCTGCTCCTGGTCGCGCTCCGGGAACGAATTTCCGGAAAACGCACACATAACCGAGCAACACCGGCCAAAGTTGTGTAACGGCCAAACCAACAAAACCGTGAGTCAGCCCCCAGGGGTTGCCTATACGGTTCAATCGTCAATACCGTCGTACATCTCACCCGCACCGGCACGTCGGCACACGGCACCAGGGGAGGGCTCAGGGGCCGCGGCGTCCACCGGCGCGGGGCGCGGTAGGGGGGTGCCGTGCTCGGTGACCGCACTGGTGACCGAGCCGTGCCGCGCGACCGGCTGCCGTCTTTCTCCGGCGGACCGGTCAGCTTTGCCAGCTCATCGGCGTGCACGGAGATCAGTTCACCGTGCCGACGAGGAGAACCCCCCTTTCGAACCGGACACAGATCCGGGCTGCCCGGGGGTGGGCGGCCCACCGGACGAGAGGGAAAAGACCCATGAGTTCCGTCCTGCGCCCGCCGAGTTCCGGGCACGATCCCTTAATCGCCGCGCACTACCGGCCGATCTCCTCCCACCTGGCGATCACTCCGCCGGTGAGCGTGGTGATTCCCGCCATGAACGAGGCGGAGAACCTGCCCTACGTCTTCAAGACGCTTCCCGACTGGATACACGAAGTCGTCCTGGTGGACGGCAATTCCACGGACGAGACCGTCGACGTGGCCCGTTCCCTGTGGCCGGACGTCAAGGTCGTCGAACAGCAGGGCCGGGGCAAGGGGGATGCCCTGATCACCGGGTTCGAGGCGTGCAGCGGCGACATCATCGTGATGGTCGACGCGGACGGCTCGGCCGACGGCAACGAGATCGTCAGCTACGTCTCCGCGCTGGTCTCCGGCGCCGACTTCGCCAAGGGCTCGCGCTTCGCCAACGGCGGCGGCACCGACGACATGACCTTCATCCGCAAGCTCGGCAACTGGGCGCTCTGCACCGTCGTCAACCGCAAGTTCGGCGCCCGCTACACCGACCTGTGCTACGGCTACAACGCGTTCTGGCGGCACTGCCTGGACAAGATCGACCTCGACTGCACCGGCTTCGAGGTCGAGACGCTGATGAACATCAGAGTGGTCAAGGCCGGCCTGAAGGTCCAGGAGATCCCGAGCCACGAGTACCTGCGCATCCACGGCACCAGCAATCTGCGGGCCGTGCGCGACGGGTTCCGGGTGCTCAAGGTCATCCTCAAGGAGCGCTCCAACCGGCGTGAACTGCGCCGCCAGGAACACCACTCGCCGATGCTCGACACGGTCCGGGGAGAGGTGTCTTGAGAGATCCCGGCATCTGTGTCGTGATCTGCGTGTACACCGAGGACCGCTGGGAGGACGTCCTCGCGGCGGTCTCCTCGGTGCGCGCGCAGTCGTATCCGGCGCTGGAGACGCTCCTGGTCGTGGACCACAACCCGGTGCTGAAGGACCGGCTGGAGCGCGAGTACAAGGAGACCGGGGGCGTCCGGGTGCTGGCCAACGCCGGTCCGCGCGGCCTGTCCGCCGGCCGCAACACCGGCATCGCCGCCTCCCGCGCCGAGGTCATCGCCTTCCTCGACGACGACGCCGTGGCCGAACGGGACTGGCTGCGCCGCTTCGCCGAGGGCTACGCCGATCCGCGCGTCATGGCGGTCGGCGGCCGCACGGTGCCGGTCTGGGCGTCGGGCCGGCGGCCCGCCTGGTTCCCGGAGGAGTTCGACTGGGTCGTGGGCTGCACCTACCGGGGGCTGCCGCCGGGCCGGGTCCGGGTGCGCAACGTGCTCGGCGGGAACGCCTCCTTCCGGCGTACGGCGTTCGAGGCGGCGGGCGGCTTCGCCACCGGCATCGGCCGTGACGACGACCGCCGCCCCCTCGGCTGCGAGGAGACGGAGCTGTGCATCCGCCTCACCCGCGCCCGCCCCGACGCCGTCCTGCTCATCGACGACCGCGCGGTCATCCACCACCGGGTCCCCGAACCCCGCGAGCACTTCGCCTACTTCCGCACCCGCACCTACGCCGAGGGCCTGTCCAAGGCGCTCGTCGCGAAGAGCGTCGGCGCGGACAAGGGCCTGGAGTCCGAACGCCGGTACACCACCCGGGTGCTGCCCGCGGGCGTCGCTCGTGGCCTGCGGGACGCCCTGCTGGCCCGGCCGGGCGGCGCGGGCCGCGCGGGCGCGATCGTCGCCGGGGTGCTGAGCGCCGCCGGCGGCTACGCGATCGGGAGCCTGAGGGCACGGCGGGGCGGTACGACGTTCTCGGTGGCGCCGATCGAGGAGGGGGCTCATGGCTGACACCGCCGTGCCCATCCTCATGTACCACTCCGTCGCCACCGCGCCCAACGACGCCACCCGCGCCCTGTCGGTCGCACCGGAGGCGTTCGCGGAGCAGATGGCGCTCATCGGCGACCTGGGCCTGACCCCGGTCACCACCGCCGGCCTCGCCGCGCGCTGGCGCTCCGGCCGGCCGCTGCCCGCCCGGCCGGTGCTGATCACCTTCGACGACGGCTACGAGGGCGTGCACCGGCACGCGCTGCCCGTCCTCGCCAAGCACGGCTTTCCGGCCACCCTGTTCGTCTCCACCGGCTGGATCAGGGGCGCGTACGGCACCGGGGGCGGTCTGGACACCATGCTGGACTGGCGGCAGGTGCGCGACCTCGCCGCCGCCGGCGTCGAGATCGGCGGGCACAGCCACACCCACCCGCAGCTCGACCAGCTCGACGACGCCGCGCTGCGCACCGAGCTGACCCGCTGCACCGAGATCGTGGCCGACGAACTCGGCGCCCGCCCGGCCTCGTTCGCCTACCCGTACGGCTACTCCGACCGCCGGGTCCGCGAAGCGGTGCGCGCGGGCGGGTACGCCCAGGCGCTCGCCGTCGGCAACGGCCTCGCCCGCCGCCGCCAGGGGCCGTACGCGCTGCGGCGGGTCACGGTCCGCCGCTCCACCGGCGTGGAGGAGTTCGAGCGGCTGCTCCACGGCCGGTCCCTCGCCCGCGCCTTCGCCAGGGACCGTGCCCTCACCAAGGGGTACGCCCTCGTCCGCAGAGCCCGTCAGGTCCGCCGGAAGGCCATCCGTTCCCGTGTCTGACACGACCACCACCACCGAGTCCGCGACGACCGGTGCCGAGGCGCCCGAGAAGTCCGGGCGCCGCCTGCGGCTGCCCGGCACGGGCCGGTCCCCCGGCGGCAGCCCGCTGTTCCGCAACGCCTACGCGCTGATGCTCAACACCGGCATCTCCGCCGTCCTCGGGCTCGGCTTCTGGCTGGCCGCGGCACGCTACTACTCCGAGTCGGCGGTCGGGCAGGGCTCGGCCGCCATCGCCGCGATGAAGTTCCTCGCCGGGCTGACCGCGGTGACCCTCACCGGCGCCCTCGCCCGCTTCATCCCGATCGCCGGGGCCCGCACCGGCACGCTCATCTTCCGTACCTACGCGGGCAGTTCGCTGCTGGTGGCGGTGGCGGCGGGCGTCTTCCTGCTGACCCTGGACAGCTGGGGGCCGTCGTACCGCTTCCTGCACGGGACGGTCAACGGGCTCGGCTTCATCGCGGCCGTCATCGCCTGGAACGTGCTCACCCTGCAGGACGGGGTGCTGACCGGGCTGCGCAGCGCCACCTGGGTGCCGGTCGGCAACACCGTGTTCTCGGCGGTGAAGCTGGCCCTGCTCGTCGCGTTCGCCGTCGCCGTCCCGACCAGCGGCGTCTTCGTCTCCTGGGTGGCCGCGATCGCCACCTCGGTGGTGCCGCTGGGCTGGCTGGTGTTCCGGCGGCTCGTGCCCCGGCACACCAAGGCCACCGAGGGCCACGCCCCGCCGCCGACACTGCGCCAGGTCGGCCGGTTCCTGGCCGGGGACTACACCGGTTCGCTGTTCTCGCTCGCCGTGATCTACCTCGTCCCGGTGATCGTCGCGGCGCAGGTCAGCTCGGCGGAGAACGCCTACTTCTACATCGCCACCACCATCGGCGGCACCACCGACCTCCTCGCCATCAACATGGGCGCGTCCCTGACGGTCGAGGGCTCACACGACCCGGCCCGGCTGGCCGCCTTCACCCGCGCCGCGCTGAAGCGGATGGCCAGGATCATGCTGCCGATCGCCACCCTGTGGATCATCGGCGCGCCCTGGATCCTCGGCGTGTTCGGCTCGGGCTACGCGCACGCGGCGACCCCGCTGCTGCGCTGGTTCGCGGTCGGCTCGGTGCTGCGCGTGGTGATCGAGACGTACTTCGCCGTGCTGCGCGCGCGCAGCCGCACCGCCGGGCTGGCCTGGCTGCAGGGCCTGCTGTGCGTGCTGGTGCTGGGCCTGACGCTGCTGCTCCTGCCCCGGATGGGGCTGACCGGCGCGGGCGTCGCCGAGGCCGGCAGCCTCGCCGTGGTCGCGGCGATCGCCGCGCCGAAGCTGTTCAGGACGGTCCGCGTCGCGGCGGACGCCGTACCGGACACGGTGCCGCCCGACGGCGACCTCGCCGACCTGGGGGCGCCCGAGGTCCCGGCCGGCTCGCCCGCGCGCCGGCACAGCCCGGCCTGGGCGCTGGACTCCGACACCCTCGCCCTCGGCGTCCACGTCGACTTCGACCATGTGGAACGCCGCCCGGACGTCCGCCCGGGCCCCGGCACCCCGCCCGCCGGCACGCCGGTGCCCCCGCTGGGACTGCCCGTGGAGGAGAGAGCACCGCGCGGCGAGGACTCGCCGGGCCCGGAGGCGGCGGAGGTGGACGCGCCGTTCACCGAGGAGGAACTGGAAGCGTCGGTGGGCAGGAACGGCCCCATGGGGACGACCGACCCGCCCGTGCCGGAGCCCGCGCGGACCGCCGCAGCGGACGAGCCCGCGCCCGAGGAGCCGCCGGCCCCGGCCTCCGTGCGGCGACGGCTGCTGCCCACCCGCAGCGGTGTCGTCCTCGGCTGTCTGCTGATCGCCGCGCTGCTGCTGTACTGGGTGCCCGCGCTGCGGCTCGGCGAGGCCGACCTGGACCGGATGGGCGGCCTCGGGCTGGTCTCGGTGCTGCCGCTGCCGACCCTTCTCGGAGCGGCCCTGCTGGTCACCGTGTTCGCCGCGCTGCTCTGGCTGCGCCGGGAACACCGGGCGCTGCTGCTGCTCACGCTGCTCGCGACGGTCGTGTCGCTGCACGCGCTGCCCGCCGTGATCGAGACCGAGCCGCGGTTCCCGACGGCCTGGCAGCACCTGGGGTTCCTCGACTACATCGACCGCACCGGGTCCGCCGTACCCGACCTGGACGCCCGCTGGAGCTGGCCGGGATTCTTCGCGGTGGCCGCGTTCGCCGGCCGGGCCTGCGGGGTCACCGACTTCACCGAGGTCATCCGCTGGTGGCCGACGGCGATCCAACTCGCCTATCTCGCCCCGATGTTCCTGCTCACCCGGTCGCTGAGGGCGAACTGGCGGGCGAAGTGGACCGGCGTCTGGCTGTTCGTGCTGTGCGGCTGGGTCGGCCAGGACTACTTCTCGCCGCAGGGCTTCACCTATCTGCTGTACCTGATGTTCGTGGCGATCCTGCTGGTGTGGTTCCGCCCGCCCCGCGTGATCTGGACGAGGTTCCGGCCGGGCGAGGCCGAGGTGGAACCGGCCGGCCGCCGGCAACGGGCCGTGCTGCTGCTCGTGCTGATCGGCCTGTACGCGGCGAGCGTGCCCGCGCACCAGCTCACCCCGTTCGTCATGCTCGGCGTGCTCGCCGCGCTCGTCCTGCTCGGCCGCTCGGAACTGCGGGGCCTGCCGCTGCTGTTCGCGGTGCTGGTCGCGGTCTGGGTGGGCTTCATGGCCGAGCCGTACTGGTCCGGGCACTTCAACGACCTGTTCGGCGGGGTCGGCGGCGTCGGCAGCAATGTCTCCACCTCCGTCTCCGGCCGGATCCAGGGCGGCGACTCCACCCACAAACTCGTGCTCTACACCCGGGTGCTGCTGGCCGGCTCGGTCATGGCGTTCGCCTGCTGGGGCTGGTGGCGGCGGCGCTTCCACCGCTACCGCGAACGCTCGCTGCTGGTCCTGACCTTCGTGCCGTTCCTGGGCTTCGGCATGCAGTCGTACGGCGGTGAGATGGCGCTGCGCGTCTTCATGTTCGCGGTGCCGGGCGCCGCCCTGCTCGGCGCCCTCGCCCTCTTCCCGCGCACCGGGGCCACGGCCGGGGAGCGCGCGAAGGACCGGGTGAGCCTTGCCCCGCTGGCCGCGCTGCTCGCCGGGCTGCTGCTGATCGGCGGCTTCCTGGTGGCCCGCTGGGGCAACGAGTCGTTCGAGCGCACCCGGCCCGGCGAGGTCGCGGCCATGAACTGGGTGTACGCCCACGACAGGCCGACCGTACGGCTGCTGTGGCTGACCCAGGACACCGTCAACGACGTGACTCCGGCGATGCCGTGGGGCGCGAAGGACATGGAGCGGGTGGACTATGTGCCCACCCTCGCACCCGCCGACCCGGTGCTGGTGTCGGGCCTGGTCAAGGCGCTCAAGGACGCCGGCCCGAACGCGTATCTGATGATCAACCGCAGCCAGGTCACCTATCTGCAGCTCGACGCCGGCTACTCGGCGACCTGGGAGCCCCGGCTGATCGAGAACCTGGACAACCGGCAGGAGCTGACCAAGGCCCTGGTCAACGACGACGTCACCGTGTACGCGCTGCGCAAGCGACCGCCGGGCGCCGTACCGCGGCCGCATCCCGGGCCGATCGGGCCGCGGATCACCTGGACCCCGTGGTCGGTGGTCGGCGCGCTGGCCGCCGTCGTCCTGATCCTGCTGCTGGCCGTGCGGGAGGCCGTACGGGTCGCGGTCCGGCCCGGCGTTCGCCAACTGCGGCTGCTGCAGGGCACGTTCTGGTTCGCGCTGCCGCTGCTGGCGGTGGTGCTGGCCTCGCTGGTGCAGCGGTTTTTGACGATGAAGTGAGGGGGGTGGGGTGGCTCAGCGGTCGAGCCACTTCACCTCGTACGGTCCCATGTCGAACCGCTTGCCGTCGACCTGCGCACTGATCGTCCGGTTCAGGGTGTTGACCACGAGCACCGTCCTCGCGGTGGCCAGGACGCGGACGTTGGGCACGTCGTCCGGCGCGACCCGCACCGTCTCGTACCGGGCGCCGGGCGGGAACGCCTGGGCGAACCGCGACACCAGGCCGAACATGGGCAGAGCGGTGCCTCCGCCCGCGCTGTCGGTGGGCGTCCACAGGCAGCCGGCGCAGCCGGAGCCGGTCTTCTCCTCCGGGTTCCAGTAGAAGCCGGAGCCGGCGCCGCCCTTGACCATGGCGATCATGCCGGCGGCCTGCACGGCCACCCGGTGCGGCTCGGTCCAGCCCTTGCGGTCGTCGTTGCCGTCGGCGGGCTCCACGTAGTACTCGGCCCACCACAGCGGCAGTCCGTGCGTCTGCCGCCGTACCCACGCGCTGACGGCCGTGAGCTTGTCGGTGGCGGCGAACTCGTCGGGCAGCAGGTCGTCGTCGTTGGTGTAGCTGGAACCGTCGACCACGGTGAAGTCGGCGCCCGCCTTGTGCGCGTTCCAGTAGGCGAAGGCGTCGAGCACCCGCCGGTCCATGGCGCCCCAAGGACCCTTCAGCGCGCCGGAGGCGTTCGGGTCGCGCGGGTCGACGCTGTCCATCACCAGATACGGCCCGCCAACCATGATGTCCTTGTCCACTTTCTTCAGCGCCCGGTACACGAGGTTGTACATCGTCGTGTAACCCTCGTAGTCCCAGCGGGACTTCGCGTCGTTCCAGAAGCCCTTGAACTCGTTCCAGACGATGAAGTGCTTCACGTCCGGGTAGCGCCGGGCGACGGTCGCGGCGAGGTCGGCGAAGTCCTGGTAGTGGCCGCGGGTGGGCGCCGTCTCCAGCGCCGCCTGGCTCCAGTTCGTGTGGTCGGTGCCGGGCTTGCCGCCCTTCATCCAGTCCGGTGAGCAGCACAGGGTGATGACCGGGGTGCCGCCGGAGGCGCGGATGAAGTCGACACGGCGGTCCAGCGCGCCGAAGTCGTAGTGCCCCTCGACCGGTTCGGGATTGTCGGCGCCCCAGCCCATGATGGCCTGGTTCTGAGCCAGCCCGTCGTCCTGCCCCAGCAGCTTCTTCACGCGCTCGGTGGCCGCGCCGGCGCCTTCGTCGCCGCTGTACTGGGTGTGTGTGAAGCCCCAGCCGACGTACGGCTCCGGTGTCGCGCCGGGGCTCGCGGGGGTGCCGTGCACCTTGTCGCCGTCGCGGGTGGTGCCGTCCGTGCTGGGCCCGCCGGACAGCGTGCCGAACAGGGTCACCGCCAGGGCCAGTACGGCGGCGCCCACACCGAGCAGGGCGGTGAGCCGCCACCGCCGAGTATCCGAATCCCACCCATGACGTGCCATCAGGGACACAGTAACGGCGGAGGCCTGGCCTCCGGCAGGGATTGCGCCGTTCTTGGGACGGACGAGCGGCTCGATCGCGGGGCGCCGGCCGCCGTGCCCCGTGCCGGCGGGCCAGGAAGTCGGTAGAGGGCTTGTGGCCTGCTCTGTTACGGTCCTGGGGCCGGCCGCGGGACTCCGGTGCGACTTCCGGAACCTGCCTGTAAAGCAATGATTCGCAGCTCGTGCCCCCATTCCCCGGCCGGCATCCACGCCTACGGGGGAAGAATCGGATGGATTCGTACGGGGACCTCATCGCAGCCGACGATGTGCTGCTCTTCGTCAACGCGGCGATCACCTCCACCGGCCAGCGTGAATTCCACAGCGACGCGGACGAGCAGCGGCTCTCCTTGGACTTCCTCCATGCGTACATGCTGGGCAACTACCGTGACCTGTACGCCAGGGTCCTCGCGCTCGACATCAACGACCACAACGCAGCCCTCGTCATCCGACGGCTGCTGGAGACCGCCGGGGAGGCCACGGCCGAGCAGCGTCGCAGCGAGGGCCGGCTGATCGCGTGCCGTCTGGCGACGCTGCCGCCCCCACGTGTGTACGGGCTGTTCGGTGCGCTGCGCCGGGCCGGGGTGAACAACCGTCGCACCCGCGCGATCATGCGCGACTGGCTGGCCGCCCGCCCTGACCTGGCGTTCGATGCCGTGAAGTACCGCAGCGGCCTCAAGCGTGCCCTTCGCCACGCACACCTGGCCCCCACCGCAGAGGAGCTGGGGCCGTTCCTCTTCGCGCCGCTGACCCGCAAGCACTATGCGACCCCCCTCCTGGAGACCTGGCGCCGCGCGCACTACGAGCAGGCCGCCCTGTACGAGCTGCCCTATACGGCCGCCGAGGGCTTCGCCGCCAAGCACGGCATCCCCCGGGACGTCTTCCTCGATCGCATAGCCCCGCGGATGACCCGTCTGGAGACCTTGCGGCTGCAGGAGTCGGCACACAGGAACGGGGCCACAGAGGTACAGGCGGACCTGGCCAGGATGCCGCTGACCCGGTTGGCGGCCTATGTGCTCTCGCTGCCGGTCGAGGACCGCCTGCGCCGGCGTGCCGAGCTGACCCACGCCCTGGAATCGGCCGCCGGCCGGGTGGCCGGAACCCACCGGGGGAGCTGGGGCAGGGTCACCGCCGTCCTGGACGACAGCTTTTCCGCCTTCGGTTCGGTCCACAAGCGCCGCCGGCCGCTGGCCGTGGCCCTGGCCTGCCACTACCTGCTCGCGGCCCTCGCCGGCGACTACACCGGGCTGTGGACGTCCGGGCGGAGTGACGCGCTGCTGACGTATCCGTACGGGCCGACGCCGGTGGGCCGGCGGATCCTCGACGCGCTGGACACCGCACCGTCCAGGCTGGTGATCGTCTCCGACGGGTGGGACAACGCACCTCCCGGCCTGGCCGCCGAGGTGCTGCGCGTCTGGCGGACCCGGCTCGACCCCGAGCGCCGTACCAGCATCGTGCATCTCAACCCCGTCTACGACGCGGCCGACTTCGACGTGCGCCGCCTGTCCCCGGCGGTGCCCACCGCGGGCATCCGGAACGCCGAGGACCTTCCCTCGCTGGTGGAACTCGCCCAGTTCGCGGAAGGCCGGACCGGCCTGGCCGAACTGATCGCCTACATGGACACCCGTGCGGCCCGCATGACGAGCGGCCACGACCGGGAGCGGGCGCGATGACCACACTGGACCTGACCGGCCTGGCCACCCGCCCCTCACAGGTGTGGGGCGCCGTCCGCCTGGTGCCGCTCGTGCGTGCGGCACCTGTCGAGGATCTGCGTCTGCGCCCGCAGCTCTACGGCGACGCGGCCGGCCTGGTCGAGGTCGGCCCGCGCCACGCCTATGTCTCCTACATCCCGCACGGATTCGTCGCCACGTGGACGGGTGACGGCACGCCGGCAGCCGCCTACGGCACCCAGCTCTCCGCCGACGGCGACTCGGCTCCTGCCGCCACCATGGGCCTGCGCTTCCACCGCGGAATGGCCCGCCGCCAGGCCAAGGACCGGCTGCGGTTCCTCCCCATGCACCTGGCGCTGGAAGGCTATCTGGCACTGCACTTCGGCGGCCCCTCGATCGCCTGGGAGGAGTGGTCGCAGCGTGCCGTCCGCCACGGGCTCTCGCCGCGCGCCGAGGAAGCCTACGCGGGCGCCGACATACGCGGACTCGCCGACGCGCTGCGCATCTTCGAGATCCACCCCGGCCAGTGCGGCGTGATGGTCTACGTCGCCGACGCCCTCGCGGCCGCGTTCGCGGTCCCGCATCCCGACGACTACCGCGCACTCCACCCCACACTGGTGCAGGACCTGTACGGCGAACTGATCCACCACTACGCCACACTGATGCCGCCGGTGCAGGACTTCCGGGCCCGCATCCCCGACGCGCGCATCCGCTCCCTGGCCCATCTGCGCACGGCAGTTGCCGAACAGGAGCGCAGCTGGGCGCGTTTTCACGACACGACCATGCCGACGGGCCTGCTGGAGCACGCGTACACCTGGCAGACGGTCCACCGGATGGGACGCTTCACGCTCTCCCGCTTCCTGCCGGAGTTCCGCCCCAAGCAGGAGAACCACATCGGTGAGGCCATCACCGACGGCAGCGGCAGGATCGCCTACCTCAAGACCTTCCGTCTGTCGGAGAACCAGGTCCGCCGCGGTCACCTTCTCAGCAGGCTCGCCGCGCACGACTGGCACCTGGCGGACACCGCCGCCGGTCTCGGCATCACCGAGGCCCAGCTGGGGCTGCGGCTGGAGTCCGCCGGCTTCGGATTCCTGCTCCGCCAGGACGTCCTGGACGGATACCGCAGGAGGCAAGGAGGAACCCGGGCCGGATGAGGGCGGCGCGATCAGCTGTCCCTGCGGCCGGCCACGGACGGCCCACGGCCGGCGAACCACTCTTCGCCCCCGAGCCGAAATACCGTGCGCGGAGCGCACCTGTGCCGGATCATGGCCGCATGTCTGCGAACCCACACGACGCTCTGCCGATCCGGCTCAACGTCGACGACTCCGACTCGCCCTCCGACGTCGTCGACGCGCTGTTCCTCGGCCGCTTCGCGACGGGCGAGCAGCCGTACTCGCACGCGGTGAACATCGACCGCGTCCGCTCCGGCGCGACCCTGCTGCCCGACGGCGCCCGGGTGCTCAGGATCGCCCGCGACGACGACCGCAGCGCCACCCTGGCCGAGGGCGAGGGCTGGACCCTGCTGGTGTCCCGCTGGAGCCGCGGCGCGGACGTCACGGTGACCGCGACCAGCGCGGAACTGGCCGAGAAGGTCCTCGACCAGGCCACGGACGGCGCCGCCGACGAGCCCGAGCCCCAGCCCGAGAACGTGACGATGGGCTTCTGGTACGTCTCCCCGCGGCGCGGCCCGCACCGCACCACCCGGCAGATCTCCGCGGGCACCTGGGACGAGGTCCGGTCCAACTACACCGCGCCGGTGGCGCAGGCGATGGACCGGCTGATGCGGACGACCCCCGAGGACATCGCGGGCCGTCTGCTCCTGCTGCACGGGCCGCCCGGCACCGGCAAGACCTCCGCGCTGCGCACGCTGGCCCGCTCCTGGCGCGACTGGTGCCAGGTCGACTGCGTCCTGGACCCGGAGCGGCTGTTCAGCGACGTCGGCTATCTGATGGACATCGCCATCGGCGAGGAGGACGGCGCGGGCAAGGGCCGCTGGCGGCTGCTGCTGCTGGAGGACTGCGACGAACTGATCCGCGGCGAGGCCAAGCACACCGCGGGCCAGGCCCTGTCCCGGCTGCTGAACCTCACCGACGGCCTGCTCGGCCAGGGCCGCAACGTCCTGGTCGGCGTCACCACCAACGAGGACCTGGAGCGGCTGCACCCCGCCGTGGTCCGCCCGGGCCGCTGCCTGGCCCGTATCGAGGTGGGCCCGCTGACCCGGCGCGAGGCGGTGGAGTGGCTCGGCACCGAGGAGGGCGTCGGGCGGGACGGGGCGACGCTGGCCGAACTGTACGCGCTGCGCCGGGGCACGGCGCCGACCTCGGTGCCGGGGGCGCGCGACGGCGCGGACGCGGGCCTGTACCTGTAGTGCTTTGATGGTGCTGTGACCTTGCTCGTCGGCACCTCCGGGTGGCAGTACAAGGACTGGCGGGACCTCGTCTATCCGGCCGGGGTCCCGGCGCGGCTGTGGCTGGAGGAGTACACGCGCCTCTTCGCGACGGTGGAGATCAACAACGCGTTCTACCGGCTGCCGTCCCGCGAGACCTTCGCGGCGTGGCGGGAGCGGGTGCCGGAGGACTTCGTGGTCGCGGTCAAGGCCAGCCGCTTCCTCACCCACATCAAGCGCCTGAAGGAGCCGGAGGAGCCGGTCCACCGCCTGATGACCCACGCGGCGGGCCTCGGCGACCGCCTGGGCCCCGTCCTGCTCCAGCTCCCGCCGACCCTGCGCGCGGACCCGGCCCTGCTGGACGCCTGCCTGGCCTGCTTCCCGTCCGGTACGAGGGTCGCGGTCGAGCCGCGGCACGACTCCTGGTGGACACCCGAGGTCCGCGCGGTCCTGTCGGCCAGGGGCGCGGCCCTGTGCTGGGCGGACGTCCTGGCCCGCCCGGTCACCCCGCTGTGGCGCACCGCCGGCTGGGGTTACGTCCGCTTCCACCAGGGCCGCGCCCAGCCCTGGCCCCGCTACGGCAAACGGTCCCTGGAGACATGGGTCGACCGCATCGCGACGACCTGGGAGCAGGGAGAGGACGTCTACGCCTACTTCAACAACGACCCGGGCGGCGCGGCGGTACGGGACGCGGTGACGTTCGGCAGAGCGGCGGAACGGGCGGGGTTGACGGTGACCAGAACCCCGGAGCCGATGTCACGCCGGTGACCGCTCCCCCGGCAAAAACCTATCCCCCGTAAGCCGCCCGCAGGGCGTCCCGCACGGCGGCCAGCGCCTCCGACTCCCCCAGCCCCAGCCGCCGCACCCGCTCCACGTACGCCTGAGCAGCCAGGGACGCCTCGCGTTCCGCGGCCGAGCCGGCGGCAGCCACGAACGTTCCGTTGCGCCCCCGTGTCTCGATCACCCCGTCGCCCTCCAGGGCCCGGTACGCCTTGGCCACCGTGTTCACCGCGAGGCCCAGGGACTCGGCCAGCCCCCGCACGGTCGGCAGCCGGTACCCCACCGGCAGTGCCCCGGACCGCGCCTGCTCGGAAATCTGCGCCCGCACCTGCTCGTACGGGGGCGCGCTGTCATCGATGCGGATCTTCAGGCTCACGGGCCGATTGTCCCGTACCCGGCGGAAAATGAGAGGCATCCCCGGCACGCAGCCCCGTACGGTGCCTCACCATGACAGTGATCGTGCGCGACCTCCGCTCCGACGCCCCGGCCGACACCGAGGGCTTCGCCCGGGTCCGCCGTCTCGCTCTGCCCTACATCCTGTTCACCTCGGACTCGGTCCGCCACAACGCCCTGCACATGCCGCCCGAGGCCCGCTACCGTCCGCTGGTCGCGGAGGAGGACGGCGAGGTGATCGGCGCGGCGCAGGTGCACCTGGCCCACGACAGCAGCGAGCCGGGCCAGGGCCTTTTGAGCATCTACGTCCGGCCGGACCGGACGGGCCGCGGGGCCGGCGGGCTGCTGCTGCGGGCGGCCGAGGAGCACCTCGCCGCTCAGGGGGCGACCAGGCTGCTCGGCTGGGTCCTCGACGAGCCGGCCAACCGCGCCTTCGCGCAGCGGCACGGCTATCAGGCCAGCCGGCCCGCCCACTTCCTCCGCCTCGATCTGGCGGGCGCCGCCCTGCCTCCGCTGCCACCGACGCCACCGGGCGTCGAGCTGCGCACGGCCGCGGACTTCGCGGACGACCCGCGCCCGCTGTTCGCGCTGGACGCGGAGACGATGCAGGACGAACCGAGCGACGTGGACGTCGCGTACACGGACTACGACGCCTGGATCGAGCAGTACTGGAAACATCCGCTGCTCAACCGCGAGCTGACGGTGGCCGCCTGTGTCGACGGCCGTCCGGTCGCGTTCAGCGTGGCCTACACCGACGGCGCCACCGGCTACTCCACCGCCATGACCGGCACCGCCCGCGCCCACCGCGGGCGCGGCCTGGCCAAGCTCGCCAAGACCCACTCGCTGTACCGGGCCCGCGCCGCCGGTCTCACCGAGGCCTTCACCGGCAACGACGCGGGCAACGAGCCCATGATCGCGATCAACAAGTGGCTCGGATACGAGATCTGCGCGACGGAGGTGCGCTATGTCCGCGAACTCGCCTGAACCGGCGGAGCAGTTGGAGGTCGTCCTGGTCAAGGCGGGCCGGACGAAGATCCGTTACCCGGCCGAGCTGCTCCAGGACGACGGCATCCGCATCGCCGTACGCGCCCCGTGGGCGGGCTCCGGCGTCCGCGACTTCGGCTTCGTCCGCTTCGAGCCGGGCGACCTGTTCACCGAGTACTACTGGCGGAACCGGTGGTACTCGGTGAAGGAGGTGCGCGCCGTCGACGGCGCCGTGAAGGGCTGGTACTGCGACATCACCCGTCCGGCGGTCCGCACCGGCGGTGAGCTGGTCGTGGAGGACCTCGACCTGGACCTGTGGCGCTCCGCCGACGGCACGGACGTACGGCGTCTGGACGAGGACGAGTTCGCCGAGAGCGGTCTGGCGCGGACGGATCCCGAGGCCGCATCCGCCGCCGTAGCCGCCCTGGAGGAGTTGGAGTCCCTGGCCCGCACCGTCGGCTTCGACCACCTGCTCGCCTGACCCGGGACACGAGAGGCCTCGGAGCACCGCCTCACACCCTCGCCACCACCGCGTACCGTTCGTCCTCCACCTCCTTCCCCCACAACAGGGAGTCGTCGGACAGTCGCTCCACGCGTACGTCCGCGGTGAGCGGTGCCAGGAGGGCGGTGAGCCGGTCGGCGGGGATGCCCACGGGGTGCACCGTGCCCCAGACGCCCTCGACCAGGACGAAGCGGCCTTGGGGGCGCAGCAGGTCGCGCCAGTGCCGCAGCGCGCGGTCGGGCCGGGGCAGCGTCCACAGCACGTGGCGTACGAGGACGACGTCGAAGCGCTGCTCGCCCACCGGCGGGGCCGCGGCCTGGCCGTGCAGGACGGCGGCGTCGCGGCCGGCGAGCTTGGCGCGGGCCCGCTCGACCATCGCCGGCGACGCGTCGACGCCCGTCACCCGGTGTCCCTGTTCGGCCGCGAGGAGCGACAGGCTGCCGGTGCCGCAGCCGAGGTCGAGGACGTCGGCGGGGTGCTCGGGCAGCCAGGAGCCGAGCCGCGCCGCCCAGGCCGCGCGGGTCCCGGGGTCGCGCAGGCCGTGGTCCGGCTCCTCGTCGAAGGCCGCGGCCTCGGCGTCCCAGTCGACCTCGGAGGGACCCGGCGCATCCGTGTTCTCCTGCAGATTCGTCATGCTCACAGAGTGACACCCGCCACTGACAATCCGGCTCCGATGAGGAACTCTCGCCGAAAGCGTCTACCACCGTGACAACACGGAAACTCGGTAGGCACTGAAGGAGGCCGCCATGCGCCGCACAACAGTGCACAAGCCCCTGAAGAAGACGGACAGCCGCCGCGTCCGCGACGAGCCCGAGGACCGCCCCGTGGGCCGCCCCGAGGTGCGCAAGGACATCGCCCGCACCTGGTGGCCCGACGGCTGATCCGGCGAGCGGCCCGCTTGACCGTCAGTCCAGCCGCTTGCGGTAGTGGATCCGGTCGTAGGGTCCGTCGGTACGGCGTTCCACGACCTCGTATCCGTACCTCGGATAGATCTTCTGGTTCTCCCACATCAACGCGTTCGTGTAGAGCCTGATCTCGCCGAGTCCGAGCTCACGCGCGCGTGCGTCGACGAAGTGCAGCAGACGGCGTCCGACGCCCGTGCCGTGGGCGTCGGGGTGGACGGCGATGCTGTCCAGGAAGAGATGGCCGGCGCACGCCTCGATCACGACCAGCCCGTGGACGGGCTCGCCGGTGACGAACACCTTGCCGGCGGCCACGTTCGCGGCGTGGTCGGCCTCCATGGGCTGCGGCACCACGCCGATGCGCTCGATGTAGGGGCGGTAGGCCGCGTCCGTCACGGCCGCGACGGCCGGCACATCGGCGGCGACGGCCGCCCGGACGCCCTCGGTGTTCTTCTCGATCATGGGCGCACGCTATCTACCTGAGCGCAGCCTGAGCACCCCCTTAACGCCGGCATAAGGATCTCCCGCACCGGCCTCCAGCAGGCGATGTCCCGGTTTTCCGGGGCTAGTTTCGGATGCGCCCCCCCACGGGTTCCCGCCGCGCCGAAGGACCGTCTGCCGAGGAGTTCCGCATGCCCGCACGCGCCCGCCGTACGCTCGCTCGTGCCCGTCGTACGCCCGCACGCGCCCGGCGCGGTGCCGCCGCCGTCGCCGTGCTGGGGGCGGCGCCCCTCGCCCTGACGGCGCTCGCCGCCGCACCGGCGTCCGCGCACGGTTCGATGGGCGACCCGGTCAGCCGGGTCGCGCAGTGCTACGCGGAGAGCCCGGAGAGCCCGAGGTCGGCCGCGTGCAAGGCGGCGGTGGCGGCCGGCGGCACACAGGCGCTGTACGACTGGAACGGGGTCCGGATCGGCGACGCCGCCGGGCAGCACCGGAAGCTGATCCCGGACGGCAAGCTGTGCAGCGCGAACAACGACGAGTTCAAGGGCCTCGATCTGGCCCGCGCCGACTGGCCGGCGACGAGCGTGCACAGCGGGTCGTACACGTTCAGGTACCGGGTGACGGCCCCGCACAAGGGGACCTTCACGGTGTACCTGACCAAGCCCGGTTACGACCCCGCCGAGCCGCTGTCCTGGTCCGAGCTGGATCTGGAGCACCCGGTGGTGACGGCCACCGACCCGGTCGCCTCGGGCGGCTTCTCCACCTTCTCCGGCACTCTGCCCGAACGGTCCGGCCGGCAGGTGCTGTACGCGGTCTGGCAGCGCTCGGACAGCCCGGAGGCGTTCTACTCCTGCTCCGACGTGGACTTCGGCGGCTCCGGTGCGCAGGGCGGCAGCCCCGCACCGGCCGCCTCCGCGCCCTCCGACCGGCAGATCGCGGCCGGCGCCGGCAAGTCGACGATGCGGCACCACGGTCACGGCGGCGACCCGACGGCCGCTCCCGCGCCGCAGCCCTCCACCGCGCCGAACCGGCCGGAGGCGGCCGGGACTTCGAGCGGCCTCGCTCAGACCGGCGCCTCACCCGCCACCTCGTACCTCGCGATCGGCGGCGCGGCGGCGATGGCGCTCGGTTCGGCGGCGCTGTTCCTGTCGGTGCGGCGGCACGCGGCGGGCGGCGGCCGCCGCCGGTGAGGTTCCGGGGTCTGTCCGGCGGCTCAGGCCGGACAGACCCCGGCGGCACGTCAGCTGAGCGCGGACGCACAGGTGGTGGCGGTGGCGTGGGCCGGGTCGAGCGCGTTGGCCACCTCGTGGAAGGCGATGCGGTCGAACAGGCCGATGACGACGTGCTCGGACACGTCGACCGGGCACAGGTCCTGCAGCAGGACGTTGTGGACGTCGGAGCCGCTCAGGTACTGGCTCCGCCAGGGGGTCGCCACCTCGTCGTACTTGGTGGCGATGACGGTGTAGTGCACTCCGGGCACGGTGTCGCCGCCCGCGTTGAGCTTGGTGAGGAAGTCGGAGCCGGGGACCTGGTCGGCGAGGCCGGGGGTGGTGGCCTTGATCAGGTCGGAGGCGCCGGGGAAGTACGGCAGCAGGTTGGTGAGGCCGCTCAGGGTGGCGCCGTGGTTGTCGGGGGCGAGGCCGACGAGGGCGTTCACCTTGGCGGCTCCGCCGAGGAACTTCAGGTAGTAGCGGGGCATCATGCCGCCCTGGGAGTGGCCGACCAGGTCGGCCTTGGCGGCTCCGGTCGCGGCGAGCACCTTGTCCACGTAGGCCGACAGCTGCTGGGCCGACGCGGTGATGGGGCCGAGGCCGTGGAAGACGGGGACGCCGGCCAGTTGGCCGTAGTCCAGGGAGTAGACGCAGTATCCGCGGCTCTCCAGGTAGGGGGCGAGCGAGAGCCAGTTGTCGACCGAGTTGCCCAGGGTGCCGTGCACCAGGATCACCGGGCGGGGATGGGCGGTGGAGGGCTTGCAGGAGAAGTCGTTCCAGCCGCTGGACGGCGCGGAGTCGGCGGCAGCGGTGGCGGTGGCGGTGGCGGCGGGAACGGTGAGCGCGGCGGCGGTGAGGAGCAGCGCGGCGAGGGGTCTGAACGCTCGCTTCCAGGGCAGCATCGGGTGATCTCCTTGCGGCTCAAGGGAGGTGGGGGCCTTACCCTGTGATCCGGATCACGAGGATGCTGTTCACTCGTCAAGTTACGGGCGAGTAGGGCATGTGTGAAGTTACGTGTCAGTAAAAAACTTCCAGTGATAACCGAACGCCGACGGATCATCACCAGGCAGGCCTGACCGGACCATAGGGAGCGATCCGCGCCAAACGCTCCCCCAACACGCGCACTTCACCCTCGCCCAGCAGTTCGGCCCATCCCCCTACGAGCCCGCTGCGCGGCTTGGACGGTCAGGGCGTCCGACGGTGCCCAACTGCGCCGGGCGGCGCCGGCAACACGGACACCGCGCGCGGGGAGATCCCGGCGGGCACCAAGGCGCCCCATCAACCCCGGCACGGCCCTCGCCCTGGAGAACCCCACGGATCACGCCGCGCTGTCCTGGGTCACCACGTCCATCGGCCTGGAGGCGGAACCGGCCGACGGCACCCGCATCACGCCGCCCTGGGCCAATTGACCGACGAGGAGCCCCCGCCGCGGCGCCCCAGCGCCCCCGGCATCACCGCCCTGGGCCCGAACTTGGCCCGCGCACGGTCCGCGACCTCCTCGACACGGCGGACCTTCTCGTCCACGGGATCGAAGGTGAGCTGGTAGGAGGCCTGGTCGGCGGGGGCCAGGCCCTCGGCGCGCAGGACGAGCGCGCGGACCCGGGCGCGCTGCAGGCCGAGCGCCTCGTACATGCCGTAGGCCGCCCTGGTCAGGGCCGCCGAGTGCGCGGTCGGCTCCTTCAGGGTGCGGCTGCGGGTGGTCGAGGACCGGTCGGCGTAGCGGACGGTGAGGGTCAGGGTGCGGCAGATCTTCCGCACCGCGCGCAGCCTGGCGCCCAGTTCCTCGGCGGCCGACAGCAGTGCCGTGCGGTGCAGGTCGGGGTTCAACTCGTCGAGGTCGAAGGCGCGTTCCGTCGCCAGTGACCGGGACACGGCGTTCGGCACGACCCGGCCCCGGTCGATGCCGCTCGCCTTCTCGCGCAGCTCGCGGCCGGCCGTGGCGCCGATCAGCCGCTGGAGCGTGGACAGCGGCGCGGCGGCGACCAGGCCCAGGGTGTCCAGACCGTACTCGCTCAGGGTGCGGGCGGTCGCCGTGCCGACACCGGGCAGCGCGGCGACGGGCTTGCCGGCGAGGAACTCGGCGACGGCGTCCTCCGGCACCGCGCAGGTCACCCCGGGCCGGGCGTCGCCGAGCGCCACGCGGGCCAGCATCGGCCCCGGACCGGCGCCGATCACGCAGTCGACGCCGTACCGCGCGAGCGCCCGCACCCGGATCACGGAGGCCAGCTCCACCGCGCTGCGCCCGAAGTACCGCTCGGCGCCGCGCAGATCGGCCAGCGCGCCGTCCGGGGGCAGCGCCTCGACGACCGGAGTGAACTCCTCCAGCAGTCCGAGCAGTCCCGGCAGGGCCGCCTCGTGCGCCGGCGGCAGCTGGAAACGTACGCAGAGAATGGTCATCCCGCACTCCCCGGACTCTGGTGCCACAACTTCCGTACGGCAGCAGGCCCTTGTGAGGCCTCCTGCCCCGCGGGCCGCAGGTCGGCCCACGGATGCATCTGGTACCCGGTCGGCAGCTGGATCCGCCGCCCGCCGGTCGGATCGCCGCCCGCGCCCTCGGCCACGGGCTCCGCGAGCCGCGCCGCCACCTCCTCGAGACCGCCCTCGGCCCGCAGTTCCACCAGCTCGGCGAGGTTCCAGGCGGCGGACCCCACCACGCTCAGACTGCGCGGACCGCGCCGCTGCACCACTCCCCGCACCAGCAGCAGCCACGAGTGGAAGACGGTATGGGCACACGCGTCGTGCGAGTCGTCGAAAAAGGCCAGGTCGACCAGTCCCGTGCCGTCGTCCAGCGTGGAGAAGATGACCCGCTTGCCGGAGCGGATCGGCGGCGTCTGGGTGGCCGCCTTGGCGCCGGCGACCAGCACGGTCTCGCCGTGCCGCGCCTCGCGCAGCCGGCGCGCGGAGACCACGCCCAGCTCCTGGAGGAACTCCCGGTGGTCGTCCATCAGATTGCGCGAGGCGTCCATGGACAGCACGCCCAGCTCGGCGCTGAGCCGCTCCGCCGAGGTCAGGTCCGGCAGCCCCGCCGGCGCGGTCTTCCGCCCGCCCGCCAACGGCAGCTGACCGCCACCACCGCCCCGGGCGCCCCGGTGCAGCTCGGTCAGGTGCAGTTGCAGGTCACGCCGGTTGGCGCCGAAGGCGTCCAACGCGCCCACCTGGGCGAGCCTGTGTGCCAGCGGCCGGCTCGGCCGGGCCCGCTCCCAGAAGTCCACCAGGGAGGAGTACGGCTGTCCGTCCGCGATCCGCTTCGCCTCGGCCTCGCTGATGCCGTGCACATCGGACAGGGCGAGCCGCAGCCCCCACACTCTTGATTCAGACACCAGTTCGATCCGATGGGCGACCCCGGACACATTGACGTCCAACGGCAGAATCGGCACCCCGCGCCGCCGCGCATCGGCCAGCAGCAGCCTCTTGGGATACATCCCCGGGTCATGGGTGAGCAGCCCGGCGTAGAAGGCGGCCGGGTGATGGGCCTTCAGCCAGGCCGACTGATAGGTGGGCACGGCGAAGGCGACCGCGTGCGCCTTGCAGAATCCGTACGACCCGAAGGCCTCCACGATCTCCCAGGTACGCCGGATCGTTTCCGCGTCGTATCCCCTGGCCGCGGCCTGCTGCGCGAACCACACCTTGATCCGCCCCTGCGACTCCGGGTCGGACAGCCCCCGCCGCACCCGGTCGGCCTCGCCCCGCCCGCACCCGGTCATGATGGCGACGATGTCGATGACCTGCTCGTGGAAGACGACGACCCCGTACGTCCCCTTCAGCGGCTCCTCCAGATCAGGGTGCGGATAGCGCACCGGCGCCCGCCCGTGCCGCGCCTCGATGAACGGCCGCACCATGTCGGCGGCGACGGGCCCGGGCCGGAACAGCGAAATATCGACGACCAGATCGTGAAAGGTGCTCGGCTGCAGCCGCCCCACCAGGTCCCGCTGCCCGGGCGACTCGATCTGGAAGCACCCCAGCGTCTCGGTGGACCGGATCAGCTGATACGTCTCCGCATCCCCGGCCGGCACCGCGTCCAGGTCGATCCGCTCCCCCGTCACCCGCTCCACCTCGGCGACCGCGTGCGCCATGGCGGACTGCATCCGCACGCCCAGCACATCGAGCTTGAGCAGTCCGAGGTCCTCCACGTCCTCCTTGTCGAACTGCGACATCGGCAGCCCCTCACCGCTGGTCGGCACCACCGGCGTACGGGCAAGAAGGGAGGCGTCGGACAGCAGCACCCCGCACGGATGCATGGCGACGCCGCGCGGCAGGGCGTCGAGCGCCTCGACCAGCTCCCACAGCCTGCCGTACCGCTCCTTCTGCGCCGCGAGCCGCTTCAGCTCGGGCAGCTCCTCCAGCGCGGCGCGCGCGTCCCGGGCCCGGATGTGCGGAAAGGACTTGGCGATACGGTCGATCTCCGCCGGGTCCATGGACAGGGCGGCGCCCACATCCCGGATGGCGTGCCGCACCCGGTAGGTCTCCGGCATGGACACGGTCGCCACCCGCTCCTCGCCGAACCGCCGGATGATCGCCCGGTACACCTCCAGCCGCCGGGCGGACTCCACGTCGATGTCGATGTCGGGCAGCACCACACGCTCCTTGGACAGGAAGCGCTCCATCAGCAGCCCGTGCTCGACCGGATCGGCGTGCGCGATACCCAGCAGATGATTGACAAGGGAACCGGCACCGGACCCCCGAGCGGCCACCCGTATTCCCATCTCCCTTACGTCATCGACAACCTGAGCAACCGTCAGAAAGTAAGAAGCGAACCCGTGATGATCGATGATGTCCAGCTCGTCATGCATCCGCTCCCAGTACTCACGCCGCCCGCCGTACCCGAGCCGCACCATCCCCGCCACCGCCCGTGAGGCGAGCGCCCGCTGGGCGGTGCGGCGGCCGGCCCCCACCAGATGCGCCTCGGGAAAGTGAACGGTCCCGATCCCCAGATCCCCTTCGGGATCGACCCGGCACTCCTCGGCCGTGGCCAGGGTCTGCTCCACCAGCCGCAGGGCGGTGTCCCGCCGGTACCCGGCAGCCTCCACCACCCGCTCGGCCACCCTCGCCATCGCCTGCGCGTCCTTCAGCCAGGCCTCCCCGGAGTCCAGCTCCCCGCGCGGATCGATCGGCACCAGCCGCCGCGCCGCATCCAGCACGTCGGCGACGGGCCCCGCCCCGGGATCGGCATACCGGACGGCGTTGCTGAGCACCGGCCGAACCCTCTGCTCGGCAGCGAAGCCGACGGTACGGGCGGCCAGCCGCAGCGAGCCGGGCCCCGTACCCTCACGCCCGTGCCAGACGGCCTCCAGCCGCAGCGCGTCGCCGTAGACCTCCCGCCACGCCCCGAGCAGCCGAGCGGCCCGGTCCGGCCGCCCCGCCGCAAGAGCCCGCCCCACATCCGACCCGGGCCCGAGCAGCACCACGAGCCCGTCCCCTTGATGCGCAGACCAGGGCAGAACAGGCGCACCCTCACTCGCGTGCGCAGCCGTGACCATCCGGCACAGATCGGCCCACCCCCGCGCCCCGTCCCGGGCGAGAAAGGTCACGCGGGGAGCCGACTCGTCCACAAAGGCCCCACCCCGCACCGGCACCTTCCGCCGCGCAGGCCGTACGGCCTCGCCGACCGCCAGATCCACCCCGAACACGGGCCGCACCCCCACCCCGGCACAGGCCTTGGCGAAGCGCACGGCACCGGCGAGGGTGTCGCGATCGGTGAGCGCGAGGACGTCCATCCCCTGCTCCGAGGCGCGCTCGGCCAGCCGCTCCGGGTGGGATGCCCCGTACCTCACGGAGAACCCGGAGACGGTGCGCAGATGCGCGAAGCCCGGCACACGCACCTCCCGCACTCGCACGTCTCTCGAACATCAGTTCCCTACTTCCACCCCCACCATACCCCCATTCCCGAACACGTGTACGACCTCCACTCACCCCCCTCCCACCTGCAGAAACACCGCGAGACAGGTGGGCGCATGACACGACACACCCGCAGCCGGACCACAGGCGGGCCCCACGGCGACGCATCCGGACGCCCCCCCCCGTGGCCGCAGCCGCGCACGGCGGGGAGGGGACGTGCCGGGGGGTGTCCGCCCGCAGCGGCCGGCGAGAACACGGCGAGCCTCCCGACCCCGAGCCCGCCGGACCGAGGACGGACACCCCCCGGCGCGGCACCGACTCACCCACCCCGTCAGGCGCGACCCAAGCCACGACGACGAACAAGAGGCCGCCGCAGGCATCCGCCCCGACGTACGAAGCCCCGCCCCCACACACCCGCGGGGACGGGACTCCATGGACGAACGAACCAGAACGAGCGAACTACCCGATCTGCGCCCCCGTCGCGGACAAGGCGGCGGTCACCGGCTGGAAGAACGTCTCCCCACCGGAGGTGCAGTCACCGCTCCCCCCGGACGTCAGCCCGATCGCGTTGCTCCCCGAGAACAGCGACCCACCACTGTCCCCCGGCTCGGCGCACACGTCCGTCTGGATGAGCCCGCTGACGGTGCCCTCCTGATAGTTCACCGTGGCGTTCAGTCCGGTGACCGTCCCGTCGTGCACATGGGTCGTCGACCCGCTGCGCGTCACCTTCATCCCCACCGTCGCCTCTGCGGCACCGGTGATCTGCTGCGTGGACCCGTTGTACAGGTCGACCTCGCTCGGATGGTCGACCTGCGACGTGTACTTCACGAGCCCGAAGTCGGTCCCGGGGAAGTGGGACTCCGCGTTCTGCCCGATCTGGTTCCCGCTGGAGTCCGACCAGGTGGAGATGGCGGCGGTGCAGTGCCCGGCGGTCAGGAAGTACGGCTGCCCGTCCTTGACCACGTTGAACCCGAGCGAGCAGCGCCCACCGGACCCGCTGATCGCGTCACCGCCGGCGATGAAGGGCTTGAACTCCCCCTTCGACCGCTTCAGTTCCGCCTTGCCGCCGAGCCCGTCGACGACCTTGCTCAGCTTGGCCCACGCGGCGCCGGACACCGTCTTGTCGGCGGTGACGACGACCTTGTTGCTCACCGGGTCGGTGGCCCAGGACGTCCCCGGTATGGTCGCGTCCTTCTTCAGCGTGGTCCGCGCGCCGTCGAGCGCGGCCAGCGAGTTGGTGACGAGTCTCGCCTTGGCTCCGGCCGCCTCGACGGCCTTCGCCGCGGTCTGGTCGACCACGTTGACGACGAGGTTCTTGGCCGAGGCGTCGTAGTAGCTGCCCGCGGCCCGGGATCCGAGGTGGCTCAGCAGCGTCGAGGCGAGGTTTCCGGCCGCCGGAGCGGACAGGACCTTGACCTCCGGAGCCGACTTCGCGGGCTCGCTGGCGTTCGCATTCTGCAAGGTGACCCCCGCGGCGACCAGTGCGGCGATTCCCGCGCCGGCCACGGCGGCCCGCCGCCTGGGTATGCGTCGGTGCTTCAACTCACGTCCTCCTGTGGGGGGATGGTCCGCGAGCTGTGGGAACTCGCCGGACCGGAAGGCTGGTTGACGAGGGCCCACTCTTCCGAACGACACAGGGAGCACACAAGGTTGACTTCCGGACGCGCGTAGAGAGGGCTTGCACACCCCTCCCTATTTGACTGCACGCGGTCACACCAGAGCAATTCGCACAGCAAACACAACACACACGGAACCCCCACCGAACGCGCTCGACACCACCTGTCCAAAACAGGACCCGGCACCCCACCACCCGCACCACCGCACCACCGCACAAAGAAGCCCCCGCACACCACAAGGCGCGCAGGGGCTCCCAGAAAGCCGGAGTGAGTCGGACCGCTACGGCAGCGTGACGCCGTAGTAGCTCAACGCCTCGGTCACCGGCTGGAAGAACGTCGTACCACCGGAGGTGCAGTCACCGCTGCCCCCCGACGTCAGCCCGTACGCCACGGACCCCGCGTACAGCGGGCCACCGCTGTCGCCGCCCTCGGCGCACACCGTGGTCTGGATCAGCCCGTAGACGACGTCCCCGTTGCCGTAGTTCACGGTGGCGTTCAGCGCGGTCACCCGGCCGCTGTGCGTACCGGTGGTGGAGCCGCGCCGGTACACGGTCTGGCCCACGGACGGCGTCGCCGCGCTCGTGATGGACTGGCTGCCCACGGCACTCGGGTGCGAGATCGAGGAGTTGGTGTACCGCACCAGCGCGAAGTCGTTGCCCGGGAAGCTGTAGCCGACGTTGGTGCCGAGCACGGTGGTGTGGCTGGAGTTGCTGTACCAGGTGGACGCCACCTGGCCGCAGTGCCCCGCGGTGAGGAAGTAGTACGTGCTGCCGCTGTGCACGTTGAAGCCGAGCGAGCAGCGGTACTGGCCGCCGTAGATGGCGTCGCCGCCGGTGATCAGCTTGTTGAACTTGCCGGAGGTGTGCTTGATGGTGAGCGCGCTC
Source organism: Streptomyces sp. NPDC007189 (assembly GCF_040703635.1). Taxonomy (NCBI): domain Bacteria; kingdom Bacillati; phylum Actinomycetota; class Actinomycetes; order Kitasatosporales; family Streptomycetaceae; genus Streptomyces; species Streptomyces sp. NPDC007189. Next base: position 117,658 of record NZ_JBEYEY010000018.1, read on the forward strand.
GCGTTCGCGCCGGCCTGCTGCTTGATCTTGGCGATCTCGGCCTTGGACACCGTGCTGTCGACGGTGACGACGACGCGGTCGTTCTTGCTGTCCACCGCCCAGGCCGTACCCGGTATGTCGGCCTTGAGGACGGCGGAGTCGGCCTTGTTGAGCTGGGCGGCGCTGAAGGTGTGCGCGTCGCTCGCGTTCGCCGTGGGGGCGGCGAACGCGCCCGCGGCCAGGAGGCCGGTGGCCACGGCGATCAGCCGGGTCCGTCTCGCGATACCGCTGCGGGGAGTGGTGCGCTTGATCCTCACTTGTCGTTCCCTCCCAGGGGAAGTCGGGGGCCCGCGTGGGGTCGGGGCCCGGTGAGGCGCAGCCAGGAGGAACGGCGGGGTTCCGAACACGTATGCCCCCCGGCAAGCGCTGAGGGGGAGTATTCGGCCGAACGACCGGTCGACACAAGAGTGCCTTTCGGCCGTTGGCCTTTAAACCACCTTTACGCGACGACGCCCCGCACCTCCCCAACTCACCCTCCTCTCCCCCACCTTCTCCACCACCCCACCGGCACCCGCACCCGCACCCGCACCCGCACCCGTCAGCCCAACCCCCGCTCCCCCGCCTCGATCGCCACGTCCAGCGTGTTGCCGGGCGGCGGGAAGGGGCAGAGGAAGTGGTCGGCGAAGGCGCACGGCGGGAGTTGGGCGCGATTGAAGTCGACGGTCGTACGGCCCTGCGCGTCCGGCGCGGCCGGGTGGAGGAAGCGGAACCGGAAACTGGTGTCGCCGCTGGTGCCGTCCGCGAACACCGCCCACAGCGCCCCGTCCCCCTGCTGCGCGACCCGCAGCGTCGACTCCCGCCCGTCCAGGGCGAAGGCCAGTTCCCCGGCGAGGGCGAGCCCCCGCTCGCGCCCGTCCGCGTTGCCGACCCGTACGACGCGTGCGCCGTCGTACGGCGTGAACCGCCCCGGCACCGACCAGCGGGGATCGTACGGCGTGGCCTCGATGCCCCGGAAGGATCGCCGGGCCGCGGACCCGGGATCGTAGACCCGCACGCCCCAGACCCCCTCGCGCACCAGCGTGAAGAGCCGCTTCTCGCCGAACGCGACGCGCGCCTCCGCCTCCGGCGCGCGGTCGGCGGCGAGCCGGACCTCGCCCGCGAAGGGCCGCCCGTCCACGGTCAGGCCGTCTCCCTCGGCGGCGGTGAGCACGATCCCGTCGCCGTCCGCCACCCAGATCGCGGGAATGTCCGGAAGTCGACCCTCCGGATAGTCCTCGACCCAGTGCGTGGCGGTCAGCGCGAGCGGCCCGTAGGGCGCCGAGACCGTCTCGACACGCTGCTCGTGCCACTGCTTCCACGCGTCGGCCGCGTCCGTCGTCATGTCGTAGCTTCCTTCCCTCCACATGTCTCGTCCGTACAAGCCGTCACTCGTCCGCCCCATGCCGGGACCGCCGGCCCGGCCCAGGCCCAGGTGCTCGCGCAGGGTGCTGCCCGGGTAGAAGGTGCGGAACAGGCCGCGGTGCTGGAGCACCGCCACCGTGCCGTTGACCAGCCGCTCCAGGTCCCGGCGCGGCTCGACGGGGACGAGGTGGAAGCCGTCGGCGGCCCCCTCGGCGTGCCAGCGGGCGACCAGTTCGGCGAGGTCGACCGGGCCGCCCCGGTACAGCGGCCCCCGCGCGGTCGGCCGCGGTCCCCCGCCGCCGTGTCCGGGCGCGGCCGCGTACTCGCCGTCGCCGAGGTCGACCAGCAGGCTCACCAGGACCCGCACGCCGTCCGGGTCCCGCCCCGACTCGGCGGCTCCGGCGCGCAGTTCGTCGCGTACGGCGCCGGCCTGCTGCACGGTCGCGGCGCGGATGAGGGCCACGTCCGCGTGCCGGGCGGCGGCGGTACGGCCCTGGCTGCCGGTGGCGTCGACCACACGGACCGGCAGGACCTCGGCGCCCTCCCTCCGTCTCCCCGGCGCCGTCTCCGCCGAGCCGTTCCCGGCGTCACCCGCTTCGATCCACCCGGCCCGCCCCTCGCTGAGCCGGTCCAGCGCCTGCACGGCGGCCGGCGCCGGGAACGGCCCGGTGCGGGTGGCCGGGACGGCCGGGACCAGGCCGATGCGCCGGGTCGCGAGCGCCGCCCGGGACAGCACGGTCAGCGCGTCGGGACCGGGCCGGGCGAGGGTGTCGTCCAGCGTCACGAAGTCCAGCCCGCCGCGCTCGGCCAGCCGGACCAGCTCGACGTACGGTTCGGCGTCCGGACAGTCCGCCAGATCGACAGCGGCGGCGAGATGCAGCAGCCCCCGTGGCCCCATGTCACACCATCCCCGGATCGGCACCCGCACCCACACCCGGAACCGCGACGCTCATCGCCCGCCCCCCTCCACCCGTGACCTGCTCAGAAAGGCCAGCGCCGAGCGCGCCGCGGCGTCGTTCTGCCGGAACGCGGGGCCCCCGGTGCGGGGCCGGGTGAAGGCGCCGGGGGTACGGGCGTCGGTGTACGGGCCGAGTGCGAAGCGCCGGGGGTGCGGCCGCCCGGCGCCGTCGAGGATCCGGCCGTCGACGGGGTCGACCCGGAGCAGTCCTTCGGGGGTCTCGGCCGCGCCGTCGGCGTGCAGATGGCGCAGCAGGCTGTCGCGGGCCCGCCGGACGGTGGGCTCGGGCAGCCGGGCCTCGACCAGTGCCCGGCTCTCGACGTGGAAGCCGGGCACGGTGGGGCTGCCGGCCCGGAACACGCCGTGCTCGGCGGTGACGGTCATGTCGGCGCCGACGAATCTGAGCAGCCCGGCCCGGGACAGCGCGAGCATCTGCCGCAGCCGGGGTCCGGGCGGCCCGGACGCCAGATAGCTGAAGAACCCGTGCCACCAGGGGCCGATGTTCCCCAGGCGGACGAGCTGGCCGTAGACGGAGAGCAGCCCGAGGAAGACGCCCAGGTCCGCGCTGTGCGAGGGATCGTGACGCCGGTTCAGGTCGCTCTCCATGTAGGCACGCAGGCCGTCCTGGAAGTCCTCGTGCGAGGCGTACCGCACCCCGTCGAGCGGACGGTCGAGCGCGGTGAGGTCGAGCCGGTCGGCCGGGTCGGGCACGGCGGCGGCGACGAGCGCCCGGGTCTCGGCGGGGCCTGCGGCGGTCGCGTACTTCTCCTCGAAGTCGGCCCAGGCCATCGCCGTGCGCTCGGCGTGGGCGGTGAACAGCCGGTGGTAGTGGGCGAAGCCCAGCTCCTTCTCCACCAGCGGCCACACGTCGCGCCGGAAGTCGAAACCCCCCGGCCTGGCCAGCAGGCCCTCGATCTCGGCCGGCCCGAGGAAGCGGGGCAGCGGGGGGCGGTCGCCGGTCCAGTCGTAGCCGATCTTCGAGTGGTACGGCACTCCGCGCCGGGAGCCGACGTAGAGCACCGGCTCCCGGCCCGAGGGCAGATAGGCGTCGCCCTCGTACCGCCCGCCGCGCCCCTCGGTGAGCAGCACCATGAGGTCGACGAAGGCCAGTCCGAAGCCGCGCACGAGGACGGGTTCGCCGGGCCGCAGCGCGCTCAGGTCGGTGTCGGCGGTGAAGTCGGGCGGCAGGTGCACCAGTCCGTGCTCGCGGGCGTAGGCGGCCAACTCGGCCTGTTCGTCGTCGAGTTCGGCGTCGAGGTGGCCGATCGCGAGGATCACGAGGTCGGCGAGGAGGGGCTGCGGGCGGCCCTCCAGCCAGACCTGCTGGCGTGCGTCGCGCGGCCCGCTGATCCGCACGGCGCGCCGGGCATGGTGGTGAACGGCGATGCTCTCGGGCAGCTCGGCCCGTGCGCGCTCGTACACCCAGCGCAGATAGCGGCCCTGGAGCTGCCGGTCGGCGAAGGCGGCGGCGTCGAGGCCGGCCCACTCGTGCAGGGTGGGGCCCTCGCGCACCGGGCCGTCCATGGTCACCGTCTCGTCGGTGAACATGGTGACGTCCTCGGCGTGCGAGTTCATCCACAGCAGCGGTGACTGCGCCTGGCGCCAGATGCGGCCGCCGCCGGGCGGATGGGGGTCGACCAGATGGATGTCGAGGCCCGAACCGGCGTACAGCTCGGGGGCGTTGGCGGCGATGCGCTCCAGCAGCCCGGTCCCCCGCGGACCGGCTCCGACGATCACCAGCGAGGGCCTCGACGGGGCGGGTGCGGGGTCGGGAGTCCCCGGTGCGGCGGGGGAATGGGCGAGGGTGTCGGATGACATGCGAAGGCTCCGTGACGCGAAGAGACGTCAGAACACGGGTGGTGCCTTCACACGGGTGCGCCGTGCGGCGCGGTACGGCCGAGCCCCTCAGCAGGACCGTCCGTCGAGAGTACGCGTGCGTTTCGGTGCACTGTCAAGGCTGTCCATACTGTGAGCCGTACGTCTCATGTCAGTTGACGCGGAACCGGATGCCTGTTCCACTTGGCCCATGCATTCGCAGCAGTGGCTGGTCACGCGCTCCCACATCGACTTCGGTCGCGTGTGGTCCTCTTCCTGTTGAGCCGACCCCCTGCATGCGCCCGTCCCGCGGGCGTGCGCGCTCGCGTTCTCCTCTTTCCTTCGCCTTCACACGCGCACCCCTCCCCTCGCGCTAGCAGTCGCAGTCACAGCACGCACAGCACTCACAGATCTCGCAGCACGACAGGTCGCAGTCCCCGCAGTCGCAGTCGCAGTTGGCGCACGCGCCCTCGCGCCGCTTGCGCGACCAGGGGCCCTCGAACTCGTCGGCGCAGCACACCTTGCAGGTGCAGCACAGGCCGAGGGCGGCCGCGCAGCCGGCCCAGAAGCCGCGCCGCTCGGGGCGCGGGGGGTGTCCGCCGAAGGGGTCGCCGTAAGGGTGACCCGGCGGCGTGGGCGCCCGCCGTCCCGGCGGCGGTCCGAACGCGGCCTCGGGCGGGTGTCCGCACGTCTGCGTGCCGAAGGCCCGGTCGACGGAACGCCGCAGCTCGTGCACGAGCAGCAGATGGACCAGCCTGCCGTCGGTGAACTCCGCCTCGCGCAGGGCGAGCCGGATGCCGTGCACGGCGTCGTCGGCGAGCCTGCGGGCCTCGGCCCGTGAGGTGCCGGTGGCGGTCAGCGGGTTCCAGGCGCCCGACGCGGCGTCGGCCTGCTGGTCCTCCACGGCGTCCAGCAGATGCGCGAGCCGCCCGAAGAGCCGGCCGACCTCCGCGAGCGGCGCCGCGTTGCCGGGCCGGCCGGCCAGCACCGCGGTGTGCGCGAAGGCGGCGGCGGTCGCGGTCTCGGTCGGCTCGGTGACCGTCAGGATCGGGGTGCCGTACCCGGCGAGGACCTCCAGGCCGAGCTGCCGGTCGACGGCCTCGACGAGGACGCCGGTGTCGAAGCCGACCGCGGCGCCGCTGTCGGCTCCGGCCCTGCCCCAGCCGGCGGCGACCCGGCGGGCGGCGGCGGCCATGGGCCTGCGGGCCAGCAGTCCGTCCCGGTCGGCGACGTGGTCGCGCACCTTCGCCGAGGCCAGCACCAGCGAGACGGCGGCCGCGAGCCGGGCGCCCTCGCCCTGGGCGACGGACGCGGTGCGCAGCCCGCGCAGCGCGCACGGCCCGGCCGTACGGCGGCCGTCGGCGGTCCGTCCGGTCTGAGCCTCTGTCAGGACCGAGATGAGCAGCCCGTCGTAGTTCGTCACGATTCTCGCGAGCTGTCCGTGGTCGCGGCGCAGCGCGAGGCAGAGCCCGCACAAGTGCGCCATCCACTCGGCCTTCAGGCTTTCCCCGAGTCGATGAGCGCACGGTCTGACGATTCCGAACACGACGATCCCCCGTGATGTGGTACGACGTTGACGTTCACCCGGACGCACCGATCATCACCCATCCGCCGCCGACAATCATATTTCACTCTCAGTCAGCAGCCGTATGAGTCGCGACCCTTGGGGCACAAGGACTCTCGACGGATCGGCTGTGCACCAGTACCGTCACAAACCCCCCGCGCGGCGTCTATTCACTTGGCGCGCCGTCCGCATCATGGATGACCATAGGGACGCGGAGAGCAGAAAAAAGACCGCTGTGAGAGGAGGCGTCCATGGGATCGGTACGCAAGGCGAGTGCGTGGCTCGGCCTCGTCGACGACAACGATGACGAGCGTTACTACGACGACGAGTACTCCGAGGGCACCGAATCCGGGGACGCCTGGGTCACGGACCCCCGGGTGAAGGTGGCGTCGGACACGGCCGAGGAGAAGGGCCGCCGGATCGGCACGGTCACCCCGGACAGCTTCCGGGACGCCCGCGCCATCGGCGAGCTGTTCCGGGACGGCGTCCCGGTCATCATGAACCTCACGGCGATGGAGCCGGCCGACGCCAAGCGCGTGGTGGACTTCGCGGCGGGGCTGACCTTCGGTCTGCGCGGCACGATCGAGCGGGTCGCGACCCGGGTCTTCCTGCTGACGCCGGCGAACACGGAGATCGTCAGCGGCGAGCCGGCCGCGCACCGCGAGGACGGCTTCTTCAACCAGAGCTGAGGCAGGGCCGCTCACCGGCCCTGCCTGGCGTGGAGGCTCACCGGAAGGCGTCGAGCCCGGTGAGCGCCTTGCCCAGCACCAGCTGGTGCATCTCGACGGTGCCCTCGTAGGTGAGCACCGATTCCAGGTTGGTCGCGTGCCGCATCACGGGGTATTCGAGGGAGATCCCGTTGGCACCGAGGATCGTCCGCGCCGTACGGCAGATCTCGATGGCCTCGCGGACGTTGTTGAGCTTGCCGAAGCTGACCTGCTCGGGACGCAGGCGGCCGGCGTCCATCCGCCGCCCCAGATGGTGGGCGAGCAGGATCCCCTTGTGCAGTTCCACCGCCATGTCGGCGAGCTTGGCCTGGGTGAGCTGGAACCCCCCGATGGGCCGCCCGAACTGCTCCCGGGTCTTCGCGTAGTCCAGAGCCGCCTCGAAGCTGCTGCGCGCGGCGCCCATCGCGCCCCAGACGATGCCGTAGCGGGCGTGGGACAGACAGCTGAGCGGGCCGCGCAGTCCGGTGACCTCCGGGAGTACGGCGGATGCGGGCAGCCGTACGTCGTCCAGTACCAGTTCGCTGGTGACGGAGGCGCGCAGGGACCACTTGTGCTTGATCTCCGGCGCCGAGAAGCCGGGGGTGTCGGTGGGGACCACGAAACCGCGGATGCCGTCCTCCGTCTGCGCCCAGACGACGGCCACCCCGGCGACCGAGCCGTTGGTGATCCACATCTTGCGGCCGTTGAGTACCCAGTCGCCGCCGTCGCGCTTGGCGTGGGTGCGCATGGAGGCGGGGTCGGAGCCGTGGTCGGGCTCGGTCAGCCCGAAGCAGCCGATGACCTCGCCGGCCGCCATGCGCGGCAGCCACTGGAGCTTCTGCTCCTCGCTGCCGAACCGGTGGATCGCGTACATGGCGAGGGAGCCCTGCACGGAGATTAGCGACCGGATGCCCGAGTCCGCGGCCTCCAGCTCCAGGCAGGTCAGGCCGTACTGCACGGCGCTGGCCCCCGCGCACCCGTAGCCGCTGAGCGACATCCCGAGCGCCCCGATCCCGCCCAGTTCCCTGGCCAGTTCACGGATGCCGGGCAGCTCGCCCTGCTCGTACCACTCGGCGATGTGCGGCAGCACCCGGTCCGCCGCCCAGGTCCGCACGGTGTCCCGTACGGCCAGGTCTTCCGGTTCCAGCAGGTCGTCGATCCCGAGCGGATCGGCGGGGTCGAAGGCGGGCGGCTTCGGCGACGCGGACATGGGACACCCTCCGGCACAAGAAAACTAGCACCGCTAGTTACATTTCGGAGCCGACGTTACGGCGTGGTGTCCCGCACGTCCAGTGCGTCAGGCCGAGACCCTCGGCTCCGCTGCTTCCACTTCCCTCGGCGCGGGCAGCTCCACCGCCGCCGACGGCTCCGCGCACTGCATGACCCGCGGCAGCCGCAGCGCCATCAGCGCGCCCAGCAGCAACAGGCCCGCGCTCACCAGCAGCGTCACATGCAGCCCGTACACGAAGGAGTCCCGCGCGACCCGGCGCAGTGCCTCGCCGGTGGGTCCGCCCAGCCGTCCGGCGACCTCGTAGGCCTCGCCGAGCGAGTGGCCGGCCGCCCGGGAGGCGTGCCGGGGAACGCCCGGCACTTCGCGCAGATGCGGCGTGTAGGCCGCGTTCATCACGCTGCCCAGCAGCGCGATGCCGATGCCGGCGCCGAGCTGGTACGACGTCTCGCCGATCGCGGCCCCGCCGCCGGCCTGGTCGGCCGGGCACTCGCTGAGCATCGACTCGTACGCCCCGAAGAGCGTGGTCTCCAGACCGAAGCCGAGCAGCACGAAACCGGACAGCAGCAGCGGCGCGTCGTCGGCGGCGCCCATCGCGGTGAGCAACAGCACCGCGCCGGCGGTGAGGCAGAAGCCGAAGCACACCATCCGGCGCGGCCCGAAGCGGCGCAGCATCCGCGCGCCCGCCAGGCCCGCCGCCATCGCCGCGACGGTCAGCGGCAGCAGCCGCAGACCGGTCTGCAGCGGGGAGAGCCCGAGCACCAGTTGCAGGTACTGGGCGGCGATCAGCTCCAGGCCGACGAGCGCGAGCATCGCCAGCACGATGCAGCCCACCGCGGTGCTGAACCCGGGCCGGCGGAACATCCGCAGGTCCACCAGCGGGTGCGCGAGCCGCCGTTGCCGCCGTACGAACAGCACGAGGAGGGCCGCGCCGGCCAGCAGCGGCAGCACGGTGAAGGGGCTCGCCGGCGCCTCGCCGCCGCCCAGCCGCTTCACGCCGAGCACGACGCCGAAGAGACCGCCGGCCGCCGTCAGGGCGCCGACGACGTCCCAGGGGCCTTCCCGGTCGCCGTACGACTCGGGCAGCAGGATCCGGCCCACCGGCAGGCTGACCAGCATCAGCGGGATGTTGACGAGGAAGACCGCGCCCCACCAGAAGTGCTCCAGCAGGAAGCCGCCGAGCAGCGGGCCGACGGCCGCGCCGACGGCGGCCACCGCGCTCCAGACGCCGATCGCGAGCGCCCGCTCGCGGCGGTCGGGGAAGACCTGACGCAGGATCGACAGCGTCGCCGGCATGATCATGGCGCCGCCGACGCCGAGCAGCGCACGGGCGAGGATCAGCGTCTCGGCGGTCTGGGCGAGGGCGGCCACGGCGGAGGCGACGCCGAACAGGCCGTAGCCGAGCAGCAGGACGCGTCTGCGGCCGACCCGGTCGCCGAGGGTGCCGAAGAGGATCAGCAGCGAGGCGCAGACCAGCGGATAGACGTCGACGATCCACAGCAGCTCTATGCCGCTGGGCCTGAGGTCCTTGGTGACGGCGGGGACCGCCACGTGCAGCACGGTCGCGTCGAGGGCCACGAGCAGCAGGCTGACGCAGAGGACGACGAGGACGACCCAGCGGTTCGCACCGGGCCCGGCCGTCCTACGGCGTGGCCGTACGGCAGCCGTGGTCGTCCCGGACATGTACGTACCTCCCAGATGTGCCTCACGCGGGGCGGACCGACGGGGTGGGGACTCCCTGTCGTACGGCCGGAGAGGAGCGGGGTCTCCGGCCCGCGCAACCCGGCGCGGGTGACTCGTCAGCGTACGCGAGTCCGTCACGGGGCTACGTGGCGGACCTCTCACACGCAGGACGGAACCCGTGTGGCGTACGCCACGTCGACCCCTCTTGACCACGCCCCGGGGGCCGGTCCGGTTCCACCTCCCGTCGATAATCGGGTGCGTGACGGATCTTGACACGCGCGTGGCCACGCCCCACGCCCCTCTCCTGCGCCGGGCCGTCCCGGCCCTGCTGGGTTATGCGGCGGTGCGGGCCCTGGGGCTCGTGGTGCTGGTGCTGTGGAGCGCCGTGCGCGGCAAGAGCGCCCACACCCTGCTGACCGCGCGCTGGGACGCGCTCTGGTACACCCGGGTCGCCGAGCTGGGATACGGCTACGAGGTACGGCTGCCGAACGGCGACGTGCACTCCAATCTGGCGTTCTTTCCGCTGCTGCCGTGGCTGGAGCGGCTGCTGCACGCGGTGACGCCGCTGTCGTACGCGGACGCCGGTTTCGCCGTGAGCCTGCTCGCCTCGCTCGCCGCCGCCTGCTGGATCTTCGCCGTCGCCGAGCGGGTGTACGGCGCCCGGACGGGGGTCTGCGCCGTGCTGCTGTGGGCGGTGCTGCCGGTCGGGGTCGTGCAGTCGATGGCGTACAGCGAGTCGCTGTTCACGGCGCTGGCGGCCTGGTCGCTGTACGCCGTGCTGACCGGCCGGTGGATCACCGCCGGCGCCCTGGCGGCGCTGGCGGGGCTGACCCGGCCGGTCGGGATCGCGGTGGTCGCGGCGGTGTGGGTGTCGGGCGTGCTGTCGTACGGACGAGGCCGGAGCAGGATGCGCACGCCCGGCGCGCAGAGCTCCGCACACGCCCCGGCGCGCGAGCTGGGCGCGTCCGACAATCTGCGCGCATCGGCGCGCACGCCGGAGCGCACGGTGGACATACCCCCGCACTCAGGGGCCACTTGGACCCCATGGGCAATGCCAGCCCCGGAAGCCCCGCCCTGGCGGCGGGCGCTGGGCATGCTCATCGCGCCGCTCGGGGCCGCCGGTTATGTGCTCTGGGTCGGGCAGCGGACCGGGAAGGGACCGCTCGGCTACCTGGACGTTCAGGCCGGATGGCGCAACGGGTTCGACGGCGGTTACGCCTTCGCGTGCTTCGTGGCCGACAAGTTCACGTCAATTCCGTCCGCGTTCGCCGGCGTCGGACTGATCGTCGGCGTCGCCCTCCTGCTGTGGCTGTACCTGGCCGGCGTCCGCCGGCGCCAACCGGTCGAACTGCTGGTGTACACGGGTGTCGTCCTCGCGCTCGCCCTGTGCGCGTCGAGCTACTTCGGGTCCAAACCGCGGCTGCTGATGCCCGCCTTCCCGGTGCTGCTGCCGCTCGCCGGCGCCCTCGCCCGGCTGCGCACGTCCCGATCCGTGCTGGTCACGGCCGTACTGGCGGTCGCCGCGGCGCTCTATGGGGCGTTCTGGCTGAACGGCTCCGGTCCCCCGTGACCGACCCGGGCGGCCGATGACGCTCCGGAGAATTCCGCGCCAGGTCCGGGTTAACGCATTCATAAGCGCGATATAAACAACGCCCGGCATGATCAAAGGAATTGCAGGGAACCGTCTCACAGGATTGCGGAATCAGCGGAATTCGGGCCGCCCTTGAGAGGTTTCCCACATCACATCGTCATCACAAAGCCGCTGTTTCGACCGGGACCACACCTCACTCGCTGTAACGTCGATTGGGTGCGTACCGAACGAAACCTCACCCGGCGTCTGGACCGGGTGTTCGCCAGACTCGACCGTGAGCCGGAACGACCGGCCCACATCGATGTGCCGAGGATGAGCCGGCACCGGGTCGTGCTGTTCACCGCGACCCTGGCTTTCTACCTCGCGATCGTGTGGGCCGTGGTCATCACGTCCTGGCTGGTCCGGCTCGACTGGCAGGTCATGTTCTTCCGGCCGTACCAGCAGTGGCCGCAGATCCACGCCTTCCTCGACTACTACGTGGTGCTCGGCCAGCGCGGCCCCACCGCGGTGATGGTCGCGGCCTGGCTCGGCTGGCGCTCCTGGCGGCAGCACACCCTGCGCCCGCTGCTCACCCTGGCCACCTCGCTGCTGCTGCTGAACATCACGGTCGGCGCCGCCAAGTACGGCATGGGGCGCCTCGGTCCGCACTACGCGACCGTGATCGGCTCGAACGAGATGGGCCTGGGCGGCGATATATTCCCCAGCGGCCACACCGCCAACGCGGTCGTGACCTGGGGCATCCTGGCCTATCTGGCCTCCACCCCGCGAGCGCGCCGCTGGCTGTCGGCGCTGTCCGCGATCACGTCGCTGGGCGTCGGCCTCACCACCGTCTACCTCGGTACGCACTGGCTGAGCGACGTGCTGCTGGGCTGGGCCGCCGGCCTGCTGATCCTGCTCGCCCTGCCGTGGTTCGAGCCGCTGATCGCCCGGGCCGAGGTGTGGCTGTTCGACCTGCGCGACCGCTGGCGCGCCCGCCGCAGCCGGCCCGTGCCCGAACCGGCCGTCCCCGTCACCCCGGTGGTGCTCAGACCGCACGGCGCACCGGCGGAGCAGCCGGCCCCGGTGCGCGAACCGGTCGCCTCGGCCCGCGCCTCCAGAGCCCCGGCGCATCTGGCCCCGGGACCGCACACGACCCGCGCGGAGCGCACCCCGGTCACCCCGGCCGGCAGCCGCCGCCCCCCGCACACCGACCACCGGCTGCCCCGCGGCACGGGCCAGCCGGCCCGCCCGCTGACGGGCGGCTGACCACCCCGGCCGGCAGCGGGCCCGGTACGCACAACACCCCCGCGCACACGGCGAAGGCCCCGTCTCCCTCTTCTTCCGGGAGCGGGGCCTTCGCCGTGTGCGCGGGGGTGTTGTCCGGTGGCGGTCCTCAGCCCTTCCACGCGCGGGCCACCACGCCGTCCCGCACCTCGAAGTTCAGCCGTCCCACCCGGTACTCCATGGTGATGATCGCGCCCGGCGGCAGCGACCGCACCGTCGACCACCCTCGTTGCCGGGCGAGCCGTTCGGCGTTCTCGGCATCCAGGCCGACGTACCCTTCCGGACTGTCCTGGGGCTCCGCTGGCGGAGTGGGAATCGGTGCCATGCCGCCACGCTACCGCGCAGCGCGAGGTAAGAGCCGTATCCGGCTCCCGTCACACTTCTGTCACAGCTTCCCGGTCCTCGATTCCCCCGAACTCGGTCACACGTACGGGGGTTTCCGGATGGCCCGCTGCGGTTATCGGACAGAATTCACGCATGCCCGAGCGGCCCGCCGAATTGTCCCGCGGAAAGCTGGGCGACCGTGCCGCGGACGGGTCTGCGGGTGCGATTACCCGCGCAATCCGGCAGTGATGCCAGGGCACCTGACGCGGCATAGGAATTTTCACGGATTCAGCACATCTGCGCATGCGCCGCCTGTCGGAGCGGGTGACCCCGGAGCGTCCTGGCGCATCCGTACCGAGACCGTAGGGGCGACGGCAGGACCCGTGCGCGGCGGCAGGCGGGCCGGCCGGGCGGTGGTCGACTGGCTCACCACCACCGACCACAAGAAGATCGGGCACCTGTATCTGCTCACGCCGTTCGGCTTCTTCCTGGCCCCGGCGTTCGACCTGCACCACCCGGAGTACGCGCAGAAGGCGCGGGAGTCGCGGTCCGGGCCAGAGCCGCGTCGAGCCGGTCCCGGATCCGCCTGATCTCCTCGGTCAGTGCGGCGGGCTCGATCACCTCGAAGGGGAAGCCGGTCATCATGATGTGGATGACCATCACCTCGAGGTTCGGCGCCCCGCTGCGCAGGACGCAGGCGTCCTCCCCGTCCGGCTCCAGCACCCCGGCGGACGGCGAGATCCGCTCGGCGGCCTCGTGCAGCGGCACCAGCAGCCGTACGGCGGAGTGCGCGGCGTACGCGCGCGTGGAGACGCCCTTCGAGACATAGGCGGCCAGGTCCTCGGCGGGCGGCTCGCGCGGGGTGAAGCGGGGCCCGTGCGGCGGTTTGGGGGTGATGCGGTCGACGCGGAAGGTCCGCCAGTCCGCCCGGTCGACGTCCCAGGCGACCAGATACCAGCGCCGCTCGGTGCACACCAGCCGGTGCGGTTCAACGGTACGGCGGCTGTCGGCGCCGTCGTGGGTGCGGTACTCGAAGCGCAGCCGCTCGGCGTCCCGGCACAGATGCGCGAGTTCGGTGAGCAGCGCCGGGTCGACGGCGGCGGCCGGCGGGCCGCCGCGCAGCATCGGCACGGTGAAGGCGTTCAGGGCGCTCACCCGGCGGCGCAACCGGCCGGGCAGCACCTGCTCCAGCTTGGCGAGGGCGCGTACGGAGGTCTCGCCGATGCCCTCGATGCCCTGTCCGGCGGCGGTGCGCAGGCCCACGGCCACGGCGACGGCCTCGTCGTCGTCCAGCAGCAGCGGCGGGAGTTCGGCGCCCGCGCCCAGCTGGTAGCCGCCGCCGGTGCCGGGGGTGGCGTTGACCGGGTAGCCCAGCTCGCGCAGCCGGTCCACGTCCCGGCGGACGGTGCGCGCGGTGACGCCGAGGCGTTCGGCGAGCGCGGCGCCGGACCACTCGCGGTGGGCCTGGAGGAGCGAGAGCAGGCGCAGCAGACGTGCCGAGGTGTCCAACATGCGGCCGAGTCTGTCAGGGAACGCGGACAGCCGCTGTCCTCGAGGAGCAGCGGCTGTTCTGCGCGGGTGCCCGTCGGTCAGAGCGCGAGGCGCTGGCCGGGCACGATCAGATCGGGGTCGTCGCCGATGACCTTCTTGTTGGCGGCGTAGATCCGCTGCCAGGTGGTGCCGTGCCGGGCGGCGATGACGCTCAGGGTGTCGCCCTCGCGGACGGTGTAGTCACCCGTGCCGCGGGACTCACTGCGGTTGGTGTGGCCGGCCGGGCGCTTCGGCGTCTTCGCGGGGGCGGACTTCGTCGTCACGCCCTTCGAGGCCGCCGTACCCGTGGCGCCGGTGTGGGCCGCCGCGGGAGCCGCGCCGGACGCTCCTGCGCGGGCCGAGCAGACCGGCCAGGCGCCCCAGCCCTGGGCCTGCTGGACCTTGGTGGCGACGGCGATCTGCGCGCTCCTGGAGGCCTGGTCGGCCGTCGGGGCGTAGGCGGTGCCGCCGTACGCGCGCCAGGTGCCGGCGGAGAACTGGAGCCCGCCGTAGTAGCCGTTGCCGGTGTTGATGTGCCAGTTGCCGCCGCTCTCGCACTGGGCGATGCGGTCCCACACTCCGTTGTCCGCCGCGGCGGCGTTGCCGGTGGCGGCGAGCAGTCCCAGCGGGGCGAGCAGCGCGGCTCCGGCCAGCGCGGCGGTCGTACGGCCCTTGCGGGCGCCCTCGGGACGGGCGGTACTGCGGGTGGTATCGGCACACTCGGACATGTAATTCCCTCTCCACGAACCCGGGCTCCCCCGGGCGGAGCACGCCTCGCCGCGCAGGACCGCGGTTCCTCGTGCCCGCCCCGTCCGCGTGACCGGTGCCGGCGATGGTGCGGTGCCGGTGCCGGGCGTCGGACGTACCCGAGCGGTGCTCGTTGCACACGGCGGAGGAATGTAGGGAGGACGAGCCGCCGGAATCAACCAACGCCCCGTCATTCGAGGCCAGTTGCCCGTTACCGCCGGTATCGTCGATTTTCAGCCACCCACTACATTCCCTGATTTCCTGATTTTTCGACCAACGGTCGTGGCGATCTGTGACCCACTTCACCACTCCAAGTTCCTTGACACAGCGACGAGTTGACCGTGAGTAGCGGATTTTGGAGTTCCGGTGACCGTGTGCGCCGGTTGGTTCGAACAGGTCGCCCGTGGGGCGTGACTCCCACCACAGGACGTCCGTTGTCTTCTTCATGAGCCCGGAACCCCGGGACTCAGCGGCCGGGAGCCACCCGGCCGACCCAGCACCACATCCCGAGGGAGCCACCGTGCCGCGCATGCTCGACGTCAGCGACGCCGTACGCGCCGAGATCGGCGACGAAGAAGCCGACCGGCTGCTCGCCGGAGAGAACGCCCCGGGCAGTTACGACTGCACGTCCTGCCGCACCCCGGGCGACTCCGAGCAGGAGCGCACCAGCACCGTTCTGTTCGTCGGCGACGAGACCGCCGTCCTCGCCTTCGCCCACGCCAGCTGCCTGCCCTCCCAGGTCGTCCAGGTCACCGAGGAGCAGTTGCAGGGCGCCGTCCGCTCCATCGGCGGCGTCCCCGACGGCGCGGGCTCCGCCGCCGCGGCCGAGCCGCAGCGGGCCGTGCCCGAGCAGGCGGTGCTCGGCGTGACCAGCGGACTCGTCCTGATCGAGGGCGAGTTGCACCCCGCGCTCGTCGTCGAGCCGACCTCCCCGATCGTCAGGCCGGGCTCCACCGGGCCCGGTGACGAGTTCCTCGCGCTGCTCATCGAGCAGGGGTTCATGCCGGTGACCGGGCTGGCGTCCGTGCCTCCGGTGCTGCACGGCTGGTCGGTGCTGCTCGCCGTCGGACAGCTGCACGCGGTGCTGCAGCCCTCGGCGCACGGGGGCCGGCCGGTCGCCTGGTGGCAGGCGCACCAGCCGCTGCAGGTGACGGACAGCTGGCGGGCCGCGGCCAACAAGCACCAGCAGGTGCTGCTGTTCGCGGCGCCGGTGGGGTCGATCGGGCGCCAGCCGCGGGAGGACCTGCTGCGGGAGTCCCTCGACAAGGCGGCGGCGAACGGAAAGCTGGTCGCGGCGGCGCTGCCTCTCGCGGGCACGTGAGTCCGTCCGCCCGAAAGTAACAGAACCGCATCTCTTCGGGGCTCCGCTCGTTTGGACATACGTGCACGCATACGACACCTCCCCGCCCCGCCGGTCCGCCTTCGTCTCTGTTCCCTCCGCCCGGTTGGCGCAGGACGGGGGTGGTGGAGGCTCGGCCACGCCGATCTACGACTCGCTCTACGCCGAGTGGGTCAAGAGCTTCCGCACGCTGCCGGGCGACCGCAGCGGGGAGGAGGGGCTGCGGTTCTGCCCCTTCGGGCACCTCCCGGACCGCACGGGGGGCTACGGCGGGCACCGGGCGGGCTCGTTCAGCAGCTCGTACAGCGCCTACAGCGCGGGGGCGTACAGCGCGCGGCAGCAGTCGCAGTGGCAGCGGGTCGGCACGCTGGGGCGGCAGCAGGACACCGGGATGCACCACGTCCCGGCGGCGCTGCCGCCGGGACCGCGCCGGGGCGCGTGACCGGCATACGGCGTGAAGGGCGGCCCCTGGAGGACCAGGCGCCGCCCTTCACGTCGTACCGGCGTCACTTCTTCTTCGCGCCGCGCTTCTCGCGCACCCGCACCGAGATGTGGATCGGGGTGCCCTCGAAGCCGAACTCCTCGCGCAGGCGGCGCTCGATGAAGCGCCGGTAGCCCGCCTCGATGAAGCCGGAGGCGAACAGGACGAACCGCGGGGGCTTGGTGCCGGCCTGGGTGCCGAACAGGATGCGCGGCTGCTTGCCGCCCCGGATCGGGTGCGGGTGGGCGGAGACCAGCTCGCCGAGGAAGGCGTTGAGCCGGCCGGTGGGGACGCGGGTCTCCCAGCCGGCGAGGGCGGTCTCGATCGCCGGGACCAGCTTCTCCATGTGCCGGCCGGTGCGCGCCGAGACGTTCACCCGCGGGGCCCAGGCGACCTGGCCCAGCTCGGTCTCGATCTCCCGCTCCAGGTAGTAGCGGCGCTCCTCGTCGAGGGTGTCCCACTTGTTGTAGGCGATGACCAGCGCGCGGCCCGCCTCGACGGCCATGGTGATGATCCGCTGGTCCTGCACGGAGATGTTCTCGGAGGCGTCGATCAGGACGACCGCGACCTCGGCCTTCTCCACGGCGGCGGCCGTGCGCAGCGAGGCGTAGTAGTCGGCGCCCTGCTGGAGGTGGACGCGCTTGCGGATGCCGGCGGTGTCCACGAACTTCCAGGTCGTGCCGCCGAGTTCGATGATCTCGTCGACCGGGTCGCGGGTGGTGCCCGCCAGTTCGTTGACGACGACGCGCTCCTCGCCGGCCACCTTGTTCAGCAGCGAGGACTTGCCGACGTTCGGGCGGCCGATCAGGGCGATGCGGCGCGGGCCGCCGATGCCGGCGCCGCCGAAGGTCTCGCGCGGCGCGTCCGGCAGCACCTCCAGGACGGCGTCGAGCATGTCGCCGGTGCCGCGGCCGTGCAGCGCGGAGACGGGGTGCGGCTCGCCGAGGCCGAGGCTCCACAGGTAGGCCGCGTCGGCCTCGCCGCTCGGCCCGTCGACCTTGTTGGCGCACAGCACGACCGGCTTGCCGGCCTTGCGCAGCAGCCGGACGACCGCTTCGTCGGTGTCGGTCGCGCCGACCTTGGCGTCCACGACGAAGACGACCGCGTCGGCGGCCTCGATCGCGTACTCGGCCTGCGCGGCCACGGAGGCGTCGATGCCGAGGACGTCCTGCTCCCAGCCGCCGGTGTCGACGACCTTGAAGCGGCGGCCGGCCCACTCGGCCTCGTAGGTGACGCGGTCGCGGGTGACGCCCGGCCGGTCCTCGACGACCGCCTCGCGGCGGCCGATGATCCGGTTGACCAGGGTCGACTTGCCGACATTGGGGCGGCCGACGACGGCGAGCACGGGCAGCGGGCCGTGGCCCGCCGCCTCGATGGCGCCCTCGACGTCCTCGATGTCGAAGCCCTCTTCCGCGGCGAGCTCCATGAACTCCGCGTACTCGGCGTCGCCGAGAGCCCCGTGGTCGTACTCGTGCTCAGCCGAGTCGCCGGGCTGGATGTCGTCGTTCATGAAGTCCGTACCTCGTCGTTCATTCGTGGTGATCGGTGGAAAAGCCCCGCATGGGCTGATCCACTACTCAAGTGTCGCCCCGGCGCCCGGTGAGGCGCCTGGCGTTTTCCAGGTGGCTGGTGAGCTGCTTCTGGATGCGCTCGGTCGCCTCGTCCAGCGCCCGGCGCGTACGCCGCCCGCTGCCGTCGCCCGCGTCGAAGGGGTCGCCGAAGACGACGTCGATGCGGGAGCGCAGCGGGGGCAGCGCCTTTATCAACCGTCCGGGCCGCTCCGCGCTTCCCAGGACCGCGATGGGCACGATCGGCGCCCCGCTGCGGACCGCGAAGTAGGCCAGCCCGGCGCGCAGCGAGGCGAAGTCGCCCTCGCCCCGGGTGCCCTCCGGGAAGATGCCCAGCACTCCGCCGTTCTCCAGCACACCGAGCGCCTGGCTGACCGCGGCCCGGTCGGCGGACGAGCGGTCCACCTTCAGCTGGCCGATGCCGGTCAGGAAGGGGTCCAGGGGGCCGACGAACGCCTCCTTCTTGATCAGGAAGTGCGTCGGCCGGGGCGCCACGCCCATGACCATGGGGCCGTCGATGTTGTGGGAGTGGTTGACGGCGAAGATCACCGGGCCGGTGGCGGGCACCTTCCAGGCGCCGAGCACCCGCGGCCGGAACAGCCCGTGCATCAGGCCGACGCCGATGCGCCGCCCGACCTCGGCGCCCCTGACGGAAGGCAGGCTCACTTCCCGGCCCGCTTCTCCTCGACCAGGGTGACGACGCACTCGATGACCTGGGCGAGGGTGAGCTCGGTGGTGTCCACCTCGACCGCGTCGTCGGCCTTGGCGAGGGGCGAGGTCTTGCGGGAGGAGTCGGCCGCGTCCCGCTTGATCAGCGCCTCGCGGGTGGCGTGCAGGTCGGCGCCCTTCAGCTCGCCGCTGCGGCGGGCCGCGCGGGCCTCCGGGGAGGCGGTGAGGAAGATCTTCAGGTCGGCGTCCGGCAGGACCGTCGTACCGATGTCACGGCCCTCGACCACGATGCCCCGCGCGGTGCCGGCGGCGATCGAGCGCTGCAGCTCGGTGATCCGGGAGCGCACCTCGGGCACCGCGCTGACCGCGCTGACCTTGGAGGTGACCTCCTGGGTGCGGATCGGGCCGGCCACGTCCACGCCGTCGACCGTGATGGTCGGGTGCGCCGGGTCGGTGCCGGAGACGATCTCCGGCTTGCCCGCGACGGCGGCGATGGCGGACGGGTCCTCCAGGTCGATGCCGTTGTTCACCATCCACCAGGTGATCGCCCGGTACTGGGCGCCGGTGTCCAGGTAGCTCAGGCCGAGCTGCGCGGCGACGGCCTTCGACGTGCTCGACTTGCCCGTGCCGGAGGGACCGTCGATCGCGACGATCACGGGCTTGGCGGACGGGGCGGCGCCGTTTTCCACGGAGGGACACCTTCCTGGTGCGGTGCGGGCGGGTGCGAGGGGGCGAGAGCGCCCTGCACAAGGTTACTGGGTACGGGTCACTCGTCCGGACGCGTGCGCCCGCGTCACCGGCCGCCCTACTGGCGCAGCGCCCAGCCCCGCTCCCGCAGCGCCTCCGTGAGCACCGGCGCCGCCTTCGGCTCGACCATGAGCTGCACCAGACCCGCCTGCTGTCCGGTGGCGTGCTCGATCCGCACGTCCTCGATGTTGACCCCGGCCCGTCCCGCGTCGGCGAAGATGCGGGCCAGCTGGCCGGGCTGGTCGTCGATGAGGACGGCGACGGTCTCGTACACGCGCGGCGCGGACCCGTGCTTGCCGGGTACCCGCACCTGGCCCGCGTTCCCGCGGCGCAGCACGTCCTCGATGCCGGCGCTGCCCTCGCGCCGCTTGGCCTCGTCGGAGGACTGCAGGGCGCGCAGGGCCTCGACGGTCTCCCCGAGGTCGGCGGCGACGTCGGAGAGCAGGTCGGCGACCGGGCCAGGGTTCGCTGAGAGGATGTCGATCCACATGCGCGGGTCGGAGGCGGCGATCCGGGTCACGTCCCGGATGCCCTGCCCGCACAGCCGTACGGCGGCCTCCTCGGCGTGCTCCAGGCGGGCCGCGACCATGCTGGACACCAGGTGGGGCATGTGGGAGACGAGGGCGACGGCGCGGTCGTGGGCGTCGGCGTCCATGACGACCGGCACCGCCCGGCAGTGGGAGACCAGCTCCAGGGCGAGGTTCAGCACCTCGGTGTCGGTGTCCCGGGTCGGGGTGAGCACCCACGGGCGGCCCTCGAAGAGGTCGGCGGTCGCGGCCAGCGGGCCGGACTTCTCCCGCCCGGACATGGGATGGGTGCCGATGTACGCCGACAGGTCGAGGCCGAGCGCCTCCAGCTCGCGGCGCGGGCCGCCCTTGACGCTGGCCACGTCGGCGTAGCCGCGGGCCACTCCCCGGCGCAGGGCGTCGGCGAGGACGCCGGCCACATGGGCGGGCGGGGCGGCCACGATCGCCAGGTCGACCGGGCCCCCGGGCGCCTCGTCGGTGCCGGCGCCCAGCGCCGCGGCCGTACGGGCCTGCTCGGGGTCGTGGTCGGCGAGGTGGACGGTGACCCCGCGCTGCGTCAGGGCCAGGGCGGCGGAGGTGCCGATCAGGCCGGTGCCGATGACGAGGGCGGTTCTCACTGGGCGATGTCCTTGCGCAGGGCGGCCGCGGCGCCCAGGTAGACGTGGTTGATCTCGGCGCGGGGCCGGTCCGACTCGATGTGCGCGAGGAGGCGTACGACGCGGGGCATGGCGCCCTCGATGTCCAGTTCCTGGGCGCAGATCAGGGGGACGTCGACGATGCCGAGCTTGCGGGCGGCGGCCGCCGGGAAGTCGCTGTGCAGGTCGGGGGTGGCCGTGAACCAGATGCTGATCAGGTCGTCGGTGCTCAGCCCGTTCCGCTCCAGGACGGCGGTGATCAGGGCGCCGACCTGCTCGTCCATGTGCCCGGCCTCGTCCCGTTCGAGCTGGACGGCCCCCCGGACCGCTCGTACCGCCACGGCGCTGCTCCCTGCTGACATGCGGATCTGTTCCTGGTCCGTTAAGCGTAGTCAGCCCGCGCGCCCGAGATGCGCGGCGCCCGATCGCTGAGACGATGCAGGCAGACCTTTGTATGGACTTCTTCATATATCGACAGATGTACGGAGGCGGCAGTGACCGAGGACGTGAGGCGGCGCACGGTTCTGGTGACCGGTGCGGCGGTGGCGCTCGCCGTGCCCGTCGCGGCATGCGGCAGCAACAAGAGCGGTGGCGCCAGCACCAGCACCACGGAGAGCGGCAGCGGCGTCAAGAGCGGCGGGGATCTGGGCAAGACCAGTGACATCCCGGAGGGCGGCGGCAAGGTCTTCAAGGACCAGAAGGTGGTCGTCACCCAGCCGGAGAAGGGCGACTTCAGGGCCTTCTCGGCGATCTGCACCCACCAGGGCTGCACGGTGAACAGGGTCGCGGGCGGCACGATCGACTGCCCCTGCCACGGCAGCAGGTTCCGCATCGCCGACGGCTCGGTGGCGCACGGCCCGGCGACCCGGCCACTGCCTCCCAAGTCGATCAAGGTGCAGGGAAATTCGATCAAACTGACCTGAGGGAGCGTCGTACGCTCCGGGCATGCAGCCCGAGACCCTGGTACGCGACCACACCGTCTACGCCTGTGTCATGGGGTCCCGGGCCTTCGGTCTGGCGACGGACACGAGCGACACCGACCGGCGGGGTGTGTTCCTCGCCCCCACCGCCCTGTTCTGGCGGTTCGAGAAGCCGCCGACGAATGTGGAGGGGCCGGGCGAGGAGCAGTTCTCCTGGGAGCTGGAGCGGTTCTGCGAACTGGCGCTGCGCGGCAACCCGAACATCCTGGAGTGCCTGCACTCCCCGCTGGTGGAGCACATGGACGACACCGGCCGGGAACTGCTGTCCCTGCGCGGCGCCTTCCTCTCCCGCCGGGCCCACGACACGTTCACCCGGTATGCCCTCGGCCAGCGCAGGAAGCTGGACGCCGACGTCCGCGCCACGGGCGCCCCGCGCTGGAAGCACGCCATGCATCTGCTGCGCCTGCTGATGAGCGCCCGCGACCTGCTGCGCACCGGCGAGCTGCGGATCGACGTCGGCGACCAGCGCGAGCCGCTGCTCGCGGTGAAGCGGGGCGAGGTCTCCTGGGCCGGGGTGGAGGCGTGGATGGCCCGGCTGGGCGCGGAGACGGAGCAGGCCCTGCGCCGCAGCCCCCTTGCGCCCGAGCCGGACGAGGCGCGCGTGGCCGACTTCCTGTTCCGCACCCGCCGGGCCTCGGCGCTCCGGCCGGCCCCGCCGGTGCTCTAGGCGTACGGCGGACACCCCCCGGCGCCGCGCGGTCAGCTCTCCAGCCGGACCCGGACCACGAAGTCGTGCAGGGCGTCGTGGGCGCTGGGCGCGTCGGGCAGGGCGGAGGCGGCCTGCGCCTCGTCGAGCACGGCGTGCAGGCGCTCCACGTCGGCCTCCACGCGCGCGTGGTCGACGTCGGCGGTCCCGTGCTCACGTGCGCGCTTGGCGGCTATCAGCTCGGGCACGTACGCGGGAGCGCCGACGGTGTCCAGCAGGGTGGGCAGATGGGCCTGCACCTCGCCGCTGCGCATGAGGTGGATGCCGGTGAGCAGCACCCGGAACGTGTAGAGCAGCGGCTTGAGTTCACCGGTCTTCTCGAACAGCCGCCACTGGGTCACCGCGAACCCGCGGTAGTGGTGGGCGTGGTGGCTGGTGAGGACGCCGGGGGCGAGCGCGGCCAGCTCCCGGTGGGCCTCACCGGTGTGCACGACCAGCGGCGAGAGCAGCTGCTCCAGCACATAGCCGTTGCGGCGGAGCAGCAGCCGTACGAACTTGCGCAGGTCGTGGGTGACGAGGTCCAGTTCGACGCCGTAGCGCACCCAGGCCCGGGAGCGGGTCTCCTCCGGCTCGCGCAGCCCGACGAGGTCGGCCGCCGGGAGCAGATGGACGCCGCGCAGGTCCACGTCCGAGTCCTGCGAGGGGAAGCCGTACAGATGGGCTCCGGAGACGGTCGCGAACAGCAGGGGGTCGGGCTGTTCCGCGACCACGGTCCTCAGGTCGATGTCGAGGTCGTCGATCATGGGCCTAAGCGTCCCAGAGCGCTCCCAGTGCCGACAGGCCGCCCCGGTACTCGATCCGCTCGGCCCAGTCGGCGGGCCAGGCCTCGGCGCCCAGCCAGGCGCCCGCGAAGGCGCCGGTGAGGCAGGCGATGGAGTCGGAGTCGCCGGAGGAGCAGGCGGCGCGGCGCAGCGCGGTGACGGGCTCGTCGGGGAAGAGCAGGAAGCACAGCAGCCCGGTGGCGAGGGCCTCCTCGGCGATCCATCCGGCGCCGGTGGCCAGGCACGGGTCGGTCTCCGGGGAGACGGTGCGCACGGCCTGTTGGAGCCGGTCGAGGACGGCCAGGCACTCGTCCCAGCCGCGCGCGGCGAAGTGCTCGGGGGTGGGGTCCTGGGAGCGGGTCCACAGGTCGCCGAGCCAGGTGTGGTCGTAGAAGGTGCGGTGGTCGAGGGCGTAGGAGCGCAGCCGTCCGACGAGCCCGGCCGGGTCGGTTCCCTGGGCGAGCAGGTGGACGGCGTGGGCGGTGAGGTCGGAGGCGGCCAGCGCGGTGGGGTGGCCGTGGGTGAGCGCGGACTGCAACTGGGCGGCGCCGGAGCGCTGTTCGTCGCTCAGGCCGGGGGCGAGCCCGATCGGGGCGACGCGCATGTTGGCGCCGCAGCCCTTGGAGCCGATCCGGCTGGCGTCCTGCCAGGCCATGCCCTCGTCCGCCAGCAGGCCGCACGCGGTCAGGCAGGTGTTGCCCGGCGCCCGGTTGTTCTCCGGCGACCGGTACCAGTCCACGAACTCCTCGCGCAGGGGCGGCTCCAGACGCTCCGGCGTGAGGGGCCCGCGCTCCATGGCCGTGCGCAGGGCTCGCCCGAGGGCGAGGGTCATCTGGGTGTCGTCGGACACGAAGGCCTTCCCGGGCAGCTCCATCTGCCGCCAGGGCCCGCACTTGGCGAGGATCGAGGGCACGTCGTTGAACTCGGTCGGGAAGCCGAGGGCGTCCCCGAGGGCGAGGCCGATGAGTGCTCCGGGCGCCGGCTGCTTGGGCATATGCGCCATCCCCCTTTATCGTCACCATGACAATAAAGGGGGATGGCGATCACGGCAAGGCGCTTTAGAGGTCGACTTCCTTCATCAGCATCCCGACCTCGGTGTTGGACAGGCGCCGCAGCCAGCCCGACTTCTGGTCGCCGAGGGTGATCGGGCCGAAGGCGGTGCGCACCAGCTTGTCCACCGGGAAGCCGGCCTCCGCCAGCATGCGCCGCACGATGTGCTTGCGGCCCTCGTGCAGGGTCACCTCGACCAGGTAGTTCTTGCCGGTCTGCTCCACGACCCGGAAGTGGTCCGCGCGCGCGTACCCGTCCTCCAGCTGGATGCCGTCCTTCAGGCGCTTGCCGAGGTCCCGCGGGATCGGGCCGACGATGTGCGCGAGATAGGTCTTCCTCACGCCGTACCTGGGGTGGGTGAGCCGGTGCGCCAGCTCGCCGTGGTTGGTGAGCAGGATGACGCCCTCGGTCTCGGTGTCCAGCCGGCCGACGTGGAAGAGCCGCGTCTCGCGGTTGGTGACGTAGTCACCGAGGCACTGGCGGCCCTCCGGGTCCTCCATGGTGGAGACGACGCCGGCGGGCTTGTTCAGCGAGAAGAACTGGTACGACTGCGTGGCGACCGTCAGGCCGTCGACCTTGATCTCGTCCTTCTCGGGGTCCACCCGGCGGCCCTGCTCCAGCACGATCTCGCCGTTGACCTCGACCCGCGCCTGCTCGATCAGCTCCTCGCAGGCCCGCCGCGAGCCGTAGCCGGCCCGGGCGAGGACCTTCTGCAGCCGCTCGCCCTCCTGCTCGGCGCCGGGGAAGGTCTTGGGCAGCTTGACGTCCTCCTTGCCGGCGTACCGCTGCCGGTTGCGCTCCTCGACCTGCGCCTCGTACTCGCGCGGGCGCGCCGGGGCCGTACGGCCGGGCTGCTGGGGCTTCTTCGGGCCGCCCTTGGGGCCGCCGCGGGCCGCGCCGCCGCGCCCGGCCTTGGGGCCGTCCTTGGTGGCGCCGGGGCCCACGTCGTAGCGGCGCTCCTCGGGGCGGGGCTTGCGGGGACGGCCCTGCCCCTGCCGCTCGTCCCGGTTGTTGCCGGCGCCGCGGTAGTTACCGCGTCCGCCACTCTTGCCGCTGCC
Source organism: Streptomyces sp. NPDC007189 (assembly GCF_040703635.1). Lineage (NCBI taxonomy): Bacteria > Bacillati > Actinomycetota > Actinomycetes > Kitasatosporales > Streptomycetaceae > Streptomyces > Streptomyces sp. NPDC007189. The sequence continues at coordinate 142,969 of NZ_JBEYEY010000018.1, forward strand.
GCTGCTTCGCATCAAAGTTCCGTCTTAGTCGTCTGCGTCCTCTGCACCGGGCGCGTCGGGCGCGTCCGGGTCGAACGACGGAACTCCTTCCTGGGTCTCGGCCTCGATCGCCTCCGCCTCCGGGAGGAAGGGCGCGAGCTCCGGAAGCTCGTCCAGGCCGCGCAGGCCCATCCGCTCCAGGAAGTAGTTCGTCGTCCTGTACAGGATCGCACCTGTTTCGGGTTCCGTGCCCGCCTCCTCGACCAGACCCCGCTGCAGGAGGGTGCGCATGACACCGTCGCAGTTCACTCCGCGCACCGCGGAGACCCGGCTGCGGCTGACCGGCTGGCGGTAGGCCACCACTGCGAGGGTCTCCAGCGCGGCCTGGGTGAGCCGGGCGGTCTGGCCGTCCAGGACGAGCCGCTCGACGGCGGGCGCGTACTCGGCGCGGGTGTAGAAGCGCCAGCCGCCCGCGACGAACCGCAGCTCGAAGCCGCGGCCCTGCACGGTGTACTCGTCGGCCAGCTCCCGCAGCGCGTCCGCGACCTGCCGTCTCGGCCGCTCCAGCAGCCTGGCCAGGTGCTCCTCGGTCGCGGGCTCGTCCACGACCATGAGCATCGCCTCCAGGGCGGGCTTGAGGCCGAGATCGGCGACGCCGCGCAGCCCCGGGGGCAGCTCGGTGGTCTCGCTCATGCCTTCTTCTCCTCCTCGGGCCGCTCGGGCGGGCGGTCGAACTCGTCGGTGACCATAGGCGCCGTGTCGGCGTCGCCGCCGGTCCAGCGCACGAGCAGCTCCCCGAGCGCGGCCTCCTGCTCCAGGGCGACGGCCTTCTCGCGGTACAGCTCCAGCAGGGCGAGGAACCGGGCCACGACGGTCAGGGTGTCCTCGGTGTCCTCGATCAGCGCCCGGAAGCTGGCCTCGCCCAGCTCCTTCAGCCGGGCCATCACGATCCCGGCCTGCTCCTGCACGCTGACCAGCGGAGCGTGGATGTGGTCGACGTACATCTGCGGCTTCGGCCTGGGCTGCATCGCCTTGACCGCGAGCCTGGCGAACCCCTCGGGGCCGATGCTGATGACCACCTCGGGCAGCAGCTCGGCGTGGTGCGGTTCCAGGCCGACGGTACGGGGCCACCGGCGGGCCTCGTCGTCGAGACGGGCGTTGAAGATGTCCGCGATCTGCTTGTACGCCCGGTACTGCAGCAGTCGCGCGAACAGCAGGTCCCGCGCCTCCAGCAGCGCCAGGTCGGCCTCGTCCTCCACCTCGGCGGCGGGCAGCAGCCGGGCCGCCTTGAGGTCGAGGAGGGTGGCGGCGACGACGAGGAACTCGGTCGTCTGGTCCAGGTCCCAGTCGGGTCCCATGGCCCGGATGTGCGCCATGAACTCGTCGGTGACCTTGGAGAGGGCGACTTCGGTGACGTCCAGCTTGTGCTTGGAGATCAGCTGCAGGAGCAGGTCGAAGGGGCCCTCGAAGTTCGACAGGCGGACCTTGAAGACACCGTCGGCAGGGGGTTCCGCGGGGGCTTCGGGTGCGGCCGGCTCCGCGGACTCCCGACCGGCGGCGACGGGCGACGGCCCGGTCTCGCTGGGGGACGCCTGTGCCGGCATCGCCGGCCGCGCGAGTTCACTCCCCGGATCCGGCGCCGGCTCGGCCGGCTGCTGCTCGGACCCGGTCCACCGATCCGATGCGGCCCCGGCGGCCGGCCCTCGCTCGGCACGCCGCTCGGCCTCGCCACCGGCCCGCGGGGCGCGTTCCTCTTCGGTCTTCGGCCCCTGCCCCAGCGACACGGCCGGCTTCGACTCGGGCTCCGTGACCGGCGGGCTTTCCCCGGCCGGACCGGCCGACGCCGTGGATGCCGCGGCCGATGCGGGGCCGTTCTCGGCCGGTTCCGCCCGCGAAGCCCCCGGCCCCCTGCCCAGCGCACGCCGACGACCGGCCGGTGCGCCGGGATCGGGATGGTCGTTCGAGGTCATGGCCCCCGCAGGCTACCCCTACCGCCCGCGCAGCCGCCGTACGAGGATGCTCGCGTCCCCGCGGGACTCCAGGTCGGCCAGGACCACGGCCACCGCCTCGCGGACGATCCGCCCGCGGTCGACGGCGAGACCGTGCTCGCCGCGGAGCACCAGACGCGCGTGCTCCAGGTCCATCAGCTCCTCGGCCGACACATAGACCGTGATCTTCTCGTCGTGCCGTTCGCGCCCGCTGGGCCGCCGTGCCGCCGCCCGCCCGCGCTTGCGCGGCTGCGCGGTGGCGGAGGGCGCGCCGGAGGCTTCCTGCGCCGTCTGCCGGCGCGCCGGGCGGGTGCGGGACTCGCCGGTCCCGTCCTGCTCGGCCTCCGCCGCGACGTGCTCGGCGCCCTCGCCGTCACCGCCCTGGACCGGCACCGACTGCGGCGCGTCCTCGCCGGCGGCCACGTCGTCGCTCTCCCCCGCCGGCGCCGGCACCCGGGCCTCACCGCCCGCCGCCCGCCGGGGAGTCGACGGCTGAAGCGCCATCCCTCCTGTCGTACGGAAGAGTTCGTCGGCCCCGGGCAGACTCACTCGGCGTGACACCGGGCGAGCACCTCCCTGGCGAGCTGGCGGTAGGCGGCGGCACCGACGGAGTTGGAGGCGTAGGTGGTGATCGGCTCACCGGCGACCGTGGTCTCCGGGAAGCGGACCGTGCGGCCGATGACCGTGTGGTAGACGTGGTCGTCGAACGCCTCGACCACACGCGCCAGGACCTCACGGCTGTGCACCGTGCGCGAGTCGTACATCGTGGCGAGGATGCCGTCCAGTTCCAGCTCGGGGTTGAGCCGCTCCTGGACCTTCTCGATGGTCTCGGTCAGCAGGGCCACACCGCGCAGGGCGAAGAACTCGCACTCCAGCGGCACGATCACCTTGTGAGCGGCCGTCAGGGCGTTGACGGTCAGCAGGCCGAGCGAGGGCTGGCAGTCGATCACGATGTAGTCGTAGTCGGGCATCAGCGGCTTCAGGGCGCGCTGCAGCGTCGACTCGCGGGCGACCTCGGAGACCAGCTGGACCTCGGCCGCCGACAGGTCGATGTTGGAGGGCAGCAGGTCCATGTTGGGGACCGCCGTCTTCAGCAGGACCTCGTCGGCGGACATGCCCCGCTCCATGAGCAGGTTGTAGACCGTCAGGTCGAGTTCCATGGGGTTGACGCCGAGACCCACCGACAGCGCGCCCTGCGGGTCGAAGTCCACGAGCAGCACGCGCCGGCCGTACTCCGCGAGCGCGGCGCCCAGGTTGATGGTCGACGTCGTCTTGCCGACGCCGCCCTTCTGGTTGCACATCGCGATGATCTTCGCGGGGCCGTGGTCGGTCAGCGGGCCCGGGATCGGGAAGTACGGCAGCGGGCGTCCGGTCGGACCGATGCGCTCACGGCGCTGGCGGGCCGCGTCGGGCGCGAGCGTGGCCGCGTACTCGGGATCGGGCTCGTACTCGGCGTCGGGGTCGTAGAAGTGCCCCTCGGGCAGTTCGTCGTAGTCGGCGAAGTGGTTGTGGGGCGCGCCACTTCCGTCGCCGGCCATGGCGTTCACGTGATGGCCATCCATGCTCTGGTGTGCTGTCCGGGCGGTCTGCGGTCCCGGACTCTGGTGGGCTGCGAAGGTGCGCACAGCTACGGAGCCGACAGCCTCGAATCCCGCGGGGCCCCGGCCCCGTGCAGGCATTCCTGGTTGACCACCCCCGGGAGAAAATGTCGACTCATTCACAAGTCGTCTTACCTCCTTGGTGACCAGGAAACTTCTAGACAAGGTCAGCGTGGCACCATGCCGACGGTTGGCGACTCTATGGCGTGTCGGCGGTCCGCAGCAACACAATCCGCCGGACCCGGCAGGATGTGTCGGCAATGAAACATCTCGCTGTCAAGGGCGTACGGCCGTCGCACAGCAGGTTTCACCGGTGTACGAATCGGTCGAAGGGTTGCGTTCGAGGCGAGTTGACCGAGAGTCGCAAAGTGACCATACACACATCCGGCCGGACCTTGTCGGGCAAGGTCCGGCCGGGTGCGCGCTGTTGACGAGCCGTGTTGACGAATCGCCTTTTATGACCTGACGACTTGGCGACTTGGCAGGTCAAGGGGTCAGCCGAGCAGGGTCTCCAGCTCCACGTGCTCCAGGCCGTGCGCCTCCGCGACCTCCTTGTAAACGACCTTGCCGTCATGGGTGTTGAGACCCTTGGCGAGCGCGGCGTCGCGGCGCAGCGCCTCCACCCAGCCGTTGTTGGCGAGGGAGACGATGTACGGCAGCGTCGCGTTGGTGAGGGCGTTGGTGGAGGTGTTGGGCACCGCGCCGGGCATGTTGGCGACGCAGTAGAAGACCGAGTTGTGCACCCGGAAGGTCGGCTCGGCGTGGGTCGTCGGGTGGGAGTCCTCGAAGCAGCCGCCCTGGTCGATCGCGATGTCGACAAGGACACTTCCGGGCTTCATGCGGGCCACCAGCTCGTTGGTGACCAGCTTCGGGGCCTTGGCGCCCGGGATGAGGACCGCGCCGATGACCAGGTCGGCGTCGAGGACGGCCTTCTCCAGCTCGAAGGAGTTGGACATGATCGCCTTGACCTTCGTGCCGAAGATCTTGTCGGCCTCGCGCAGCTTGTTGATGTCGCGGTCGAGCAGGGTCACGTCGAAGCCCATGCCGACGGCGACCTGGGTGGCGTTCCAGCCGGAGACGCCGCCGCCGATGACGACGGCCTTGGCCGGGGTCACACCCGGGACACCGCCGGGCAGCACGCCGCGGCCGCCGGCCGCGCGCATCAGGTGGTAAGCGCCGACCTGCGGGGCCAGGCGGCCCGCGACCTCGGACATCGGGGCGAGCAGCGGCAGCGCGCGGTTCGGCAGCTCGACGGTCTCGTAGGCGATGGCGGTGGTGCCGGACTCGATGAGCGCGTCCGTGCACTCCTTGGAGGCGGCCAGGTGCAGGTAGGTGAAGAGGATCTGGTCCTTGCGGAGGCGGTGGTACTCCTCCGCGATGGGCTCCTTGACCTTCAGCAGCAGGTCGGCGGTGGCCCACACCTCGTCGGCGGTGTCGAGGATGGCGGCACCGGCGGAGGCGTACTCCTCGTCCGTGATCGACGAACCGAGGCCGGCGCCCCGCTCGACGACGACCTGGTGCCCGTTGCGCACCAGCTCGTGCACACCGGCGGGGGTGATGGCCACCCGGAACTCGTTGTTCTTGACCTCGCGGGGGATGCCGACCTTCACGTCGATCACGGTCCTTGGCTCAGAGGGTATGGGGGTGCTTTACAGACGTACCCAGACATGCGGGGGCATACCGGGAGACACCGCAGGAACGTGCGGCAGAGCCAGTTTAATGAAGGTGTTCCGGCTGTCTAGCCTTTCATTGCATTAATCTTGGCTGGATGCACTACGGATTTCGCAGGCGTTAGCGTCCTGTTCCGCCCCTGTCTCGTCCTCCGGGGCCTCCTCGGCCAGCATGCGCTCGGCCGCCACGCGGTGCAGACGGGCGGCCGTGGGGTCGCCGAGGTGCTCGAGGGTGTCGGCGAGCCGGAGCTGCAGCGCGGCGTGCAGCCTCAGGTCGTCGGCGCGCCGGGCGCACTCCACCGCCTCGTGGCAGGTGCGCAGCGCCTCCTCGGGCCGCCCCGCGTGCTCCTGCACCCGGGCCAGCTCGCTCAACGCCCGCACGTGGGCGGCCAGATCGCCGCTCCTGCGGTAGCCGGCGACGGCGGCCCGCCAGTTCCTGAGGGCCTCGCCGTGGCGGCCCGCCTGCGCGTGAGCGGTGGCGATGCGGCCGTAGAGCCGGGCGGCCTGCTCGTCTTCGCCGCGGGCCAGCCGCTCGGCCAGCGCCCGGCCGAACCAGTCGGCGGCCCGGTCGTGGTCGCCCAGCTCCTGGTAGGCGGCACCTACGGATTCCATTGCGCGGCCGGTCGCATACGGGTCATGTGCTCTGCGTCCGGCGTCCAGAGCCGACCGATATCGTGCCAGCGCCTCGCGGGTACGGCCGCTCCGCGCGTCCACGTCGCCCAGGTTCAGCAGGGCCGCCGCCTGCTCCCGGGCCAGTCCCTGCCGCTCGGCGACGTCGAGGACGAGGCCGTGCACGTCGTACAGGTCGGCGGCCGCGGCCTGGGTGCCCTCGTGCGCCACCATGGCCCTGACCAGCTGGGACATCAGCCGCCTTGCGAGGTTGTCCAGCTCTCCGTCGGCCACCGCGAGCCGCGCGGACGCCAGCAGCGCGGGGCGCCGGACGCGCAGCCAGTCGGCGGCGGCCCTGGGGTTCGGGAAGCGCACCTCGCGGGGCATCGCGTTGAGCTTCTCCCGGGCCTGCGGGCTGTCCGTCTCGGTGATCGCCCGGCAGGCCTGCAGCAGCCGTACCGTCCGCTCCAGCATCCTTGCGCGGGCCAGCTGCAGTTCCGCGGGCCGCTCCTGGGCCTCGGCGCGGGCGCGCAGCAGCGGGTGCAGCCAGCCGGGGACGTCGTACTGGGGCAGCGGGCAGTCCACCGTGCGCAGCAGGCCGAGGGCGACGAAGTCGTCCAGGGCGGCGCGGGCGGCGTCGACCGAGCAGCCGGCGAGGGCGGAGGCGGTGTGCGGGTCGACGAGGCCGGCCGGGGCGAGACAGAGCAGGCGCAGTATCCGGGCCGCCGGGGCGGGCAGGTCGGCGTGGACGTGCCGGAAGAGGCGGGCCGGCGGGGCGGCGTCCGTGCCGTCGTCGGTGTTCAGCCGTTTGGCGAGGTCGGAGAGGGCGGCCTGGGGCCGGGCGGCGAGCCAGCCGCCGGCCAGCACGAGGGCGGCGGGATGGCCCTGGCAGGCCTCGGCCAGGCTCTCTGCGGACCTCGGGTCCACCGTGATGCGCACGCCGCCGGCGTAGCGGGTGAGGAGTTCCACCGCCGACTTGGTGTCCAGGCCGCCCAGGGTGCAGGGGCGCACGTCGGCGATGCCGGTGAGCGGGCCGGAGGAGACGGCCACCACGAGGCAGTCGGGGGCCTCGGGGAGCAGCGCGTCGACCTGCTCGGCGCCGGCCGCGTCGTCCAGGAGCAGTACGGCGCGCCGATCGGCGAGGGCGGTGCGCAGCGCCTCGGTCAGCTCGTCCTCGGCGGCGCCGGCGGGGGCCGGCAGCTCGAGCGCGGTGAGCAGGTCACGGGCGGCGCGCCCGAGCGGGACGGGGGTGCCGTCGGGCTCGCTGAGCCGGGCCCGCAGCACCCCGTCGGGGTAACGGTGTGCGACCTGACGGACGAGTTCCTCGGCGAGGGCGGTGCGGCCGGAGCCGGGGCGGCCCGCGATCAGCAGCACGCGCGCGCGTGGCGCCTTGCGGCCGGAGAGGGTGTCGAGCCCGGCGCGCTCGATGTCGGCGCGCAGCTCCTTCAACTCCCGTACGCGGCCCAGGAAATGGTCGTGCGTGCCGCCCTGCGCCGAGAGTCGTGCGCCGCCTGTGTCCACCGCCTGATCCGTCACGGGCCACGCTCCCGTCCCACCTCACGCAAGCCCGCCGGATCTTCCGGGACGAGCCCTTCAGAGCCTAGTTCACGCTCTGCGACGTGCCGTGACGGGCGCGACCGAAACGTCCCCTGATCGGATCAGGCGATCGTCACACCAGTGGGCCGAACGGCCGCGGTTCAGGACTGGAAGGGGCGGGCCGGCCAGGGGGCGTCGGCCGGGCGGAGCGCGTCGAGGCCGTCGCCGGCGCGGGCGGCCACCAGGGACAGGACGCCGACGACCAGGCAGTTGTTGTGCACGTCGCCGGCCAGCACCCGGCGCACCAGTTCCTCGACCGGCACGCGCGCGTGCTCCATGTCGGTCTCCTCGTGCTCCGCCTCGAAACGCTCCCCCTCGGCGTCGGACAGGCCGCGGGCGAGGAAGATCCGTACGGCCTCGTCGCAGCCGCCGGGCGTGGTGTAGACGTCGGTGAGCACGCGCCAGTCCTCGGCCTTGACGTGCGCCTCCTCGTACAGCTCGCGCTGGGCGGCGTGCAGCGGGTTCTCGCCGGGCACGTCGAGCAGGCCGGCCGGGATCTCCCACAGCTTGTGCCGCACCGGGTGACGGTACTGGTTGATCAGCAGCACCCGGTCCTCCTCGTCCAGGGCGAGGACGGCGACCGAGCCGGGGTGGACCTGGTAGTCGCGGCGGGCCACCGAGCCGTCGGGCATGACCACGTCGTCGGTGCGGACGGAGGTCTTGTTGCCCCGGAAGGGGGTCTGGGTCGCCCGGATCTCCCACTCCTCGGGGGTGTCCTTGATCGTCATGCCCTGTCCTTCCACACGTACGCGAAGCGGCCGGGGCGCGATCGTTGTGAACCCGAGCGCCCCGGCCACCGTACAACTGTTGTGTTACTGCGAGATCTTCCGCTCGACGGCGGCCTTCACCAGGCCGGCGAACAACGGGTGCGGACGCGTCGGCCGCGAGCGCAGCTCCGGGTGCGCCTGCGTGGCGACCAGGTAGGGGTGCACGTCGCGCGGGTACTCCACGTACTCCACGAGCTTGCCGTCGGGCGACGTGCCGGAGAACAGGATGCCCGCCTTCTTCTCCAGCTCCGCGCGGTAGGCGTTGTTGACCTCGTAGCGGTGGCGGTGCCGCTCCTCGACGTACTCCTTGCCGTCGTACACCTCGCGCACGATCGAGCCCTCGGCGAGCTTCGCCGGGTACATGCCGAGGCGCATGGTGCCGCCCATGTCGCCCTCGCCGGCGACGATGTCCAGCTGCTCGGCCATGGTGGAGATGACCGGGTGGGCGGTGGCCGGGTCGAACTCGGTGGAGTTGGCGTCCGGGATGCCGGCCAGGTTGCGGGCGGCCTCGATCACGATGCACTGCAGGCCGAGGCAGAGGCCGAGCAGCGGGATCCTGTTCTCGCGGGCGTACTTGATCGCGCCGACCTTGCCGAGCACACCGCGGTCGCCGAAGCCGCCGGGGATGCAGATGCCGTCGACGTCCGCCAGCTGGGCCTTGGCGCCGGCCGGGGTCTTGCAGTCGTCGGAGGTCACCCACTTGATCTTCACGCGGGCGCGGTTGGCGAAGCCGCCGGCGCGCAGCGCCTCGGTGACCGACAGATAGGCGTCGGGCAGGTCGATGTACTTGCCGACCAGGGCAAGGGTGATCTCGTGCTCGGGGTTGTGGACACGGTCCAGCAGGTCGTCCCAGGTCGTCCAGTCGACGTCGCGGAACGGCAGGTCGAGCTTGCGCACGACGTAGGCGTCCAGGCCCTCGCCGTGCACGGTCTTCGGGATGTCGTAGATCGAGCGGGCGTCCGGGCAGGCGACGACGGCGGCCTCGTCGACGTCGCACATCAGCGAGATCTTGCGCTTGATGGCGGTCGGGACCTCGCGGTCGCAGCGCAGCACGATCGCGTCGGGCTGGATGCCGATGTTGCGCAGCGCGGCGACCGAGTGCTGGGTCGGCTTGGTCTTCAGCTCGCCGGAGGGGCCGATGTAGGGCAGCAGCGAGATGTGCACGACGAAGACGTTGTCCCGGCCGACCTCGTGGCGGACCTGGCGGACGGTCTCCAGGAACGGCAGCGACTCGATGTCGCCGACGGTGCCGCCGACCTCGGTGATGACGACGTCCACCTCGTCGGTGGCCATGCGCCGGATGCGGTGCTTGATCTCGTTGGTGATGTGCGGGATGACCTGCACGGTGTCGCCGAGGTACTCGCCGCGCCGCTCCTTGGCGATCACCGTGGAGTACACCTGGCCTGTAGTGACGTTGGCGGTGCCGTCCAGGTCGCGGTCGAGGAAGCGCTCGTAGTGTCCGATGTCCAGGTCGGTCTCGGCGCCGTCGTTGGTGACGAACACCTCACCGTGCTGGAAGGGGTTCATCGTGCCCGGGTCCACGTTCAGGTACGGGTCGAGCTTCTGCATCACGACGCGCAGGCCGCGGGCCTTGAGCAGCATGCCCAGGCTGGAGGCGGTGAGGCCCTTGCCGAGCGAGGAGGCGACACCCCCGGTGACGAAGATGTGCTTGGTCGTCGTAGATTTCGGCGGCATGGCCAAGAGGGGGCTCCCGTGGTCGCGGTCTGTCGTGCGGTACGGCCTTCGGTCCGGACGAGTCCGGGGGTGCCGTCGCTGCGGTTCGGGGGACGCCTCTTTTTCCTTCGGGGCCCACCGGTCCACGGGCTACCAGGGTATCAGCGCCCGGCCGGGATGGCTCCCGGCCACGCTCCGCGTCCGGCCGGGCACGGGGCGCCTCGCCCGCCGGGCGCCGGGGGCCGCGCGCACCCGGCTCCGGGCCCGCCCGCCACACCTGTCACCGCAGGCACGCGCAGGTCACACGGCTGTCACCCGCTCCTCACCCGTTCGGCCCACACGGGTTGCCCGGAGCGGCACGCAGATCATCTACGTGCGTCGTATCCTGCTCGGACACTCGCTGCCGAGCCCGGCCGGAACGACGGCACACCCCCGCCACCATCACCCGGAACAACGAGAGCGCGGCAGTTCGTTGAGCAAAGACTGTCGTGTTGCCTCAGGGCTCGGCGGGCTGCTTTGCTTCACCGCTCAACGAGCACAACAAACGACCCCTTGACCGCACTAGCGACAGCCCCCTGCGCGGGGGTGACGTGGCCGTTCGACTGGAGTTGCACGTGGCCGGGCGCATCGAAGACTACGCACTCATCGGAGACATGCAGACCGCCGCACTGGTCTGCCGGGACGGCACGGTGGACTGGCTGTGCCTGCCCCGCTTCGACTCGCATGCCATCTTCGCCGGCCTGCTGGGCACCGAGGAGCACGGCTTCTGGCGGCTCGGCCCGGCCCACGCGGCCGACGCGCAGCCGCCCACGGCCGCCCGGCGCGGCTACCGCGGCGACTCGCTGATCCTGGAGTCGGAGTGGGACACCCCGCGCGGCACGGTCCGCGTGACCGATTTCATGCCCCCGCGCGACGGCGCCCCGCAGCTGATCCGGATCGTGGAGGGCGTCACCGGCCGGGTGCCGATGCGCTCGGCCCTGAGGATGCGGTTCTCCTACGGCCGGGTCATCCCCTGGGTGCACAAGCACGAGGGGCGTACGGTGGCGGTCGCCGGGCCGGACTCCGTGTGGTTCGACACAGAGGCCGAGACCTACGGGAAGTCGCTGACCACGTACGCCGACTTCACGGTCGGTCCGGGTGACCGGATCGCCTTCACCATCTCGTGGGAGCCCTCGCACAAGCAGCCGCCGCCGCTGCCGGAGCCGGAGGCCTCGCTGGAGGCGACGGAGGAGTTCTGGCGCGAGTGGGTGGACCACTGCACCTACCACGGGCCGTACCGCGAGGCGGTGATCCGCTCCCTGATCACCCTGAAGGCGCTGACGTACGCCCCCACGGGCGGCATCGTCGCCGCGCCGACGACCTCCCTGCCCGAGGACATCGGCGGCGTGCGCAACTGGGACTACCGCTACACCTGGCTCCGCGACGCCGCGATCACCCTGTCGTCGCTGCTGCGCACCGGCTACCGCGAGGAGGCCCGCGCCTGGCGCGAGTGGCTGCTGCGCGCGGTCGCCGGCGACCCGGACAACCTGCAGATCATGTACGGCATCGCCGGCGAGCGGGAGCTCGGGGAGGCCGAGCTGGACTGGCTGCCCGGCTACGAGAACTCGGCGCCGGTCCGGGTGGGCAACGGCGCCGCCCACCAGCTCCAGCTGGACGTGTACGGCGAGGTCACCGAGGCCCTGCACCTGGCGCACATGACGGGCCTGGCCCGCAACGACTACGCCTCCCTGCTCCAGCTGAAGCTGATCCGCTACCTGGAGGACCACTGGCAGGAGCCGGACGAGGGCATCTGGGAGGTGCGCGGCCCGCGCCGGCACTTCGTGCACTCCAAGGTGATGGCCTGGGTCGCGGTGGACCGCACCATCAAGCTGATCGAGTCCGGTGACGCGGACGGCCCGCTGGAGCGCTGGAAGGAACTGCGCGACGACATCCACCGGGACGTGTGCGAGAAGGGCTACGACAAGGAGCGCAACACCTTCACCCAGTCCTACGGCTCCCAGGAGCTGGACGCCTCCCTGCTGCTGATTCCGCAGATGGGCTTCCTGCCGCCGGACGACAAGCGGGTGATCGGCACCATCGAGGCGATCCAGCGCGAGCTGTCCACTCCGGACGGGTTCATCCTGCGCTACCCCACGGAGGGCGCCCACGCCGGCGTCGACGGCCTTCCGGGCGACGAGGGCGCCTTCCTGGCCTGCTCGTTCTGGATGGCCGACGACCTGGCGATGATCGGCCGCGTCGACGAGGCGAGGAGGCTGTTCGAAAAGCTCCTCGCGCTGCGCAACGACCTCGGTCTGCTCGCCGAGGAGTGGGACCCGCGGCGCCAGCGGCAGGTCGGCAACTTCCCGCAGGCGTTCAGCCATGTGCCGCTGATCGACACGGCGCTGCGGCTGACGGCTTCCGGGGCGTACGGCGGCTGAGCCGTGCGCCTAGGCTGAAGGCAGCACCCTGCCCGAAGGGGGGCTGCCATGGCTGCCCGTTCCAAGGCGCACACGGCCCTCGCCGCGCTCCGTGAGGATCTGGCCGGCGAGGTGTTCGCCCCGCCGGACCCGGGCTACGACGAGGCCCGGGGCGGGTCCGGCGCCCGGATCGACCGGCGCCCGGCCGTGATCGCCCGGTGCGCGCACGCGGCCGACGTGGTCCGGGCCGTCCGCTTCGCGCGCGAGCTGGACCTGCACATCGCCGTGCAGGGCGGCGGGCACGGCCCGGCAGGGCCCAGGGTCGACGGCGCGCTGGTGGTGGATCTGCGCCGGATGCGCGGAGTGACCGTCGACCCGGCCGCCGAGGCGGTCCGGGTGGCGGGCGGGGCCACGATGAGCGACCTGGACCGGGCCACCCAGCCGTACGGGCTGGCGACCACCGGCGGCCGCGTCTCCACCACCGGCGTCGGCGGCTACGCCCTCGGCGGCGGCACCGGCTGGCTGGACCGCGCCTTCGGCCTGGCCGTGGACCAGCTGCTGGGCGTCGAGCTGGTGACCGCCGACGCCGAGCGGGTGCACGCCAACGCCGACGAGAACCCGGAGCTGTTCTGGGCGCTGCACGGCGGCGACGGCGCCTTCGGCGTGGTGACGGCGCTCACCCTGGAGCTGCGCGAACTGCCGGAGTTCTCGGTGGCGCTGCTGCTGTGCCCGCCGGAGTCCGGCCCGGCGCTGGTGCGCGCCTTCCGTGAGGTCGTCCGTACCGGGCCCGACGAGGCCGGCGGCGCCGTGCTGTACCTGACCGGTCCGCCGGCGGAGTCCGGGCTGCGGTGCGCCGCCCTGCTGACGTACGCGGGCGGCGAGTCCGGTCTGCGCAAGCTCGCCGAGCCGCTGCTGGCGCTGCCGCACGAGACGGACATCGTCGGCACCCTGCCGTACGCGGACGTGCAGTGCCTGCTGGACCCGCCGCCCGGCGTGCGCCACGACGGGTCGGCCGAGTGCCTCGCGGACCTGCCCGACGAGCTGGTGGACCTCTTCCACGCCCGCGCGCAGCGCATGCCCGCCTCGCCCGGCAGCCGGCACGCGCTGTTCCCGCTGGGCGGTGCGATCGCCTCCGGCCCCCGCGAGTACCCGGTGGCGTACCGGGACGCGTCCTGGGTCGCGCACCCCTTCGCCTGCTGGGCGGACCCGGCGGACGACGAGCGGGAGACGGCCTGGGTGCGGCAGGCGTGTGCCGAGGTGCGGCCCTGGAGCACCGGGGACGTCTGCCTGGACTTCGTCGGCGACGAGGGCCCCGAGCGGCTCCGGGCGGGCCTGGGCGCCGGGAACCTGCTGCGCCTGGAGAAGGTCAAGCGGCGCTGGGACCCCGATGACGTCTTCCGGTTCGGCCACACCGTCAAGCCGGTGTAGCCCGAAGATGTTCTCCGGGCGTTGTCGCAGGTAGCGTCCGCTGCATGGACAGCCGTACGGACAACCGACCCGACACCCAGGGCGCCGGGATCACCCTTCAGCGGGCGCTGGAGCTGCCCGGACTGCGCAGCGGGCTGCCGGAGATCCTGGCGGGCGCCGACCGGCTGGGGCGCACGGTGCGCTGGGTGCACGCGGGTGAGGTGCCGAACATCGCCTCGCTGCTCAAGGGCGGCGAGCTGCTGCTCACCACCGGGTACGGCCTGGGCACCCGGCCCGCCGAGCAGCGGGCGTTCGTGCGGACCCTCGCCGAGCGCGGGATCGCCGCCCTGGTGGTGGAGCTGGGCCCGCGCTTCACCCGGCTGCCGGCCGCCCTGGTGGACACCGCGCGCGCCGCGGGGCTGCCGCTGGTGCAGTTGCACCGCGAGGTGCCGTTCGTGACGGTCACCGAGGAGATCCACACGGAGATCGTCAACGGCCACTACGCCCTGCTCCAGCGGGCCGAGGAGGTGCACCGGCGGTGTACCGAGGCGCTGCTGGGCGGCGGCGGGGTGCCGCAGGTGCTGGGCATCCTGGCGGACTTCAGCGGCAACCCGGTGTTCCTGGAGACGGCCGACGGCCGCCTGCTGTACGCCGCCGGTGAGGGGCCCGAGGGAGCGGACCCGCTCCAGGTGTGGGAGGGGCTGCGCGGGCCGCGCAAGGACGCCCCGCCGCCCGCCGGCTCGGTGCTGGTGGACGTGCCCGGCGGCGGCCCCGGCACGGCGGGCTCGGTCCGGGCCCGACTGGCGCTGCTGCCGGTGCGCGGCCCGCTGGCGCCCGTGCACCGGATCGCCGCCGAGCGGGCCGCGGGCATCCTGGCCGTGGTGCTGATGCAGGCCCGGCAGGAGGAGGAGCTGGCGGCCCGCGGGCGCGGCGACTTCCTCACCGACCTCGCCGAGGGCCGCATCTCCGCGGAGGACGCCCCGGCGCAGGCCCGGGTCCTCGGCTTCAAGCCCGGCGACAGCCCGCTGCTGCCCGTGGTGATGCGGATCGGCGACAGCCTCTCCCCCGGCGGTGGCTGGGCGGTGCTCGCCCGGGCCGTCTCCGAGGAGCTGGCCGCGGTCGGGGTGCCGGTGCTGCTGGGCGTACGGCCGGTGGAGGGCCGGGTGCTGGTGCTGCTGGGCCTGCGCTCGGAGTCGGAGCGCCCGGCCGTCGCCGACCGGGTGGCGGCGGCGCTGCGCACGGGCGTGGAGCGGGCCGGGATGCGCCGGCCGGGCTCGCCGCCGCCGGTCGTGGTGGTCGGCGTGGCGGGCGGCTGGGCGGCCGCGTCGGCGGGGCTCAGGCACGCGGCGGAGACGGCGACGGCCGCGCAGGGCCTGACCGACCGGCCCTGGTACGACGCCCGCCGCCTCGACATCGACCTGCTGCTGTGGCGGCTGCGCGACCATCCGGACCTCGCCGCGTTCGTGGACCGTGCGATCGGCCCGCTGCGCGACCACGACAACCGCTCCAAGCCGCCGCTGCTGCCGACGCTGCAGACCTATCTGGCGCACGCGGGCCGCAAGGCGGAGACGGCCCGCGAACTGCACCTGAACCGGCAGACCCTGTACAACCGGCTCGCCCGCATCGGGGAGTTGCTGGGCACCGACCTCGACGACCCGCAGACCGTCCTCGCCCTGAGCCTCGCCCTGCGCGCCCGCCGGCACGTGCCCTAGCGCCTAGGCCAGCGGTGTCGGCTGGGTCAACTCGTCGTAGACGCTGAGCACTTGGGCCACCGTCTCGTCCTCGGTCGGCCAGCTGGCGGCCTGCCTGGGCCCGGCCGCGGCCAGCTCCTCCCGGCGCTCCGGGTCCGCGAGGAGCCGTACGACGGTGGCGGCGAGCGCCTCCGGGTCGCCGTACGGGACGAGTTCGGCCGCGTCGCCGACGAGGTCGGGGATGCCGCCGACCCGGGTGGCGACGAGCGGCACGCGCGCGTACAGCGCCTCCTGGGCGAGCACGGACCGCGACTCCCATCTGCTGGTCAGCAGCGCCAGGTCGGCGGCGGCGAGCAGTTGGGGCACGTCGTCGCGGTGCCCGACGAGCCGCACCGGCAGGTCCTCGTCCTCGATGCGCCGCTGCAACTCCGGCCGCAGCGGCCCCTCCCCGGCGATGACGACCAGCGGCACGGGGTCCAGGTCCCGCCAGGCGCGGGCCGCGTCGAGCAGGACGTCGTAGCCGCGGTGCCGCTCGAGGGAGCCGACCGCGAGGAGCAAGGGGCGTCCGGTGGCGCCGAGTTCGGCCAGGACCTTGGGGCGCAGCCGGTCGGGGTCGTCGAGGACGGCGGGCCGCCGCTGCCCCGGCAGGCCGACGGCGCCGAGCCGGGCGTCCCGTGCCCCGGTCTCCCGTGCCCGGGCCACCAGGTCGGGGCTGGTGCCGAGGACGACGGCCGCCGTCCGCACCACCCGCCGCTCCAGCACCCTGAGCAGATGCGCCCGCGGGCCCTCGGCCCACGCCCGGTTGTGCCAGGTGACCACCAGGGGGGTGCGCCGGCCGCTGAGCGCGAGGACGGCCCGGAAGGAGGCGTGCAGCCCGTGCGCGTGCACCAGGTCGGCGTTGGCGCAGGCCGTCCGCAGCGCGGCCACCGCGACGGGGTCGCTGCTGCGTGGCACGTGCACGTGTTCGGCGCCGACGCCGGTGAAATCGTAGGCGCGGTCGGCCTCGACGGGGGCGCACACCGTGACCCGCACGCCCCTCGCGACGAGCCCCTCGGCCAGCGAGCGCACATGCGCGCTGCTGCCGGCGTTGCCTCCGCCCAGCACCTGCACGGTGCGCAGCGGCTGCTGGCCGTGCGGTGCGTTGCTGCTCAGGGGGCTCACGAGGCCGGGACTCCTGGTTCGGCGTGGGCGGTCACGAGGAAACGTACAGAACGTAGCGGGCTCAGGAGTGCGCAAGGACGTACACCGCGCGCCTCCCGCGCGGACCGCATGCCCTTCAAGCATGCCAGCCGACAGGGCCGTTCAGGGAAATCCGGGGGGCGCACCCTGCGGCGGGCCGAGGGCAATGCGCCGGAGCACGTCACCCACACGGGGGAAGGAAGCCCCGGCCCGGGTGAACCCCGCACCGGCGCATACGGCGAGGTCAGACGCTCACAGTGCCCGCACCCAGGCGCTCACCCGGTCCCCGTGCACGGCGGCGGCCACGACGGCGACGGCGTGCGCGAGCAGCCCTGCGCGCCGGTTGCCCGCCACGACGGCCGCCCCCAGCGCGGCGCCGAGGGCGTGCGCCCCCGTGTCCCCGATCATCGCGCGTTCCCCGACGTCGTCGGGGAGGACGGCCGCGGCGGCGCCCATCGCGGCGGCCGACAGTCCGGCGGCGGGCCCCTCGCGCAGCAGCCCCGGCGCCCCCAGCGCGAGCACCGCGCCGGCGGCCCGCCCCGGCCGCACGTCGACGAGGTTCACGAAGTGCGCGGCACCGGCGATCACGACCCCGGCGAGCACCTTGTCCGGCAGCCGCTCCTTCATCAGCGCGCCCGCGACCAGCCCGGCGGCCGATATCCCGAACAACTTCACGGCCCCGCTGGTGACTTCACCGTCCCTCAGCGCCCGCAGATGCGCCCGGAACCCCCGCCGGTGGTCGCCGGCGACATCGTCGTACGCCCCGCACACCCCGGCGGCCAGCACGGCGAGCCCCGCCCCGGGACAGACTCGCGCGACAGCGCCGGCCGCACCGAGCGCCGCGGCGGGCCCGGCGTGCAGCCCGACACTCCGGCCGGCGTGGTTCTCGCGCTGCCAACGCGCCGCGCCGCCGGGCGGGTTGGCGCGCAGCAGGGCGAGGCCGGCCCGGGTGAGCGCGGCGGACAGCAGGAAGGAGCGGGGCGCACCCTTGACGATCATCCCGCCACCCTAGAAGCCGAGCCGGCCTGCCAGGGAAGCCGGACCCGCCCGCCCTGGAAGCCGAGCCCGGCTACAGGTCCGCCCGGGCCGTCGCCAGCAGTTCCTCCGCGTGCGCGCGGGCCGTCTCGGAGTCCTCCTGGCCGGCCAGCATGCGGGAGAGTTCGCGGATGCGCTCCTCGCCCTCCAGCACCTTCACTCCGGAGCGGGTGACCGAGCCGTCGTTCGTCTTCTCCACGAGCAGCTGGCGGTCGGCGAAGGCGGCCACCTGGGGCAGGTGGGTCACCACGACGACCTGCGCGGTCCTGGCGAGCTTCGCCAGGCGCCGGCCGATCTCGACCGCCGCCTTGCCGCCGACACCGGCGTCGACCTCGTCGAAGAGGTACGTCGGCACCGGGTCGGTGCCCGCGAAGACGACCTCCACGGCGAGCATCACGCGGGACAGCTCACCGCCGGACGCGCCCTTGGCGATGGGCCGCGGCGGGGCGCCCGGGTGCGGGGCGAGCAGAAGCTCGACCTCGTCCACGCCCGACGGCCCGTACGCGACCGTGCGCCCGCCGACCTCGACGCCCTCGGGGTCCTCGGTCTGCCGGATGTCGAAGGACACGCGCGCGTGGGGCATCGCCAGCGAGGCCAGCTCGGCGGTCACGGCGGCGGCGAACCGTTCGGCGGCGTCCCTCCGCGCGTCCGACAACGCCTGTGCGAGACCGCCCAGTTCGGCGCGGAGCGCGTCCCGCTCGGCGGTCAGCTCCTCGGTCCGCTCGTCGTCGCCGTCCAGCTCGGTCAGGCGCGCGGCGCTCTGCTCGGCCCAGGCGAGCACGGCGTTGACGTCCTCGCCGTACTTGCGGGTCAGCACGTTCAGCGCGGCCCGGCGCTCCTCGACGGCGGCCAGCCGCAGCGGATCGGCGTCCAGGTCGTCGGCGTACCCGGCCAGCTCACCGGCCACGTCACCGAGCAGGATCCCGATCTCCCCGATCCGGTCGGCGAGCGAGGCGAGCGCCGGATCGTGGGACCTGACGGCCTCCAGGGCCCGGTGGGCGCCCGCGACGAGGGTGGAGGCGTCGATCCCCTCGGGGTCCTCGGGATTGCCCGCGAGAGCGGCGTGCGCGGCCGACGCGGCGGACGACAGCGCCTCCGCGTGCCCCAGCCGCTCGGCCTCCTCGGCCAGCTCGGCGTCCTCCCCGGCGCGCGGCTCGACGGCGGCGATCTCCTCCAGGCCGTACCGCAGCATGTCGGCTTCCTGCGCCCGCTCACGCGCGCGTGTGGTGATCTCCTCCAGCTCCGCGGAGACGGCCCGCAGCCGCCGGTAGGCCTCGGTGTACTTGGCGAGCGGCACGGCGACGGCGTCGCCCGCGTACCGGTCCAGCGCCTGCCGCTGCCGGGACGGCTTCAGCAGCCCCTGCTGGTCGGTCTGCCCGTGCACGGCCACCAGGTCGTCGGCCAGCTCGGCGAGCAGCCCCACGGGCACGCTGCGCCCGCCCAGGTGCGCCCGGGAGCGGCCCTCGGCGGAAACGGTACGGCTGATCAGCAGCGCGCCGTCGTCCAGCTCGGCCCCCGCCTCCTCGGCGCGTACGACGGCGGCGGCGTCCGCGGGCACGGTGACCCGCCCCTCCACGACCGCCTTGTCGGCCCCGATCCGCACGAGCGCCGGGTCCGCCCGGCCGCCGAGCAGCAGCCCCAGGCTGGTGACCACCATGGTCTTGCCCGCACCCGTCTCACCGGTGACGGCGGTGAACCCCGGCGACAACTCGACGACGGCATCGTCGATGACCCCGAGCGACCGTATCCGCATCTCCTCCAACACGGAACAGACCATACGAGGTCCGGGCCGGGGAGCGCACATGGCCCGCCATTGTCACCCGGGCGAGCTAGTGGGGCGCCCCTCGCCATCCGGTCGTCGGCAGCGCAAACTTCGCGACAAGCCGATCCGTGAACGAAGAGTGATGAAGCCGAGCAAGCCGTACCGGCACCGCCCCCCGCCGCACCTCCACCCGCGCCCCCGGCGGCAGCTCGACGGTCCGCCGCCCGTCGCACCACAGAACCCCCGGAGGGATGTGCGGCAGGACCTCCACCGCGAGCACCGAGTCCGGCGAGGTGACCAGCGGCTTGGCGAACAGCGCGTGCGCGCTGATCGGCACCATCAGCAGCGCCTCCACCTCGGGCCACACCACCGGCCCGCCCGCGGAGAAGGCGTACGCCGTGGACCCGGTCGGCGTGGAGAGGATCACCCCGTCGCAGCCGAACTCCGACACCGGCCGCCCGTCGATCTCCAGCACGACCTCGAGCAGCTTCTCGGCGCCGGCCTTCTGCACGGCCGCCTCGTTCAGCGCCCAGTCGGTGTGCACGATGTCCCCGTTGCGGTGCACGACGACGTCGACGGTCATCCGCTCCTCGACCTCGTACGACCGCGCCACCACCCGGTCGACCACCCGGTCGAGGTCGTCGCGCTCGGCCTCCGCGAGGAACCCCACCCGGCCGAGGTTGACGCCGAGCATCGGCACCCCGGACGCGCGGGCGAACTCGGCGCCCCGCAGCAGCGTCCCGTCACCGCCGAGCACGATCAGCAGCTCGCACCCGTCGAGGCACTGCGGGGTCGCCTCCTTGACCAGCGCCACCTGGTCCGGCAGCGGCAGGTCGCGCGCCTCCTCCTCCAGCACCCGCACCCCGATGCCATGCCGCAGCAGGCCCTTGACGACGAGTTCCGCACTGCGGACCGCCGCGGGCCGCCCGGTGTGGGCGAGCAGGAAAACAGTACGCGCCAGGTTCTGTGTCAACGCGGCCCCTCCGCCACTGCACGGTCGACGTCGGCCGGGTCCACCTGGGGTGCCCCCGCCCGCAGCCAGAGAAAGTACTCGACGTTCCCCGAGGGGCCGGGCAGCGGGCTGGCGGTGACCGACTGCACCCCGAGCCCCAGCTCCCAGGCCTTCTCGGCCACACCCCGCACGGCCTCCGCACGCAGCTGCGGACTCCGTACGACACCCCCGCTGCCCAGCCGCTCCTTGCCCACCTCGAACTGCGGCTTGACCATCATCACCAGGTCGGCGTCCGGCGTCACGCACCGCTTCAGGGCCGGCAGCACCAGCCCGAGCGGAATGAAGGACAGATCGCCCACGACAAGATCCACCGGCTCCCCATCGATCGCCTCGAGCGTCAACTCGCGTACGTTCGTACGGTCCTTGACGGTGACGCGTTCATCCTTCTGGAGCGACCAGGCGAGCTGTCCGTAGCCGACGTCCACGGCGACGACGTGCGCGGCGCCCGCGCGCAGCAGCACGTCGGTGAAGCCGCCGGTGGACGCGCCGGCGTCCAGTGCGCGCCGGCCCTCGACCACGAGCCCCTGCGGGACGAAGACCTCCAGGGCGCCGGCGAGCTTGTGCCCGCCGCGGGAGACGTAGTCGGGGTCGCTGTCGTCGGCCTGGACCACGATCGCCGCGGCGGTCTCCACCTGGGTGGCCGGCTTGGTCGCCACGGTCTTGCCGACGGTGACCCGCCCCGCGGCGATCAGCTGGCCGGCGTGCTCACGCGAGCGCGCGAGCTTCCTTCGGACCAGCTCCGCGTCCAGACGGCGACGTGCGACTCCTGCCACGTTCGGTTCAGCTCCTGCTCTGATGGTGCGAGGGCGGGGGCGCCGGAGGTCCCGGGCGGGCGTCGAGCGCGGTGAGCGCGTCGCGCAGCCCCCGGTGTACATCCTCGTACACCTCCATGTGCCCGTCGGTGGCGAGGTGGTCGGCGTCGGCGAGCCGTTCCAGCTGGGCGTCGACCTCGGCGTTGCCGGTGGGGGTGCGCGGGAGCCTCAGGGGGGCGGGCGCGGCGGGGTCGTACTCGGGCTCGGCCTCCGTCACGGCATCCGCGGGGGCCTCGGTCACGGACTCGCTCATGGGCAGACGCTACCCCGAACGGCTGGGGTACGGTCGGTGGCGATGGCCACGATCGAGGAGTGCCGCGCCGCACTGGGAAAGCTTTCGGACAACATGCAGGGCGCCGAGGGCGGCGTCCGCGCGGCCGCCGCGCTGGACCGCTCGGTGAGCTGTCACATCACCGACCTGGACGTCACCTTCGCCGGCCGTATGACGGGCGGGCGGATCGAGGTGGACGACACCCACCCCGGCCCGCCGCGGGACAAGGCGGAGATCAGGCTCGCCATGGCGGGGGACGACCTGGTGGCGCTGGTGGACGGCGAGCTGAACTTCGCGACCGCCTGGGGCTCGGGCCGGGTGCGGCTGGAGGCGAGCCTGCTGGACCTGTTCCGGCTCAGGAAGCTGCTGTGAGCCGCTCCCGCCGGGCCCCGCGCGCCGCGGGGACGACCAGCGGGGTGCCGGTCTCCGGGTCGTCGATGACCTGACAGCGCAGCCCGAACACCTCCTCCACCAGCTCGGCGGTGACGATGTCGTTCGGGGCGCCCTCGGCGATGACCTCGCCGCCGCGCAGGGCGATGAGGTGGGTGGCGTAGCGGGCCGCGTGGTTGAGGTCGTGCAGGACGGCGACCAGGGTGCGGCCCTGGGTCTCGTGCAGCTCGGCGCACAGGTCGAGGACGTCGATCTGGTGCTGGATGTCCAGGTAGGTGGTCGGCTCGTCCAGCAGCAGCAGCGGGGTCTGCTGGGCGAGCGCCATCGCGATCCACACCCGCTGCCGCTGCCCGCCGGACAGCTCGTCGACGTACCGGTCGGCCAGCGTCTCGACCCCGGTCTGCCGCATGGATTCCTGTACGACCCGCTCGTCCTCGGCCGACCACTGGCGCAGCAGGCCCTGGTGCGGGTAGCGGCCCCGGCCGACGAGGTCGGCGACGGTGATGCCGTCGGGCGCGACGGCCGACTGCGGCAGCAGCCCGAGGGTGCGGGCGACCTTCTTGGCGGGCATCGACTGGATGACCTGGCCGTCGAGCAGCACCCGGCCCTGGCTGGGCTTGAGCATCCGCGACAGCGCCCGCAGCAGCGTCGACTTGCCGCACGCGTTCGGGCCGACGATCACCGTGAAGGAGTTGTCGGGGATCTCCACCGACAGCCGTTCGGCGATGACGCGCTGGTCGTAGGCGAGGGTGACGTTCTCGGCGGACAGGCGGTTCACGGTGCTCCCGGTCGTCTTCGTGGGGATGTGGCTCATATCCGGCCCGCCCTGCGCTCGGTGACCAGCAGCCACAGCAGATAGCCGCCGCCGAGGACGCCGGTGACCACGCCGACGGGCAGCTGGTCGGCGCCGAAGGCGCGCTGCGCGGCCCAGTCGGCCGCGACCAGCAGGGCGGCGCCCATGCACAGGGAGGGCACCAGGTTCGGCCCCGGCGAGCGGGTCAGGCGGCGGGCCAGCTGCGGCGCGGTCAGCGCGACGAAGCTGACGGGTCCGGCGGCCGCGGTGGCGGCGGCGGTGAGCAGCACGGCGCAGACCATCAGCACCAGCCGGACCCGCTGCACCCGCACCCCGAGGGCGCCGGCGACGTCGTCGCCCATCTCCAGCATCCGCAGGCCGCGCGCGTTGACGAGGACCAGCGGGACGAGGACCGCGCACACGGCGAGCAGCGGCCAGACCTGGTCCCAGTCCCGGCCGTCCAGCGAGCCGGTCATCCACACGACCGCGCGGGCCGCGTCGACCAGGTCGGCCTTGGTGAGCAGATAGCCGTTGACCGCGGTGGCGATCGCGGAGACGCCGATGCCGACCAGGACGAGCCGGTACCCGTGCACGCCCTGCTTCCAGGCGAGCAGATAGAGGGCGAGCCCGGTCACCAGACCACCGGCCAGCGCTCCGACGGTGACCTGGGTGGTGCTGCCGGACAGCAGCACGATCACCACGAGCGCGCCGGCCGTCGAACCCTGGGACAGCCCCAGCACGTCCGGGCTGCCGAGCGGGTTGCGCGAGACGGACTGGAACAGCGCGCCGCCGAGGCCGAGCGCGGCGCCGACCAGCAGGCCGACCAGCACCCGCGGCAGCCGCAGCTCGTTGACGATGAAGTCCTGGTACGCGTTGCCGTTCCCGGCGAGGGTCCTGAGCACGTCGGCCGCGGGGATCTTCGCGTCGCCGGTGCCGATCAGCGCCACCCCGGCCGCACCGGCGGCGGCCAGCAGCAGCACGACGACGGTCAGGGCCCGCAGGTCCAGGCGCAGGGAGAGCCCCCCGGGAGTGCGGACGGCCCGGTGCGTGGTTCGCCTCTTCACAGCTGGGCCGTCCTCCGCCGTCGTACGAGCAGGATGAAGACCGGGCCGCCGATGACCGCGGTGACGATGCCGACCTGGAGTTCCGAGGGGCGCGCCACGACCCGGCCGACGACGTCGGCGCCGAGCAGCAGCACCGGCGACAGGACCGTGGCGTACGGCAGGATCCAGCGCAGGTCGGGGCCGGTGAAGGAGCGCACGACGTGCGGGACCATCAGGCCGACGAACACGATGGGTCCGCAGGCGGCGGTGGCGGCGCCGCACAGCACGGTCGCGGCCAGCATGGCGAGCGCGCGGGTGCGGCCCAGGTGCGCGCCGAGGGCGCGGGCGGTGTCGTCGCCCATCGCGACGGCGTTCAGGGGGCGGGCGAGCGCGAGCGCGAGGACCATGCCGGCCGCGAGGAACGGCAGCACCTGCACGATGGTCGAGTAGTCGGCCGAGGCCAGCGAACCCACCGTCCAGAAACGCATCTTGGCCAGCGCCGCGTCGTCCAGGATCATCACCGCCTGGAGGTAGCCGTACAGGGCGGCGCTGATCGCCGTGCCGGCGAGCGCGAGCCGCACCGGGGTGGCGCCCCGGCTGCCGCCGAGGAACCACACCAGCGCCCCGACCGCCGCGGCCCCGAGGAAGGCGAACCACACATAGCCGGTCAGGCTGGTGACGCCGCAGTAGGTGATGGCGGTGACGACGCCGGCCGAGGCGCCCGCGTTGATGCCGAGCAGCCCGGGGTCGGCCAGCGGATTGCGGGTGAGCGCCTGGAGCACCGCGCCCGCGAGACCGAGCGCGGCACCGGCCAGCAGGCCCAGGACCGTGCGGGCGAGCCGTTCGTCCACGACCACGTCGCCGTAGGTCCCCGTGCCGTGGAACAGGCCGTGCCACACCTGGTCCGGCGACAGCGCCTTCGCCCCGACCGCGACGCTCGCCAGGGCGACGAGCACCAGGAGCACGGCGGCGAGCAGGACCCCAACGGCCCTTGCGGACCGACGGGTTGGGGGCGCGGGGGCGGACTCCGCGCGCTGTTCCGGAGGACTGTCGACCAACACGAGGTTAGGTTAGCCTACCCTCGCTGTAGGTTGCGATGCCGGGGTGAATCGGTCGCAGTCACCGGCCCCAGACCCCGTCACGGTCCGAGCCGTGCCAGCGCCTACCCCTCAAGCCCGCTCACAGTCCCAGCCGTGCCAGCGCCTTCCCCCCGTCCAGCGTGCAGGAGCCGTCACCCGCGGCCGTCCAGGCCGTGGCGCACAGTGCCCGCAGTCCGTCCAGTGCCTCGCCGTCGCCCTCCAGCTCCAGCCGGTCCGCCCGGGCCGTCGCCGTGAACCCGCCGCAGCGGAAGCCGTCGCCGTCGGCGGTGACCTCCGGCTGGCCGGTGAGCAGGCCGCGCAGATCGGCGTCCACGTACGTCGGCCGGTGCCGCGGCGGCGCCGCGAGCAGCTGGGCGGCGTCGGTGACGCCGGTCAGCACCAGCAGCGAGTCGACCCCGCCGTTGAACGCGCCCTCGATGTCCGTGTCCAGCCGGTCCCCGACCACCAGCGGCCGCTTCGCGCCCGTCCGGAGGATCGTCTCGCGGTGCATCGGCGGCAACGGTTTGCCCGCCACCTGCGGCTCCTTGCCCGTGGCGATCCGGACGACCTCCACGGCCGCTCCGTTGCCCGGCGCGATGCCCCGGCCGCTCGGGATCGTCAGGTCGGTGTTGGACGCGAACCACGGCACCCCGCGCGCCACCGCGTACGACGCCTCCGCGAATCTCCCCCAGGTCAGGTCAGGGCCGCCGTAGCCCTGCACGACCGCCGCCGGATCGTC
Organism: Streptomyces sp. NPDC007189; assembly: GCF_040703635.1. NCBI lineage: Bacteria > Bacillati > Actinomycetota > Actinomycetes > Kitasatosporales > Streptomycetaceae > Streptomyces > Streptomyces sp. NPDC007189. The sequence continues at coordinate 168,459 of NZ_JBEYEY010000018.1, forward strand.
GTCCGCCGACTCCACCGGCACCAGGCCCCGCTCGCGCAGCGCCACCCGCAGCCCCTCGCCACCGATCACCAGCACCCGCGCCCCGGCCGGCACCTGTTCGCTGATCAGCCGCGCGACGGCCTGGGCGGAGGTGATGACGTCATCGGCGCCGGTCGGTATGCCCAGCTCCGTCAGATGCCCGGCCACCGTGTCCGGCGTCCGCAGCGCGTTGTTGGTGACGTACGCCAGATGCATGCCGCCGGAGTGCGCCACCGCAAGCGACTCCACCGCGTGCGCGATCGCCTGCCCGCCCGCGTACACCACCCCGTCCAGATCGAGCAGCGCCGTGTCGTACGCCTCGCTCAGGGGCTGCCCACTGCCCTCGGGCCTCGTCCTGACCGCCTGGCTCATGTCCGCATCGCTCCTCGTCCAACCGTCGTCCCAAGGCGTTCTCCCGCCTTTCCCCCGATCATCCCGCACGCCACTGACACACGTACGATGCCGGGATGAACACTGCAGGTCACTCGGAGGCAACGGCGCGCCGGGGCCTGGAACTCAGCCCGTTCCGCGGCCTTCGCTACGACCCCGACCGGGTCGGCAGCCTGGCCTCCGTCACCTCCCCGCCGTACGACGTCGTCGTCCGTCCCGACGGGGTGCACCACCTCCAGTCCGCCGACCCGTACAACATCGTCCGGCTGATCCTGCCTCAGGCCGGCACCCCGAGCGCCCGTACCGAGCAGGCGGCGGACACCCTGCGCCGATGGCTGGACGAGGGCGTCCTCACCGCGGACCCGGAGCCCGGCCTGTACGTCTACGAGCAGCGGGACGGCAGCGGCCTGCTCCAGCGCGGGATCATCGGCGCGCTGCGGGTGTCGGAGCCGGCCGAAGGCGTGGTGCTGCCGCACGAGGACGTCATGCCGCCCGTGGTCGCCGACCGCGCGGCCCTGATGCGCGCCACGCGCGCGAACCTGGAGCCGCTGCTGCTGACCTACCGCGGCGACGGCACGGCGGCCGAGGTCGTGGAGCGCACGGCCGGCACGCCGCCGCTGCTGGCCACGACCACCGAGGACGGCTTCCGCCACCGCCTGTGGTCCGTCACCGGCCCCGCCGACGTCACCCGGATCCAGTCCGACCTGGCCCGTCAGCAGGCCCTGATCGCCGACGGCCACCACCGCTGGGCCACCTATCTGCGGCTGCGCGCCGAGCACCCCTCCCCCAGCCCCTGGGACCACGGCCTGGTGCTGCTCGTCGACACCGCCCGCTACCCGCTGCGCGTCCGCGCCATCCACCGCCTGCTGCACGGCCTGCCGGTCGCCGACGCACTCGCGGCCGTGCAGGGCCTGTTCCGGGTGCGGCGCCTCGACACACCCCTCGCCGAGGCCCTGGAGGCGCTGGCGGACGCGTCCTGCGCGGGCAACGCCTTCCTCCTGGCCGGCGACGGCGCCTTCCACCTGCTCGACCGCCCGGACCCGGACCTGTTGACCCGCACGATTCCCGCGGACCGTCCGGCCGCCTGGCGTTCCCTGGACGCCACGGTGCTGCACGCCACCCTGCTCGACCATGTGTGGCACATCCCCGAGGACTCCCCCGCCCACATCGCGTACATCCACGACACGGCCGCGACGGTCGCCAAGGCGGAACGCGACGGCGGTACGGCCGTGCTGATGCACCCGGTCCGCGAGGAGGTCGTACGCGACCTGGCCCGCCAGGGCGTGACCATGCCCCGCAAGTCGACGTCGTTCGGCCCGAAGCCGGCGTCGGGGCTGGTGCTGCGGGCGCTGGAGATCTGAACGCCTGAACACGAAGAGGGCGGGCTCCCCTGGGGGAACCCGCCCTCTTCTCAGTGACTGTCGTCAGTCCTTGTCGTCGCCGTCTTCCCCGGACGGCTCGGCGGACTCGGGCTCGCCCGCGTCCCCGCTCTCGTCCAGGGCGTCGAGGAACTCGACGCCGTCCAGCTCGGCGAGCCGGTCGGAGGCGTCCGTGCTGCCGTCCCGGTCGGCCTCGACGGCCTTGGCGAACCACTCCCGCGCCTCGCCCTGGCGGCCGGCGGCCAGCAGGGCGTCGGCGTAGGCGTACCGCAGGCGCGCGGTCCACGGGTGGACGGCGTTCGACGCCAGCTCGGGGCTCTGCAGGGTCACGATGGCCGCGTCCAGCTGGCCCATGTCACGCCGGGCGCCGGCCGCGACGAGCCGCATCTCGACCTGACCGGCCTTGTCCAGCTTGTGCACCTCCGGGGCGCCGGCCATGTCCAGCGCCTTCTCCGGCCGCCCGAGACCGCGCTCGCAGTCGGCCATCACCGGCCACAGGTCCACGGTGCCGGTCATCCGCCGCGCGGCCCGGAACTCGGCGAGGGCCTCGCTGTACTTCTGGTTGGCGTACGCCGCGAACCCTGCCGCCTCGCGCACGGCTGCCACGCGGGACGCCAGGCGCAGGGCCACCTTGGAGTAGGCGTAGGCGCCCTCGGGGTCCTCGTCGATGAGCCGGGCGACCATCACCAGGTTCTTGGCGACGTCGTCCGCGAGCGTCTTGGGCAGGCTCTGCAGCTCCTGCCGGACGTCCTTGTCGATCTCCTCACCGGTGACGTCCTCCGGGATCGGCAGCCGCTTGATCGGCTCACGGTCCCGGTCACGGTCGCGCTCGTCGCGGAAGCGGCCACCGCCCCGGCGGTCGTCCCTGCGGTCGTCCCGGCCCCGGAAGCCACCAGGCCGGCCACCCCGGTCGTCCCGACGCGGCCCACGACCACGGTCGTCCCGGCCGCGGTCGTCACGGCCGCGGAACCCACCCCGGTCGTCACGCCGATCGTCCCGGCGGTCGTCGCGCCGGTCGTCGCGGCGGAAGCCTCCGCGGTCGTCACGGCGGTCGCCGTGACCGCGCTGGTCGTCACGCCGGCCGTAACCACCACGCTCGTCGTCCCGCCGGCCATAACCACCGCCATAACCACCACGGTCGTCACGGCCACGGAACCCGCCCCGGTCGTCACGCCGGTCATCCCGACGCGGCCCACGGTCACGGTCGTCCCGCTGGAAACCGGGACGCGAACCCCGCTCACCCTCACGACGATCGTCCCGCCGGCCATAACCACCGCCATAACCACCACGGTCGTCGCGGCCACGGAACCCACCCCGGTCATCGCGACGATCGTCACGGCGGTCATCGCGACGGTCGTCGCGCCGGTCGTCGCGGCGGAAGCCTCCGCGGTCGTCACGGCGGTCGCCGTGACCGCGCTGGTCGTCACGCCGGCCGTAACCACCACGCTCGTCGTCACGGCGGTAGGACGGACGGTCCCCACCACGGTCATCGCGGCCACGGAACCCGCCCCGGTCGTCACGCCGGTCATCCCCACGCGGCCCACGGTCACGGTCGTCCCGCTGGAAACCGGGACGCGAACCCCGCTCACCCTCACGACGATCGTCCCGCCGACCATAACCACCGCCATAACCACCACGGTCGTCCCGGCCACGGAACCCACCCCGGTCATCGCGACGATCGTCACGCCGGTCATCGCGCCGATCGTCGCGCCGGTCGTCACGCCGGTCGTCGCGGCGGAAGCCTCCGCGGTCGTCACGGCGGTCGCCATGACCGCGCTGGTCGTCACGCCGGCCGTAACCACCACGCTCGGTGTCACGGCGGTCGTTGTCACGGCGGAAGCCGCCGCGGTCGCCCCGGTAGCCGCCGCGATCACCACGGTCACCACTGTCCCGTCGCCGCTGGTCGCGCTCCGGTCGGTCGTCGGGAGAGTTGGTGGACATGGTGACTCCTGTCTTCGGTACTACAAGCATTGTAAAAACGAAAGGACCCCTGGTCCCAGCTGAACGCTGGTGACCAGGGGTCCTTCCCAAAGATTGTTCGGCGGTGTCCTACTCTCCCACAGGGTCCCCCCTGCAGTACCATCGGCGCTGTAAGGCTTAGCTTCCGGGTTCGGAATGTAACCGGGCG